>JABLXY010000004.1:47500-347500 GCA_013177795.1 Syntrophaceae bacterium | reverse complement strand
TCAACTTCGTCTTCGGTTCGGTCTTCACCCTCGTTGCGGTGCTTCTCTTCGGGGATCTCCGGATCCCGCCGCCGGCGGGCCTCCTGGGGGTTCTCTGGATCGGCCTGTTCGAAATGGGGATCACCTTCGTCAGCTGGCTCAAGGCCCTGCAGCTATCGCGCACGACGGTGCAGGTGAGCAACCTCGTCTACGCCGCGCCCTTCCTGTCCCTCTTCCTCATCCATTTCATCGTCGGCGAGGAGATCCTGCCCTCCACGGTGGTCGGGCTCGTCCTCATCGTCGCAGGGGTCATCGTGCAGCAGTACGCAAGCCGCGGGGTGCGTGAGCCCGATGAGGGGCGCCTCCGAGGAAATCCGGCAGACCCTGCTCGCTGAGGGCGCCGCCCACGGGGGGGTCCTGTACGACGGTCCTCGCGGCCGAAGAGCGCGGGGACTTACCCGCACGATCTCCGTCGCCGAAAGCAGGGACCCTGTTGAATGGGATATCCGATCGTGTAAAACGGAAGGCAAAGCAGCAGGCCTTCATCCCTTGATGCAGCCGATCGCCCTGAGCCGGGCAACCTTCCTCGAAAGCCCGGCGCCGTGGACGACGTTGATGACCTCGTCGATGTCCTTGTAGGCCTCGGGGATCTCCTCGGCCAGGGTGCCCTTGGCGGCGGCCATGACGAGGACGCCGCGGTCCTCCATCTCCCGGCGGATCGCCCGGCCCTTGCTTGCCTTGATGGCCGCCGCGCGGCTCAGCACGCGTCCCGCCCCGTGGCAGGTGCTGCCGAAGGTTTCCCCCATGGCCCTCTCGGTGCCCACGAGCACGTAGGAGCCCGTGCCCATGTCGCCGGGGATCAGAACGGGCTGGCCCGTTTTTTGGAATTTCGACGCGAGAGCCGGGTGCCCCGGCGGGAAGGCGCGTGTCGCCCCCTTGCGGTGGACACACAGCCTGACCTTCTTCCCGTCGACGACGTGCTCCTCGATCTTGGCGATGTTGTGGCAGACATCGTAGACGAGCCGCATGCCGAGGTCGCGCGGGCTCATCCCCAGGGCGCGCTCGAGGGCCTCGCCCGTCCAGTGCATGAGCATCTGCCGGTTGGCCCAGGCGTAATTGGCCGCGCATGCCATGGCCGAAAGGTATTGCCGGCCCTCCGGGGACTGGATGTAGGCGCAGGCCAGCTGCCGGTCGGGCAGGCTGATGCCGATCTTGTCGACATGCTTCACCAGCCTCGCCAGGTAGTCGTCGCACACCTGGTGCCCGAGGCCGCGGGAGCCGCTGTGGATCATCACGGCCACCCGGCCCTCTTCGATCCCGAGGGCGGCGGCCACATCCCTGTCGAAGATCTCTTCGACGATCTCCACCTCGAGAAAATGGTTCCCCGAACCCAGGGTCCCCACCTGGTCCTTGCCCCGCTCGAGGGCCCGGTCGCTTACGCACTCGGGATCGGCGCCGGCCAGGCAGCCCCCGTCCTCGATGGATTCCAGGTCGCCGGGGGATCCGTAGCCGTTTTTCACGGCCCAGCGGGCCCCCTCGACGAGGACGTTCTTTTCCTCGCTGCGGGGCAGCTTCAGGGCCCCCTTCGAGCCCACGCCGGAGGGGACGTGATGGAAGAGGGCCGTGACGATCTTTGCGATCTGCGGGCGGATCTCCTCGGCGCGAAGGTTTGTCATCATCAGCCGGCAGCCGCAGTTGATGTCGTACCCCACGCCCCCGGGAGAGATGACGCCGCCCTCGAGATCGAACGCGGCCACCCCCCCGATGGGGAAGCCGTAGCCCCAGTGCATGTCCGGCATGGCAAGCGAGTGCTTCACGATCCCCGGCAGCTGGGCCACGTTGGCCACCTGCTTCGGGCTTTCGTCCTGCCCCATGGCCTTCATGAGCCTGTCGCTGGCGTAGATGATCCCCGGGACGCGCATGGCGCCCTCCTGCGGAACTTCCCACCGGAATTCGTCGAGACGGCGCAGCTTCACATCAGACATCGAAGATCACCCTTGCCTCCCAGCCCCCTGTCGTCTGCCGAACCTGGGCCTGGTGATAGGTTACCGCCTTGATTTCCTTTCGGATTTCATGCTTGCGCCCGTCGAGGGGCTCCCCGCGGGCCTCGGCCTCGAGCACATGGTCATCCACCCGGTTCACGCGGATCTCCTTCAGGAGCCAGCGTTCGCCGTTGTAGAGGTAAAGGATTTCACGGAGATAGTTGATCAGCAGGTCCTCGGGGCCGTCCCCCTCGACAAGAATGCGCCGGGTCTCGCGTGCTTCGACGAGCCCGAGGTCCGTGATGATGTCAAACACGGCAAACGCGGCGTTTGCGTAGAGATCCTCCCTGCTTTTCCCCGCCACGATGAGGCCGAGATCGGCCGTGTGATCAAAGGTTTTGTACATATGTCATCTTAGTGCGCAAGACAGGGATCTGTCAACGACGGGGGCGCCGGTTTCCGTCCTTTGTGTAGCCTTGTCCGGCTTCGTCATTTTTGTCGATAATGGGTTATTTCCTTAAAATCAGCGGGCGAGAAGGGCGATCTTTCTCTCACGGCCCCTTTTGGATTCGACATTTATTGCCGGCAAGGCGGGCGTCGATAAATTAAAAGTCGCACAATTTCATGATGTTGTACACATTTCGGATGATGGCACAGTAGGTGCAAATTACAAGAGCAACTCGCTTGACAGCGCGAGTGAAATAGGAAACCGAAAAAGGCGAAAAAAGGAAACAAGAAATCAACGATCTCCTCCAGGGAGGCGACCCGCAACGGGTCGTCTCCCTCCCCCCCTGCTAAAAAACCCCGTTGAGAAACGGGGTTTTTTCGCTGGACAGAGACGCTCAGAGGGTCTTGGCCTTCATGCGGTCCAGGATAGTCCGAATGACGGCCTCCTTGTGCTTCAGGCTGCGGCGGAACTCCCGGTCGTCGGTGTTTGCGATCTCGACGCGAAGGTCGTGATAGTATCTCTCGATGAAGGACAGAAGCTCCTTTTCCTCATCAGTCGTCAGTTCCAGATTTCCCATAGTCCGTACCTCCTTTCAAGGCGGGCGTCTGCGTCTCTACGCCCCCTGTTTCTTCACCAGCTCCTTGGTCGCCCCGAGGGGCCACACGGGGAAGATCTCGAACATCAGCAGATTGATCCAGGCTGCACGGCAGGCGATGAGCCCGGCGGCGTCGCAGTCGACCACGTAGATGGTCCGGCATCCCTGGAGATCATAGAACTCCGAGATCACCCGCACCTCCTTCGGCCACTCCCAGTTTGCCCGTTTGGTCCTGACCTCCCGTTCGTCTTGCGGATCCCAGGTGCAAATCATCATGAACAGCATATGACCACCTCCCGTTGTGGACTTTTCCCCGTTGCGGGCTCGCGGCGGTGACGGCTGTCTGGATTCTGTTGCCCGGTGGCGGGGATCGGTTTGCTGGAGCGTTGACCTGATGCGACGCGGACGAGCAAATGGAGAATGCCGGGAATGGAGCGCCCGATGGAGAACGCGAGTCGGAAGCGGAGAATGCGGTAGTCGTAAAACCGGTATGCTTAATTTTAAACGCGGCGCATCGGGCAAGTCAACGAAAAACAGCCGGAAGGGCCTTTGGCCCTTCCGGCTGCAGGGGGGTGATCGATGCAGGGAATCTTCCCCCTCATTCCCTGAAGATTTCCTTGAGCCGGTTCTGGTTGAACCCGACGATCACCTCGTCGCCGACGACGATCACGGGCACCCCGGTCTGGCCGGAGATTTTCACCATCTCGTCAAGTCCCTGGCGATCGGTGGTGACGTCGATTTCTCGATAGCGGATTCTCTTGTCCCGGAACCACGCCTTCGCCCTGTGGCACCACGGGCAGGTGGGCGTCGTGTAGATGGTGACCTCGCCGGGACGCACCCGGAATTCTCTTTTTTCCGTGGAAGGCCCGGCCGCCGGCTCTTTCGCAGGATCCTCCCCGACGACGGCCTGGGCAACGTTCACCTTTCCCTCGGGCGGGTTCTCGGAGACATGAACCACCCCCTTGTCGTCAACCCAGCGGTAAAGTGTCGCGGCGCCGGACAGGCCGGCGGCCAGCGCCACGAACAATAATATGGCTGCGCATAAAGGCATCAAGTGACGGAGGGGTTGTCTCATGCAGATGTCTCCTTCTTTCTTCTTCGGGCCGTGTCCGCCGGACGCACCGGGAGGGGCCTTCCCGTGTAATCGGCCCGAACCATCCTTAACCTTAATCCGTCGCCTGTTCAAGCTGAATTTCCAGGGGATCCGGGCTTCGCAGTGAACGTTTGACAAATGGGGCGAGTCAGACTATACGTAGACCCCTGCACGGACGCCAGCCCCTGCGGCAAGGCGGGGGGGGGCGGAAAATAACGACTGGACGGAAACAAGACCATGGAAGAGGAAAAGAGTTTCGCTGAACTCCTGGAGGCCTCCGAGCGCAAGCCGCTCCGGCTCAAACAGGGGCAGAGCGTGGAAGCGGTGATCGCCAAGATCACGTCGGACTGGGTTTTCATCGACCTCGGCGGCAAGACCGAGGGGATCGTCGAGCGCAACGAATTTCTCGACAGGGAAGGGCAGCTGACGGTCAAGGAAGGCGATACCGTCAAGGTCTACTACCTCACGTCGAGGCAGGGCGAGAGGGTCTTCACGACGAGGGTTTCGGGGGATGCCGCCCGTCAGTTCCTCGAAGAGGCCTGGCGGAATGCAATCCCCGTCGAGGGCATCGTGGAGAAGGAGGTCAAGGGCGGGCTCGAGGTCCGCATCGCGGGAACCTACCGGGCGTTCTGCCCCTTTTCACAGGCGGGCATCCCCCGCGGGGAGACGGCGGCGGCCCTCATCGGGCAGCGCCTGCCGTTCATCATCATCGAGTACGGCGAAAGGGGGCGGCGGCTCATCCTCTCGAGGCGCAGGATCCTCGAAGAGGAAGAGCGCAAGAGAAAGGACGCCGTCAGGGGAACGCTCCGCGAGGGGATGATGGTCACGGGCACCGTGAAGTCCCTGAGGGACTTCGGCGCCTTTGTCGACATCGGCGGCATCGAGGCCCTGTTGCCCATATCCGAGGTCGGCTGGGGCCGCGTGGAAGATATCCGTGACCGCTTCACCGTCGGCCAGTCCATCGAGGCGGTCATCCTCAACATCGACTGGGCGAAAGACCGCATCACCCTGAGCGTCAAGGGAACCCTGCCGGACCCGTGGGAAAACGTGGAGACCCGCTATCCGCAAGGCTCCCGCCACCAGGGGACCGTTGCGAGGCTCGCGGACTTCGGGGCCTTCATCACCCTCGAGCCCGGTGTGGACGGGCTGATCCCCATCTCCCGCCTGTCGCGGGGCAAGAAGATCCGCCATCCGCGGGAGGTCCTCGTCCAGGGGGACACGATCGAGGTCGTGGTGGAATCCTCCGACCGGGCAAAACGGCGGCTGTCGCTTGCGCCGGTGTTGCCCGAGGAGGAGCAGGAAGACTCCTACCGCCCCTTCCTGCAGCAAAAGGGAACCAAGGGGTTCGGCTCCCTTGGCGACATGATGAACCGAAAGGACTCGAAGGGGAAGAAGAACGGCACGGAAAGCTGATCCCCGGCCGAAGGGGGGCCTTGACCATGAGTCTCGATGCGATTCTCGGTTTCGCCGGACCGGCACTCGTCGTGGCGATCCCCTTCCTGCTGGTCTACGCCCTGGTCATCCGGGAAATTCGAAAGCGCCGTGAGCGGCAGGCTGCCCTGGCTGCGATCGCGACGGAGCTGGAGTCCCTCCGGCAGAGGATCGCCGTCTTCCCGTCGGCGACGGCTCCCGGTCGTAAAATCGCCGAGGATCTCGGCCCGGTCAGTGCCGAGGGCTCGGCGGGAGCAGGCTTTCTCGGGGTCGCCGAAAAGAGGGCCCTCATTCTCCTTCTCAAGCGCGCCCTTGCCCTGGGGGCCGACGCCGTCGTGGAGGTCCGTCACGAGCGCGCGACGGATGCGGCGGGAAATCTCCGCTGGCAAGCCGGCACCGTCAGGCTTGCCGGCCGGGCCGTGAAGTTGTCCGAAGAGGGGCAGCCCAATCCATCCTTGTGAAAACAGTCGGTTTCTGGTACATTTCGTGCAGTATCTCTCACCATGAATGACAGGCTCGCTCCTCGAGCGCAATACCGGGCATTCTCTGCACCTCTCGTTGCGAACTCCGATCGGTAACCCTGCGACACACTTCGTTCGAGGGAAAACGAGTCCGTGAGCGGATGAGGTCATACTATTCTCGTAGGACGAAATCATACTGGCGCCGTATTGAAAAACCGAGAGGGTCTGTTATCGTCAACTGCACTCGAACAGGGGGGACCGGCGGCCAGGCCGTCCCCGGGGCCATCCTACGGAAGCCGTTGCCGCTCTCTGTGCTCTTTCGTTCGGGCGGCAGGCCCGGGGGACCCGGTCAGCCGGACGCCATGCCCAAGAAGGTGAGAATGCCATGAAACACCCTCGCTTCAACGTCAGTCTCTACATCCTCGTGCCGATCATCTTCGGCGGGATCGCCCTGCTGTCGGTCATCACGACCCACCAGATCCTGCGGTACACGAACCTCATCCCCGACCCGGACCTCTACCTGAAGTGGTGGGGCGTGGGGATCGGGGCCTTTTCCTTCCTGTGCGCGCTGCTCATCACGTGGCTGCTCCTGAAGCCCATGAAGAACTTCATCGCCAGGATGAAAGCCATTCCCGCCGTGTCGAGACAGTCCTCCGCGAAAAAGCAGAAGGGCAAGGGTGACGACCTGAAGGAGTTCAACGCCGTCTTCGAGCAGGTGAGCGATCTGCTGAGCAAGGTGGAGGGCAAGGCGCTCTTTCCGGAATTCATCGGCCAGGGCAAACGAATCCGGATCCTCTTCAACCAGATCATGATGATCAGGCCCGAGGACCGCACCGTGCTCATCCTGGGCGAGCCGGGGACGGGCAAGTCGCTCCTGGCCAAGACGTTCCACAACTTCACGGCGAAAAACGAACCCTTCGTGATCGTCAACTGCGAGGGCGTCCCGGAGCAGGTCCTGGAGGCGGAGCTGTTCGGTTACGAAAAGGGGTCCTACACGGGGGCCACGACACGCAAGACGGGCAAATTCGAGGAAGCCGGCAACGGCACCCTCTTCCTGCACCAGGTCTCGGCGCTGCCCCTGAATCTCCAGGCGCGCCTGCTGCGGGTCCTCGAGACGGGCGAGTTCCAGCGCATCGGGGGCCGCGAGAAGATCCCGCTGACGGCACGGGTCATCGCAGCCACCGACAGGGACATCCGGGGGATGATCAAGGAGGGCACCTTCCGCGACGATCTCTACTACCGGCTCAACGTGGTCACCCTCTACGTGCCGCCGCTGCGGGAGCGCAGGGAGGACATCCCGCTTCTCGTGGATTACTTCATCCAGCTCATCAACCAGGAGTTCCGGAAGGGCCTTCACGGTGTCAGCCGCGAGGTGATGGACCGGTTCCTCGAGTACACCTGGCCCGGCAACGTCGCGGAACTGGAAAAGCTCCTCCTGCGGGCCGCATCGGTGGCCAAGGAACAGACCCTGACGGAGAGCGATTTTCCCGAGTTCATCACCGAGCTCGAGGCCTCGAAGACCGGCCCGACGGACCTGGCGGTCGTCGACGGGCAGTGGAAGAAGTTGGGCGAGCTGCTCCTGGAGGCGAGGCTGCTCGACGAGATGCAGCTCGAGGAGGCCCTTGCGGCCCAGCGCTACACGGGGCTTCGGCTCGGCAAGCTCCTCGTCCAGCAGGGGTTCCTCCGCGACTCGCAGATCGTCGACATCCTGAGCCGCCAGCTCCGGATCGAGCGATACGCACCCGACAAGTACCCCGTCGATCTGAGCCTCTCGAGGCTCATCCCGATGGACTTCGCGCGGAAGTATCAGGCCGCGCCGCTGAAGAAGACCGCGAACCGCCTCGTTGTGGCCATGCCGGACCCCACCAACCGCTATGCCCTCGACCTGCTCCGGATGCAGTCGGAGGAAGGGGTGGCGCCCGTGATCTGCACGGAGCGCGAGTTCGACAGGCTCATGGGGCTCATCTACGACATGCCTGCCGGCAGCTACTCCTCCGAGGCCCCCCGGCAGCCGGCAGCCGAACCGGCGCGCCCCCAGGCGCCGCCGGCGCCGGAAAACGGCGACCCGGCCGGCCGGTTCCTCGAGACGCTGCTCGCGCAGGCCGTGCGCGAGGGCGCCACGGACATCCACATCACCCCGCAGACGAAGAACGTCCGCGTCCGCTTCCGCGTCAACGGGACGACCCACGATCTGCCGGATCTGCCGAAATCGATGTCGATCCCCGTGATCAGCTGGGTCAAGGATCTCGCGAACATCGACGGCAGCGTGCGCGGGGTACCCCAGGAAGGGCGCTACATCGAACGGGTCGGGGACCGGGACATCAGCGTGGTCGTCTCCTCGATCCCGAGCATTCACGGAGAGAGTCTCATCCTGCACCTGACGGATCTCAGCACGAATTCCATCGGCCTGGAGCAGCTGGGCCTCGCACCGAAGGACCTCGACGGCCTGAATGAGATCCTGGAAAAGCGGCAGGGGCTGATTCTCGTGTCGGGCCCCGAGGGGAGCGGCAAGAGCACCACCCTGTACGCCATGCTCCGGCGGTTGGCGAAGGCCGAGGCCGAGATCGTCACGCTGGAAGATCCCGTCAAGTACCCGCTGGCCGGCGTGACGCAGATCGAATTCAACCGCTCCGCCGGCGTGACCCTGGCGGCGAGCCTGCGGCTCATCCTGAAACAGGAGCCCGACGTGGTCTACCTGGAGGAGATCCGGGACGGCGAGTCGGCAGTGCTGGCCGTCCAGGCGGCCATCTCGAACCACCGGTTCCTCAGCACCCTGCAGGCGCCGGATGCGGCGGGCGCCGTCGCCCGCCTCATCGAGTTGGGCGTGGAGCGGTTCCCCGCGGCGGCGGCCCTCTCGGCGTCAATCGCCCAGCGACTTGTGCGAACGATCTGCCCCGCCTGCCGGGAGCCCTACGAACCCTCCGAGCAGGTCCTGGCCTCCGTGGGTCTCGAGTCGCTGGCGGGCGGGCGTTTCTTCCGGGGGACTGGATGCCCGGCCTGCAGGAACTCGGGCTACAAGGGCCGAACGGCCCTCTTCGAGATCCTCTTCAACCACAACGGGCTGCAGGAGCTGATCCTCAAGGGCGCCGACGCGGCCGGGATCCGGGCCGCCGGGGAGCGGGACGGCAGCTTCCGGCCCCTGAAGCAGGATGCGATCAACAAGATGCTCCAGGGGGTCATCAGCCTCGAGGATGCCGTGGCGGCCATGAAGAGCTGAACGGCGAAGGCAGAGGGACAAAAAAAGGCAGCGCCCCGAGAGAGGCTCTGCCTTTTTTTCTGCCGGAGGCGGCCCTCAGGCCAGGGCGAGGACTTTGTCGATCTCGTTCATGACCTCGACGGGGGTGACGGGCTTGGCAAGGATCGGGTGGCCGTGAATCTGTCCCAAGCGCTCCTCCGCCTCGTCCTTCTTGATCGCCGCCGTGATAAAAATGAGAGGGATGTTCCGGGTCCCCTCGTCGTCGAGGAGGCATTCGGCGGCTTCCGTGCCGTCCATGTCGGGCATCATGAGGTCCAGCAGGATCACGTCGGGCCTTTCGATCTGGGCGTAACGGACCCCCATCCTTGCGTCGGTGAACGTCGTCACTTCGTATTTCCCCGTCTTTTCGAGGTATTCCTTCATCAGACGGCAGATTTCCTTGTTGTCGTCGATCATGAGCACTTTGGGCCTTTGGACCATGACTCCTCCCCTTGCGATCGGAGATCGTGCAGCCGTCGATTCTCTCAGGTTCATATCCCTACTGCCTCCCGCGATTGGAATGGCCCAGCCGGGGTCTCAAACTCAAGGAATCGGTGCCTCGTTGCCGGTCAAAGCGCACTGCGACCAATCGGGCTCGTTCCGGCTGTCGCCGCAGCGTCCACACCGTGCAGAATAGCAATAACCGTACCACACTCGGCAACGGGTTTCGCGGGATCTGCTAAAGTTTCGCCCCATGCCTGCCGATGGAGGAGACGAAGGAATTGACGCGCCTGAAAAGGGCAAACCGTCCGAAAGGATGGGACGCAAAGCCTATGGCCTACGTCCCGCGGGCTCGCGGGATAGGGCGGCAGGGCTGCCAGGCGAGCCAAGCGCCCTCCGGATCCGGGGCTCCCGGTCCCGGGGGGCTGCCTGAGGCACCCCGCCCTGCAAATCCCATCAGTTCGCGACTGCCCCGTTCCCGTCAAGATCACCCGCGCACGTGCTCGACACGGAGCCGCCGGGCAACTCTGGAGGGAAGCCATGAAAACCCGCTGTCTCGTCCTCGCCGTCACTCTGCTGTCACTTTTCGCCGCATTGTCCGCTCACGCGCAGAGCGCCCCGCTGTCTATCAGGCAGTTCGGCTCTGCCCAGATTGATTACATCAAGGGAGCCGGCGCAGACGGCCTCGGCAATGTCTTCGTGGCAGGCACAACCCACGGCGCAATCGGCACCGCTCCCGACGGAACCGCAAACACGAATAAGGGCGGTTCTGATGCCTTCCTGGCCAAGCTCAATGCGGACGGCGAGATCCTCTGGGTCGTCCAGTTCGGGTCAGCGGCGGATGATGTCGTCACGGCGATTGCCGTAAACAACCTCAGGGGCGTCACATCGGTGTACGTCGCAGGGTGGACGCGCGGAAGCATTCCCAACGCCGGCCGGCCGAGAACCGCCGGAGAATCCGACGCGGACGCATTCCTGGCAAAGATTCACGAGAGCGGTTCGGTCCAGTGGGTCCGGCAGGTCGGTTCTTCGGAAGATGACTTCGCCAACGGTGTGGCGGTCGATCGCAGCGGCCTCGTCTACATCGTGGGATCGACGGCAGGATCCCTCGACGGAACGTCGACCCCGGACAACGGTCGCGATGCCTTTATTGCGCGGTTTGACGGCACGGGTCTTCTTTGGCCGACCATTCCCCAATTCAGCATCGCGTCTCATCCGAACGGTACCTCCGCCTACGGGGTTGCCGTCGACGTCAGCACGTCGAACGATTATCTGTTCGTGACGGGTATCGCCCAAGGAGCGGACAGCGCGTCGATGTTTGTCGCCAAGTTCGACATATGGCTCGAGAGGTGGAGAACCGCCGTTCTCGCCGGGCCCAGGGCCGGCAGTGAAAGCGTTGTCGGCAGGGCGATCGCCGTGGACAGCCGGGGCAACGTCGCCGTTGCAGGCTCGACTCTGGGATCCT
Organism: Syntrophaceae bacterium; assembly: GCA_013177795.1. NCBI lineage: Bacteria > Pseudomonadati > Thermodesulfobacteriota > Syntrophia > Syntrophales > Syntrophaceae > Syntrophaceae bacterium. The sequence goes on along the minus strand of JABLXY010000004.1, from coordinate 336,370 downwards.
TCGACGGAAACGCCTGGTCGGGAGGAGAGGATATCGTCGTCATGAAGTTCACGTCGGGGCTGACGAAGCTTTGGTCCGTCCAGTACGGAACGGATTCGAATGATTGCGCCTACGGGGTCGCCTTCGACGCGGAAAACAGCATTTACGTCACCGGCATCACGGGCCACCCCTCCTCCGGTCATGGCCTCGAAGGGCAGCGGCCCCTCGGCAACTACGATATCTTCCTCACCCGCCTTGCATCGGAGGACGGCCGCAGGGTCTTCACCCGGCAGCTGGGTTCTCCGATGCAGGACTGGTCTTACGCGGCAGCCGTCGACGGCTCGGGTAACGTTTATCTGGCCGGCGCCACAGAGGGAACCCTGGCCGGGCAAGGCAACGGTTCGATCGATGCCGTCCTGATCAAGTACGGACCGGACGGGCCCGTTCCGCCGCCGGTGACGGAGTTCTCGATCGACGGCACGGTACGGGAGATTCCCTCGGGAGAGGGGCTGGAGGGCGTGAGCATCTCCATAACGGACGAAGGCGGGCAGGTCGTAGCGGACACCTCCACGGACCGGCAGGGCCGGTTCTCAGCGAAAGTCAAGAAGGCCGGCACCTATTTCATCAGGAAACTCAAGATCGGCTACACCGCCCGGGTCAACCCGGACGTCGTGCAGGTGAGCGAGGCGTCCCCCGCCATCGCGCCCGTGCTGGACATGGAGAGGATCGTCATCCCGTCGTCCATGACGTTCCGGAAAGGCTACAACACGGTGCGGTTCGAGAAGCTCCCCGCGTCGGACCGGTCCGTCCAGGGGGTCTTCGGGCCTTACGCCGGCAACCCATACGTGGGGCTCATCTTCAGCTTCCAGAGGCCGATGCAGTTCCTGATCCTTGCAAAACCGAGGTTCGCGGGGAACCTCAAGGCGCTGGAGTTCGACCGCAGCTACCTGATCTACACGGGCCGCGCCTTCACGATCGACACGACATCATGGGTCAGCCAGCCGCCCGCCGCGGCCCCGACGGCGCCGAGTCACGGCATGGGCAGATAGCGGGGACGGATACCGCCGGGTCTCCCCGCGGGAGCCTCGGATCGGCTGAAGCCTTCCCGCCGGGACGCAGCGGCACACGAACCCTCTTGAACCGGGCGGCGGTCAAATCCGCGGTCCTGCTTGAGGCACGGGCTTTTCGACGGCAAACCGGGCCCGCCGGGAAAGGAGATCATCGAGGAGGTGAGAGCGATCCGCTGTCGGACGATAAGGCCGGCAGGGAATCTGCCGCGGAATGGGAAAGCCCGTTCAATCGATCAGTTGTCGGGCGCACAGTCCGTGCAGTAGTAATGGGCGCTGACGAACTTGCGATGGTCCTTGCAGACCTTTTTCGCGCAGGAATAACAGGCTTTCAGATCGTCCTTGCTGCTGCACTTGGAACAGGTCTCCTTTTCCGACATGGCGGTCTCCTTTCCGGCCTGCCGTCCGTTCACCGGCCGGCAACCTGATTTCATCCGTTCGGATCCCTTCCCGGTCCCGCCCCTTTCCCTCCAGCGCCCTTTTGCACATCGTCTGTCTGCTCCCGGGGACCGTCGGCAGGACCCGGCGGGATGATCTCGACCGTCGGCTGCGGTGGCCCCGCCTTCGCAAACCGCTGGTACATAAACGTCCCCCGGACGGCGTTGACGAACAGCAGCAGCAGGATCCCCGCCGTCAGTATGCGCAGCAGGTCTCCGCCCTGCAGGGAGAAGAGGACCTCCGGCGCCATCATGAGGGCCCCGATGACCGCTGCGAAGCGGGACTGCTTCCTTTTCGCAAGGTAGCCGCAGATCGCGACGACGACAACGTCCAGCAGCTTCTGCGGCTGCGATGTCAGCACGGCCCCGAAGGAAAGAATCAGGTACAGGACGGCCGCCAGGAAGCCCTGCTCGGCGGCCTTTTTCGCCGACTCCAGGTCCTTGACGGCGGGCCAGAAAAACTCCTGCAGATATTTGAAATCCATCGTCGTTCACTCCTGGCGGAAAGCGCAGGCGCCCCGGTGCGCGGGATCAGGCCTCCCGTCCGTCGTCCTCCGCGTCGAACAGCGTTTCCCCCTCGGCGGAGTCATCCCCGCCGCGGGCGTCGCTCTCGCGCTCCACCCGGGCGATGCCGGAGAAGTTCTCGCCCTCCTCGAGGTCGATGAGCTTCACGCCCTGGGTCACGCGGTGCAGCACGGGGACCTCGTCGACGCGGATTCGGATGATGTTCCCCGAGTCGCTGATGAGCATCAGGTCCTCGTTGCCCGTCACCTGGCGGATGCCCGAGACGAGGCCGATCCGCGGGGTGGTCTTGAGATTCAGGATTCCCTTGCCGCCCCGGCTCTGGAGGCGGTACTCCTCGATCTCGGTGCGCTTGCCGAAGCCGCGCTCGGAGACGGTCATGATGGAATTGCCCTCGGTGAGGATTTCCATGCCCACCACGTAGTCGTCGTCGTCCATCCGGATCCCGATGACGCCCGTGGCCGTGCGGCCCATGGGGCGGACGTCGTCCTCCTTGAAGCGGATGGCCATGCCCTTGCGGGTCCCGAGGAAGATCTCCTGGGATCCGTTGGTCTGCTTGACGTCCATGAGTTCGTCGCCGGCCTCGACGTTGATCGCGATGATGCCCCCGGTGCGCGGGTTGGAGAAGGCCGCAAGCTCCGTCTTCTTGATGATGCCCTTCTTGGTGGCCATGACGACGAACCGGTTGTCCTCGAAGTCGCGCACGGGGAGAATGGCGGCCACCTTCTCGCCGGGGTTCATGTTGACGAGGTTCACGATCGCCTTCCCCTTGGCGGCGCGCCCCGCCTGGGGGATCTGGTAGACCTTGAGCCAGTAGACGCGTCCCTGGTTCGTGAAGATGAGGATGTAGTGATGCGTCGAGGCGATGAAGATGTGCTCCACGAAGTCCTCCTCCTTCGTGGTCATCCCGACCTTGCCCTTGCCGCCGCGGCGCTGGATCCGGTAGAGGCTGGCGGCGTTGCGCTTGATGTAGCCCTGGTGGGACACGGTGACGACCATGTCCTCCTCGACGATCAGGTCCTCGATGTCGATGTCCTCCGTCGACTCGACGATTTCCGTCCGGCGCTCGTCGCCGAAACGCTTCTTGGAGTCCAGGAGCTCCTCCACGATGATGTCGAGGACCTTCTGGGGATCCTCGAGGATCCCCTTGAGCTTCGCGATGAGCTGTGTGAGCTCGGCGTGCTCCGCGAGGATCTTGCCGCGCTCGAGCCCCGTGAGTCGCTGCAGGCGCATCTCCAGAATCGCCTTGGCCTGCACCTCGGAGAGGCCGAAGGTCGACATGAGGCCGGCCGCGGCCGCCTGCGGGTCCTCGGAGGCCTTGATGAGGGCCACGACGGCGTCGATGTGGTCCAGCGCCGTGATGAGCCCCTCGAGGATATGGGCCCGCTCGCTGGCCTTGTTGAGCTCGAAGATCGTCCTGCGCGTGACGACGGTCTTCCGGAAATCGACGAAGCGCTGGAGCATCTCCTTGAGGTTCATGACCCGCGGCTGCCCGGCGTCGATGGCCAGCATGCTGATCCCGAAGGTGCTCTCCATCTGGGTGTGCTTGAAGAGCTGGTTGAGGATGACGCCGGAGACCTCGTCGCGCTTGAGATCGATGACAATGCGGATGCCGTCGCGGTCCGACTCGTCGCGCAGGTCGGCGATGCCCTCGATCTTGCGCTCCTTGACGAGCTCGGAGATCTTCTCGATGAGGCTCGCCTTGTTGACCAGGTAGGGCAGCTGCGTGATGACGATGCTCTCGCGCTCGGTGCGGTGGGCCCGCTCGACCATGGCCCGCGCGCGGATGCGCACGGTGCCGCGACCCGTCCGGTAGGCCGAGAGGATCCCGTCGCGGCCGTTGATGAAGCCCGCCGTGGGGAAGTCGGGTCCCTGGATGTGCTGCATGAGCTCCTCGACGGAGATGTCGGGGTTGCGGATGAGGGCCACCGTGCCGTCGACGACCTCGCCCAGGTTGTGCGGCGGGATGTTCGTGGCGACCCCGACAGCGATCCCGGAGGTTCCGTTCAGGAGCAGCATCGGCAGCCGCGAGGGCAGCACCACGGGCTCTTCCAGGGAGCCGTCGTAGTTGGGCACGAAGTCGACGGTGTTCTTGTCGAGGTCCTCCAGGAGCTCCTCGGCGATCCGGGCCATCCGGATTTCCGTGTACCGCATCGCCGCCGGCGGGTCGCCGTCGACGGAGCCGAAGTTGCCCTGGCCGTCGATGAGCGGGTAGCGCATCGAGAAGTCCTGTGCCATGCGCACGATCGTGTCGTAGGCCGCGGAATCTCCGTGGGGGTGGTACTTGCCGATGATGTCGCCGACGATGCGGGCCGACTTCCGGTAGGGCCGGTTCCACCGGTTTCCCATCTCGTGCATCGCGAACAGCGCGCGCCGGTGGACGGGCTTGAGGCCGTCGCGCACGTCCGGGATGGCCCGCCCGATGATGACGCTCATGGCGTAGTCCATGTAGGACTTCTTCATCTCGTCTTCGATGTTCACCGGGATGTTCTTCTGATAGAGCTCCATGAAAAGCGACTCTCCTTCGGGAAACAAAATTCCCCCCTTCCCGGGGGGACGGAAAGTGTCGGCATTCTGGCTTCCGGTCCCTCGGCTTGCTCATCCCGGGGCCCGGCGCCTGAAGCCCGTTGCCTGCCGCGAGGCGGCGTCAGATGTCCAGGTTCGAGACGTACTGTGCGTTGCGGTAGATGAACTCCTTGCGCGGCTCCACCTGATCGCCCATCAGCGTCGTGAAGATCTCGTCTGCCGCCAGGGCGTCCTCCACCTTCACCTGCAGCAGGGTCCGCTTCTCGGGGTTCATGGTGGTCTCCCAGAGCTGCTCGGGGTTCATCTCGCCGAGACCCTTGTAGCGCTGAATGGTGAGGCCCTTCTTGCCTAGGTTCATGACGAACTCCGTGAGGGCCTGAAGGCTGTCGAACTTGCGGCTGTCCTTCTCCTCGCCGTCGTCCACGAAGACCGTGAAGGGCGGCTCCCCGAGGGCCTTGAGCTGCGTGAGCAGGTTTCTCGCCTCGATGAACTTCGGCGAGGCGAAGAGATCGCTGTCGATGACCGTGTTCGTCTCGAGGCCGTCGCGCCGGACCGTGAAGACCAGATTGTAGCCCCCGTGTTCGAGGTTGAAGTCCGTGCCGACCTGCACGACCTGCTCCCCGAGAATCCTGGCCACCCGCTTGCCGACGGCCGCGAGGGCTTGCTCGGAGGCGAAGTCGGCGGCCGTGAAGGAAGGGTCCGCCGCCAACACGTGGATGACGTCCCGGTTCTTTTCCTCCTTGTCGAATTTCTGGAGGATCGTGTCGAGCCGCATGGCGCGCTGGATCAGGGTGGCCAGCCGGTTGCCCGTGATGGCGTTGCCGTTGCCCGATCCCACGCGGATACGGCTCACGCCGTTCTCGAGGATGAATTTCCTCATCTCCTCGTCGGTGCTGATGTAGAGCTCGCGCTTCTTGTCGCCGATCTTGTACAGCGGCGGCTGGGCGATGTAGAGATAGCCGCGCTCCACGAGCTTCCGCATCTTGCGGAAGAAGAAGGTGAGCAGCAGGGTGCGGATGTGCGAGCCGTCGACGTCGGCGTCGGTCATGATGATGACCTTGTGGTAGCGCAGCCTCTCGATGTCGATGTCGTCCTCGTCGTCGCTGCCGCCGATCCCCACGCCGAGCGCCGTGACGATGGTCTTGATCTCCTCGTTCTGCAGGATCTTGTCGAAGCGGGCCTTCTCGACGTTGAGCACCTTGCCGCGCAGGGGCAGGATGGCCTGGTTGCGGCGGTCGCGGCCCTGCTTGGCGGAGCCTCCCGCGGAGTCTCCCTCGACGAGGTAGAGCTCGCTTGCGGCCGGGTCCTTCTCCTGGCAGTCGGCAAGCTTGCCGGGAAGGGTCGAGACCTCGAGGGCGCTCTTTCGCCGGGTGAGTTCCTTGGCGCGCCGGGCCGCCTCGCGGGCCCTCGAGGCTTCAAGGGCCTTGCCGATGATCGCCCTGGCCACGGGCGGGTGCTCCTCGAAGTAGGTGGTGAGCTTGTCGTAGACGATGCCCTCGACGAGGCCCTTCACCTCGCTGTTTCCGAGCTTGGTCTTCGTCTGCCCCTCGAACTGGGGTTCGCGGATCTTGACGCTGATGACGGCGGCGAGGCCTTCACGCACGTCCTCGCCCTTGATCGAGTCCTTCCCGTTTTTCAGGAAGCCGTTCTGCATGGCGTAGTTGTTGATCGCCCGCGTCAGGGCGGACCGGAACCCGCTCAGGTGGGTGCCGCCCTCGGTCGTGTTGATGCTGTTGGCGTAGGAAAAGACGTTCTCGCCGTAGGTGTCGTTGTACTGGATGGCGACCTCGGCGATGCAGTCCTCCTTTTCGCCCTCGATGTAGATGGGCTTCTTGTGCAGGACGCCCTTGTTCTTGTTGATGAACTCGACGAAGGAGACGATGCCGCCCTGGTAGTGGAACTCGGCCTTCTCATCGTTTCTCTCGTCGATGAGGATGATGCGGATTCCCTTGTTCAGGAAGGCGAGCTCCCGCATGCGGTTCGAGAGGATGTCGAAGCTGAACTCCGTCTCCTCGAAAACCTCCGGGTCGGGCGTGAAGGTGACCGTCGTGCCCCTGCCCTTCGTCTTGCCCACTTCCTTGAGCGGCGCCGTGGGGACACCGCGCTCGTAGGACTGGCGGTACACCTTGCCGTCGCGGCGCACCTCCAGCTCGAGGTGGCTCGACAGGGCGTTGACCACGGAGACGCCGACGCCGTGCAGGCCGCCCGAGATCTTGTAGGTCTCGCGGTCGAACTTGCCGCCGGCGTGCAGCTTCGTCATGACGACCTCTGCGGCCGAGACCCCCTCGGTCTTGTGCATGTCCACGGGGATGCCGCGGCCGTTGTCGTCGACCTGGATGCTGTTGTCGACGCGGATCTTCACGACGATCGTGTCACAGAAGCCCGCGACGGCCTCGTCGACGCTGTTGTCCACCACCTCGTAGACCAGGTGGTGCAGACCGTCGCGGCCGGTGCTGCCGATGTACATGGCGGGCCGCTTGCGGACCGCCTCGAGACCGTTCAATACCTTGATGCTGTCAGCGCTGTAGGTTTCAGACATGTTGGTTCTTCACAACTCCTGGCTTCTTGATTGGACTCCCCTGCCTGAGCGGCGGCTTGTCACCCGTGCCCTGCGGCTAAATCTTCAGCGGCATCACGATGCACATGTAGCCGCTGTCCTGGGCCGGCCTGACCATGGCGGGCCTCAGACCGCTTCGGATCTCAAGCACGAACCTCTCCTCGTCGACGGCCTCGATGGCCTCCAGCAGGTAGCGGACGTTGAAGCCGACCTCGACGTCGCCCTCCTGGTACTGGATTTCGACCTCCTCGCTGGCCTCGCCGACATCGGGGTTGATGGAATTGAGGACCATCTTGTCCGTCAGCAGCTTGATCCGAACGCCGTTGTAGCGTTCGCTGGCCATCACGCTCATTCTCCTGAGCGCGTGGAGGACCGCCGCGCGGTCGAGCTCCACCTGGGTCCCCTTGTCCTTCGGGATGACGCGCTTGTAGTCGGGGAATTCGGCATCGATGAGGCTGACCTTCAGGACAATGCCGTCCTTCTTCAGCACGCACATGCCCTTCCGGGCCCCTATCTCGACGGCCCCGTCCCTGTCCTCGACGAGGCGGCGAATCTCCGTGATCCCCTTTCGGGGGATGATCATTCCCCTTTCGAGCTCCATGACCTGCTCGACCTTGGGGTTTGCGCCGGCGATGGAGAGCCGGTGGCCGTCGGTCGCGACCATGCGCATCATGAACTCCCCCGTCTGCTCCTTCTCCGCCTTGAGGTAGACGCCGTTGAGATTGACCCTGGACTCGTCGGTGGACATGGCAAAGTAGGTCTTCTTGATCATGTCGCCGAGCATCGCGCCGTCGACCCGGATAAACCCGACCTCCTCATCGTCCACGATCTTCGGGAATTCCTCCGCCGGTATGCCCGGGACCCGGAAGTTGACCTTCCCGCAGTTGATGGCCACCCAGTTCGTCTCCTCCTTCTTGAAGTGGACCTGCTCTCCCTGAATTTCCCGAATCATCTCGTAGAGCTTGCGGGCCGGAAGCGTGATCTCCCCTTCCCGGATGACCTCCGCCTCGTAGTCCGCAATGAGACCGATTTCTCGGTCCGTCGCCACGATGCGGATCCGTTCCGACTCTGCCCTGATCAGAACATTGTTCAGTACCGGCATCGACGTGCGCCTGTCCACAATACCCAGTGTCCTCTGAACACCGCCCAGGAAAACGTCACGCTTCACACTGAATTCCATAAGCCCGCATCCTTTCCGTCACTTTATTCGCAGTGGCCCCGCTCAAGGCATCCCTTCTCCCAACTCTCTCCCCACGTTTCACAGGCCCTATTTACTCTCTTTAATAAAACAGAAAAAGAGGAGTAAGAGGATTAATCATAATAGGGACTGTTCATATGTGGATATCTCCCTTTCCTCTTCCCGGTCGACAAGATGTCTTGCCTCACGGTGTGGATATCCCCCTCGCAACCCTGTCAGCTCCTGTTGAGACTCTCTTCAATTTCCCTGACGACAAGCTCCATCTTCGGGTCTTTCTCCAGCAGGTCCTTTATCTTGTTGTTCGCATAGATGACCGTCGAGTGATCTTTCCCGCCGATCTTGGCACCGATGTCAGGGAACGAGTGGGAGGTGAGCCTTCTTGCAAGATACATGGCAATCTGCCGCGGGATCACCAGGTTCTTGTTCTTTTTATGAGATTTCAAGTCCGCGATTCTGATGTTGAATTTTGCAGCAACCGTCTTCATGATCTCGTCGATGGTCACTTCCGGCTTTTCACCCTGCTTGAAGAATTTTTTCAGCACTTCCTTGACGAGATCCATGTCGATTTCCCGTCCCGTGAGTGACGCATAGGCCCCGATGCGGATGATGAACCCCTCGAGTTCCCGAATGTTCGATTCCGCTTTCGAGGCAATGTAGTAGGCCACATTTTTTGGGAGCGAGATGTTGTTTTCCTGGGCCTTCTTGTCGACAATGGCCACCTTCGTCTCGATTTCCGGGGGCTGGATGTCGGCGATCAGGCCCCACTCGAACCGGGAGCGGAGCCTTCCCTCCAGGTTCGGGATGTCTTTGGGGAACTTGTCGCTCGTGACGACGATCTGCTTGCCCGAGTCGTGCAGCGTGTTGAACGTGTGGAAAAACTCTTCCTGCGTCCGTTCCTTCCCGGCTATGAACTGTATGTCATCAATGAGCAATGAGTCGATATTGCGGTACTTTTCCCTGAATTGCTGCATCTTGTCATAGCGGATCGAATTGATCATCTCGTTCATGAACTCCTCGGCTGAAACGTAGAGGATATTGGCCGAGGGGTCGATCTTGAAGGTGTGAAGCCCGATGGCGTTCAGGAGGTGCGTCTTGCCGAGGCCCACACCGCCGTAGATGAAAAGCGGGTTGTAGTTCTTTGCGGGCGCCTCCGCGACGGCAACCGCTGCGGCATGGGCAAACTGGTTGCTCGGCCCGACGACGAAACGGTCGAAGTTGTAATTCAGGTTCAGCGAAGGGTGAATCCGGTTAACAGGAATCGCGGGCTCGGCCGGTTTCGGGCGGTCGGCCTGCGCCGAATCTGAAACGTCGGGTCTCGCCTGTACGGGAGTCTTGTCGATGCTGAACCGGACGGTCATGGGCACCCCGGATACGGACGAAACCGAGTCCTTGATGACGTCCATGAAGTGTTCGGTCAGCCAGTCCCGGAAAAAGCGGTTTGGGACCGAAAGTTCGACACCCGATGGCTCCAGCGAGCTGATCCTCAGGGGGCTGATCCAGGTATCGAAATTTTGCTTCGTAACCTTTTCCCTTATGATATCAACACTTTTTTTCCAGAAAGATTCCACGGTCCCCCTGCCTTATAAACAGAAATTAAACAATTGTTGACAACAAAAACATGAGAATCCAGCCAGGGTCAGTCCGTTGCAATCATTGGCGTTTTCCGATAAACGCACAGTTCCCGACGCGGTCACGTCCGCAGGAGAACATCCAGAAGCCTGTCGAGCTCCTCGGGAGAGCTGAAACGAATCTCGATAGCTCCTCCCTTCCTCCCGGAGCGGACGGTGACTCTTGTCATCAGGCGCCGGGCGAGCCGCTTTTCGATTTCCGCGAGGTGCTCGTCGGCACCGCGCGTTTTCTTCACGTTTCCCGCCTTCCGCTTTCCCCTTGCAAGGGCCTCGGCCTCCCTCACGGTAAGACCCTTTGAGAGGATCGACCTGAACAGGTGATTCTGTTCCTCGATCGTTTCCAGCGCGAGGATGGCCCGTGCATGACCTGCCGAGAGGGTCCCCTTGGCGATGGCCTCGCGGATCTCCCTCGGGAGCTTGAGCAGTCTCAGGGCGTTGGTGACCGTGGAGCGGTCCTTGCCGACGGTCTCGGAAAGGGCCTCGTGCGACAGGCCGAACTCGTTGATCAGCCGATGGAATGCCTCGGCCTCCTCGATCGGGTTGAGGTCTGCCCTCAGGAGGTTTTCGATGAGCGAGAGAACCGCCGTGTCCTGGTCCGCCGCTTCGCGTAGGATGACCGGCACGCTCTTGAGCCCTGCCTCCTGGGCAGCCCGCCAGCGTCGCTCGCCTGCGATGATCTCGTAGCCCCCGTCGAATTTTCTGGCCACGATGGGCTGGATGATCCCGCTCTTTCGGATCGACGCGACGAGGCTCTTGTGCTCCTCGGGGTCGAAATCCTTCCTTGCCTGGTAGCGGTTCGGGACGAGCTCCTCGATGCCGCATGTCACGAGGACGGGCTTGTCCCCGATCTTCTCCAGGAGGTCGGGGAACATGGCCCCAAGACCCCTCCCCAGCGAGTTTTTCTTGATCATCCCTGGACTCTCCCGTCGTAGAGAATTTCGTGGGCCAGATCCATGTAGGCCACGGCCCCTCGGGACTTCACATCGTAGAGAATGATCGGGAGCCCGTGACTGGGACTCTCGGAGATCCTGACGTTTCGCGGAATCACCGTGTTGAAGACCTTCGAGCCGAAATGGTTCCTGACCTCCTCGACGACCCTGTGGGACAGGCGGTTGCGGACGTCGAACATCGTGAGCAGGATCCCCCCGAGGGAAAGAGACGGGTTCATCCTGGAGCGGACGAGCTTGACGGTGTTCAACAGGTGAGCCAACCCCTCGAGGGCGAAATACTCGCATTGAAGAGGGATGATCACGTAATCCGACGCCACCAGCGCATTGAGCGTGAGGAAACCGAGTGACGGCGGGCAGTCGATGATGCAATAATCGTATGGGACCTGCAGCTTCGCCAGGAGGTTTTTGAGCCTTTTTTCCCGCTCCTCGAGGGAGACGAACTCGATCTCCACGCCGACGAGATCCTGGTTCGACGGCGCCACATCGAGAGTCGGGATCTGTGTCTTCACGATGATCTCCTCGAGGCTGCAGCGGCCGATGAGGGCATGGTAAAGATTCTTGTTTTCGATCAAGGCCTTGTCGATCCCCATACCGCTGGTCGTGTTGCCCTGGGGGTCGCCGTCGATGAGCAGTACCCTCTTTTCGGCCGCGGCGAGGGACGACGAAAGATTTATGGCCGTCGTGGTCTTCCCGACCCCTCCCTTTTGATTGGCAATACAAATAATTTTACGCATGCTGTATCGCGGAAACTGGAAGTCTAGCCGGCTGGATAATGTTGGTCGATGCTAGCATAAAAAGGGGGTTTTTCAAAGGAAATTTTCGGAGGGGCAAAAAACTAATTTATCTAATAAAATTAGAAAGTTATAATTACAGTGACCGTCGTTTCAGCCGGGTTTATCCACAAGGACGATCCGCCGCCGGTCCCCGGTGAGCGGAAGGGTGAACGAGTGGTCTTTAAGGACTCGGAATCCTTTGAGTTTCATTGTATCCAGGGGTCCTGTCTCGTCTTCCAGGCCGGGCCCCTTCATCGCGGCAAGAATCCCCCCGGGCCTGAGAAGAGGAAAGGAGAGTTCCAGGAGCTCGTTCATCTTGAACGTCGCACGGGATACGATCATGTCGTACACAGGCGGGGTCTTGCTGGACAGGAGCGCCTCGAGGCGGCTCTGCGCGACCGCGATGTCCTTCAGCCCCAGTTTCCGGATGACCTCCTTGAGGAAGGAGCACTTCTTGCGTGAGGACTCCAGCAGGGTGAAGTGGAGATCGGGTCGGAAAATCTTGAGAGGAATCGCAGGGAACCCTGCCCCCGAACCAATGTCGAGAAGCCTGGTCCCCCCCGCGGGGAGAAAGGGCAGGAGCGTGAGCGAATCGATGAAGTGTCTCACGGGCAGGTCGGTCTCCGAACGCAGGGACACGAGGTTCATCCTGCTGTTCCACAGCAGCAGCGTCTTACGGTATTCCTCGAAGAGGGCAAGACGGTCCTGATCGATGACAATCCCCATCTCGACCGCCGCTGCCAGAAGAATCTGTTTGAAACTCCCGCCCATTGCCTGCTGCCGTTGCCGAATGCCCGCGCTGGTCTTCGCTTACCAGACGGGACGCGGGGCCGCAACGAAAAAGAGGGGATCGATCGCCGGATCTGTGGTAAACTCGCGCCACGTTGCAGAGAGGGTTTCAGGTATGGCCGCCGGAGTGCTTCTCGAGAATGTCACCGTCGTGCTCAACAGACCCAAGTACCCGGGCAACATCGGGTCCGCGGCCCGCTGCGCCAAGAACATGGGCATCGAAAACCTCCTGGTCGTAAGCGACATCGATTACGACCGGGAGAAGATCCTGCAGATGTCCACGCACCTGGCCTCCGACGTCGTGGAGCGCATCCGCTACGAGCGCGACCTGGCAGAGGCCCTGTCGGGATTTCAGTACATCGTGGCGACGACGGCCCGGGTGGGCCGTGCCAGGCCCGCCTTCCAGACGCCCCGGGAGGCAGCGGAAAAACTCGTTGAAATATCGAGGAAAAACAGGGTGGCCCTGCTCTTCGGCGCCGAGGACGCCGGACTGACCAACGAGGAGCTTCGTTACGGGCATATGCTTGTGCACATCCCGGTTTCGGAGCGTTTCCGCTCCATCAATCTCTCGCATGCCGTCATGATCCTTTGCTACGAAATCTTCACGGCTGCCTCCGAGAAGAGGACATTCGCACCGAGACTCGCCACATCGGGGGAACTCGAGGGGATGTACCGGCACATCAAGGAGGTGAGTGTCCGCATCGGCTTCATCAATCCCCAGAATCCCGAGTACTGGATGACCAGCATCAGGCGACTCCTGTCGCGGGTGGAGCTGCGGTCGCGGGAGGTGAAGATCATCCGGGGGTTCTGCAGACAGCTCGAATGGTACTGCGGGAAACAAAATCCTTGACTTTCAAAGGCGGTCTGCGCGATGCTGCACCGAAGCGCCCTCGGAAATTCCATAAGCATCAAAAGGGGTTGCAGGAGGATCGATTCATGACGAAAACCTTTTCCTTCACGGGAGCAAGAAAGATCGTCTTCGGCTGCGGCACCTTTTCCGGGCTAGCAGCCCAGGTGCGTGACCTGAGGGCGGAAAAGCCCTTTGTCGCGCTCGACGGCAACCTGGCCAATCTGGGGATGCGGGACAGGATCGCGGAGATGTTCGACCGGGAGGGCATGAAGGCCGTCCTGTACGACAAGGTGTTGCCGGAGCCGCCCCTCGAGCAGGCCGACGAGGGTGCCAAGCTCGCCCTGAAGGGCAAGTGCGACATCGTCATCGGCATCGGCGGCGGGAGCGCCATGGACGTGGCCAAGGCCGTCGCCGTGGTTGCGGCCCACGGGGCCGAGGCGAAGGACTTCCTGGGCCTCAACAAGGTCCCGGGACCGGGACTCCCGACGATCATGGTGCCGACGACGGCGGGGACGGGCAGCGAGGTGACGTTCACGGCCGTCTTCGTAAGGCCCGATCTTCAAAAGAAGGAAGGGATGAACAGCGTATACATGTACCCGGACCTTGCGCTGCTCGACCCGGAACTCACCCTGAGCCTCCCCCCGCAGCCGACGGCCGCATCGGGCATCGATGCGCTCTGCCACGCCATCGAGTCCTACACGTCAGTGATCGCAAGCCCCGTAAGCGAGATGTTCTCGCTGGAGGCCATCCGGCTCATCGCCGGGAACCTGCGAACCTGCGTCCACAACGGCAAGGACCTCGAGGCCCGGGAGGCCCAGATGCTCGGGAGCCTGTACGCGGGCATCGGGCTGGCAAACGCCGGTGTCGGCGCAGCGCACTCGCTGTCCTATCCGCTGGGAGGCAAGTACGGGATCTCCCACGGCATTGCCAACACGCTGATGCTGCCCAGGATCATGGAGTACAACCTGCCCGGGGCCCTGGAGAAGTTCGCCCTCGTGGCCGAGGCCATGGGGGAGAACACCGAGGGGCTCTCCGTTCGTGACGCGGCGATGCTGGCCGTGGAGGCCGTCGACGACCTGATCGAGGATTGCGGCATCGCCACGGGTCTCGAGGAACTCGGGATCCCCGAGGAGGACTTCCCCGAAATGGCACGGGTGGCCATGACGGTCGCCCGGCCCCTCGAGAACAACCCCCGCAAGGTGACCCTCGAGGACGCCATCGCGATCTACCGCACGGCCCTGTGAAGAAGGAAGAAGGTACGAGGGTGAGAAGGTAAGACAGAGAAGGAATTTCTGAACCTCTTACCCTCTCAACATCGTAACTTCGCGAAGGCCGGATCGGGTCTGTTCGTAACGGTATCACGAAACATCATAGAGAAACTGGAGGCAGCAAGAATGGCCGGTTCTGAGCTGATCGGAAAAGAGGAAATCAAGGAGGTCGTGGAGGTGCTGGAGACGGGCGTCCTGATGCGCTACGGGCATGACAAGGAGCGCAGGGGCGTCTTCAAGGTCCGCCAGTTCGAGCAGGAGTTCGCAAAGTACCTGGGCGCCGGGTACGCCCTGGGAGTCTCCTCGGGCACGGCGGCGCTGAAGGTGGCCCTGACGGCCATGGACGTGGGGCCGGGGGACGAGGTGATCGTGCCGCCCTTCACGTTCATCGCCACCTACGAGGCGGTCCTGGAGACGGGGGCCGTTCCCGTGGTCGGCGACATCGATGACAGCCTGAATCTCGACCCCGACAGCATCGAAAAGAGGATCACCCCGTACACGAAGGCCGTCATCCCCGTGCACATGTGCGGGGCGCCCTCGCGCATCGACAGGATCGTGGAGATCGCGAAAAAGCACAACCTCAAGGTGCTCGAGGACAACGCCCAGAGCGCGGGCGGCAGCTTCCGGGGGAAGAAGCTGGGCACCTTCGGCGATGCCGGGATCCTCAGCTTCGACTACTACAAGACCATGACGACAGGCGAGGGCGGCATGGTGGTCACGGACAGCAAGGAGATCTACGACCGCGCGGACTGGTACCACGATCACGGCCACGACCACAACCCCGCCGTGACGAGGGCCATGGAGGGCCGGTTCATCCTGGGCTTCAACTTCCGCATGAGCGAGCTCCAGGGGGCACTCGGGTTGGCGCAGCTCCGCAAGCTCGACACGATCATCGGGGAGCAGAGAAAGAACAAGGCCGCCGTGAGGGGGGCGCTGAGCGGGGTGCCGGGCATCCGGTTCCGCAACATCCCCGACCCGGACGGCGACACGGCCACGTTCATCGCCTTCAGCCTGCCCTCGGCGGCGGTCACGAAGAGGTTTCAGAAGGCCATGTCGGAAAACGGCGTCGACTTCGTGTACTTCTACGAGAATTTCTGGCACTACCTGCCCAACTGGGAGCACTTCATCGCCAAGTGCACGGCCTGCTCGGCCAAGTATCCCTTCGCCGACCCGTCCTACAAGGGCAAGGCCTCGTACGGCCGGGAGCTCTACCCGAAGGCCGAGGAGATCCTGTCGCGGACGCTCTTCATGGCCATCCCCGTGAAGATGCCGGAGGGGCGCATCGACCAGATCGCCGCCGCCGCAGAGAGGGCGGCAAAGGCGATCTGAACATTCTCGAAGGGCCCTTCGCCGCAAGCCCTTCGCAGGCCGCGACGCGGCATATCGACTAGGAGACAGGCATGTACATCGTCACCGGCGGGGCCGGGTTCATCGGCAACGTGTTCGTCTGGAAGCTCAACCAGGAGGGGATCGACGACATCCTGATCGTCGACTCCCTCGGGTGCTCCGACAAGTGGAAGAACCTCGTGAAGCGGCGCTATGCCGACTTCATCCACAAGGACGCCTTCTACGAGATGCTCTGCGGGGGCACGCTCCCCTTCAAGCCGAAGGCCGTCATCCACATGGGGGCCTGCTCCTCGACGACGGAGCGCGACGCCGACTACCTCATGGAGAACAACTTCCGCTACAGCTGCGCCCTGGCCCGGTGGGCCGTCTCGAAGAGGATCCCCTTCCTCTACGCCTCGAGCGGCGCGACCTACGGGGACGGCTCCCGGGGGTTCTCCGACGACGACCGGGTCACCCCGACGCTGCAGCCCATCAACATGTACGGCTACTCCAAGCAGCTCTTCGACCTCTGGGTCATGCGCAACAACCTGCTGGACAAGGTCGTGGGGATCAAGTTCTTCAACGTCTTCGGTCCCAACGAGTATCACAAGGGCGAGATGCAGAGCGTCGTCCGAAAGTCATTCTTCCAGATCCGGGACACGGGGAAGGTCAGGCTTTTCAAGTCCCACCGGGCGGGGTTCGGCCACGGCGAGCAGGTGCGGGACTTCGTCTACGTGAAGGACTGCGTCGAGGTCATGTGGTGGCTCCTGCAGACCCCCAAGGCCAGGGGCATCTTCAACCTCGGCACGGGCAAGGCCCGCACGTGGAACGACCTGGTCAAGGCCGTCTTCAAGGCCATGGGCGCAAAGCCCCGGATCGAGTACATCGACATGCCCGCCGAGATCCGAGACCAGTACCAGTACGTGACGGAGGCGAAGATGGACAAGCTCCGCAGGGCCGGCTGCCCCGTGCAGTGCCGGTCGCTGGAGGACGCCGTCGAGGATTACGTGAAGGGGCATCTGCAGCAGGCCGATCCTTATCTGTAAGAGGCTGTCGATCGGGTGCGCCCGACAAGAAGGTAAGAAGGCGAGAGGGTAAGAACGTTGGATGAGTCGATGGCCGAAGTCCTGCCATCCGCTTCTCCAGCCGTCTCACCTTCAAACCCTCTGACCCTCTATCCGACAGGGGGCCTTGTATCCGAACTTTTTTGACAGCCTGAAAAAAGACATCAGGCTGCCGGGAAGCAAGCATGAAGGTCGTCGTCATCATCCCCTCGCGGTATCAGTCGTCGCGGTTCATGGGAAAGCCGCTGGCCGATGTCCTCGGAAAGCCCATGATCCAGCACGTCTACGAGAGGGTGCTCCGGTCGAAGACGGCATCGCTGGCCGCCGTGGCCACGGACGACCGGCGGATCTTCGAGGCCGTGGAGAGATTCGGCGGGCGGGCCATCCTCACCTCGCCGGACCACCCGTCCGGGACGGACCGGATCGCCGAGGCGGCGGGCGCGCTCGGGCTGGCCGACGAGGACATCGTCGTCAACGTACAGGGCGATCAGCCCACCTTCGAGCCCGCCCAGATCGACGAAGTCGTGCAGCCGCTCCTCGAGGACGGTACCGTCGATTTCTCGACGCTCGTCTACCGGATCCGCAGGGACGAGGAGGTGGCCGACCCCAACGCCGTCAAGGTTGTCTTCGACAAGGACCACTTCGCCCTGTACTTCTCGCGCTCGACGATCCCCTTCGTGCGGGACCGTGGGAAAAAGGCCGACTACTGGAAGCACCACGGCATCTATGCCTACCGCAAGTCGTTCCTCGTGGCCTTCACGAGACTCCCCCAGGGCATGCTGGAGAAGCTGGAGGCCCTCGAGCAGCTGCGGGCCCTCGAGCACGGGTACAGGATCAAGGTGGTGGAGACGGCATTCGACTCCATCGAGGTGGATACCCCGGGCGACCTGGAGCGCGTCAAGGCGCTCCTTGCCGGACGGAAACCCTGAGAGGACCATGAAGATCATCGACTCCCACATGCACTGCGGGATCCAGAACGCGGACCAGCCGATCGAGCTCATCCGGGCCTATCTGGACCGGGCAGGCATCCGGGGGGCCTGCCTCTTCCCCCCCGTGGAGGACATCTACGACCGTTACGACTACAACTTCAGGGACAACGCCCGCTGGGTCGCCTGCAGGCAGATGGCCAACGAGTACCTTCTCGACATCCAGAGGCGGGACCCGGACATTCACGCGTACTTCTTTGTCTGGAACGATTTCCGCGCGGATGAGCTGAAAAAGGGCTACCGGGGGGTCAAGTGGCACCGGCACGACAACGAGCCGGTCTACCACTACGACGACCCCGCCTGCGAGGCCTTTCTCGACGAGGTCTGCCGGCTCCGGCTCCCTATCGTCCTGGAGGAGTCATTCCGGAACACCCTGTATTTCATCGAGCGGGTGGCCGGGCGCACCCCGATCATCATCCCGCATCTCGGGGGGCTCAACGGGGGATTCGACGCGCTCTTCGAGGCCGGCGTGTGGGACGGCGAAACGGTGTATGCCGACACGGCCCTCGCCTCGATTCGGGAGATGGGGGTTTTCCTTAAGCGCTACGGGAGCCGCAAGCTGCTCTTCGGCAGCGATTTCCCCTTCGGCATCCCGTCGAGCGAGCTTTCGAAGGTGCGACACCTGGGCCTGAAGGACGACGACTTCGAGAACGTCGTGAACCGCAACATCCTGCGGCTCATCGGGCGGGAAGAGTGAAGCGGGAAACGTCGAGCCCTGTACAACCCCATGCCCATGGGGTTGAGGCATGCCGCCGATCCGGGCAGGCAGAGCGGAAGAAAGGGAAACGGCAATGAAGATCCTGGACGGCCTCTACGGTTTCATCTGGCAAAGCGCCAGCGAGAACAACTGCAACAGCTTCCTCATCGACGGATCGAAGAAGATCCTCATCGACCCGGGGCACCGCCACCTCTTCCAGCACGTCCGCCGCGGGCTGGATCGGATAGGGATCACTCCCGAGCAGATCGACGTCGTCCTGGTTACCCACGGTCACCCCGATCACCTCGAAACGGTCGGTTCCTTCGGGCCCGGCACCCGGTGGGCGATGAGCCGGATCGACTACGAGTTCGTCCTGCGGTATATGGGCTCCCATGCGGGGCTGCCCCAGCCGGCGTTTTTCCTGCAGGAGGGCGATCTGGCGATCGGCGACAAGACCCTGCAGGTGATTCACACGCCGGGGCACTCGCCGGGTTCGGTGTGCCTCTACTGGCCCGAGAAGAAGGCGCTGTTCACGGGGGATGTCGTCTTCAGCCAGAGCATCGGCAGGACGGACCTTCCCGGCGGGTCGGGCAGGCAGCTCAAGGAGAGCATTGCGCGGCTTGCGCAACTCGACGTGGATGTCCTCTGCCCGGGTCACGGGGACGTCGTGACCGGGCGCGAGCACGTGAGGAAGAACTTCAAGATGATCCGGGATTTCTGGTTCAACTATCTATAGCGTCGAGGAGGCGCCTGGCGAGGGCCGCCTGCATCTCATCTTTCAGCGTCTTCCACTGCGGGTCCGCTTCAGGGTTGGGCAAGACGGCCGAACCCGCGATGCCCGATGATTCCAGTTCCGCCCTCTGCCTCTCCGCCAGGGCGGTCTTCCTCGCGGACGACTCCGCCTGCCAGGACCGCAACGTCTCCCGCAGCCGCTCCACGGGGGACCCCACCAGCCCGCTGACGATCCGGAAAAGGTGCTCGTTGTCCGAATCGGGGTCGGCATGCGCGGCCAGGGCGTTTTTCAGGTGGCCCAGGGCTTCCGCGGCGCGGCCGCTCTTCTTTTCCCTTTCCAGCTCCTCCCTCGCGTCGTCGAGGGAAAGGCTGTGGTCCAGCAGCCGCTGCACGAGGCTCCGGAAGTGCTTTTCGCGCTCGCGGCGGTGCCAGGCCTCCCGCTCTTCCGGGGTCGCGGAGAGGTTTTTCGTGCGCTCCATGATGAGATCGATGGTGCTCTTGATTTCCGCCATGGTCCTTTCCCTGCTTCGTCAGGCTCTGCTCCGGGTGGGTCCGAAGCATAATCCCTCCGAAAGAAATTGTCCATAAAAAGCTGTGGCTGTTGACAGGACGGCAGTCTTCCCGAGGCGGATGCCCGCTGCGCCGCCGCGGCCGTCTATGTCCTCAGGATGTCCACGGGCTCGAACTGGGTGGCTTTCTTCGACGGATAGATTCCCGCCAGGATCCCGACCAGAACGGAAGCGCCGAAGGCGATGGCAAGGCCGGCGAGGGACAGAGTGAAGGGGTACCGCAGCACGCGGAGCAGGATGATGCTGATCAGGGCCCCGGACAAGACGCCGATCATGCCGCCCGCGAGCGAGATGATGGAGGATTCGATCAGGAACTGCAGCACGATGTCGCGCTTGCGCGACCCGACGGCGCGCCGGATCCCGATCTCGAGCTTTCGCTCGTTGACGATGAGGATCATGATCGAGAGGATGCCGAGGCCGCCGATGATGAAGGATACCGCTGCCGCGATCCGGCCGAGGACCGTGATGAGATCCATGGCCTGCGCCTTGAGGGCCAGGACGTCCTTCATGTCGATGACGGCGAAGTCGTCGCTCTGCCCCGGCCCGGTCTTGTGGCGCTTGCGCAGCAGGGCCTCGATGTCGGTTTTGGCCGGAGAGATGAGTTCGTCGCGGGTGACCTGGACGAAGATGTTGCTCACGTTCGTCTTGTTGACCAGGACCTTCAGGAAGGTCTGCAGAGGGACGAAGATCTGGTTGTCCTGGTCGGCCCCGGAGACGTCCGAGCCTTTCTCCTCCATGACGCCGATGACCTGGAACGGTACGCGCCAGATCAGGATGTACTTCCCGATGGGGTCCTCGTCGCCGAAGAGCTTCTCCACAACGGTGCGGCCGAGGACGGCAACCTTGTTGCGGTCGAGGTTGTCCTGCTCGGAGATGAAGCTGCCTTCCCGGGCGCGGAAATTCCGGATGTCCTGGAAATTCGGTTCCACCCCGCCGATGAGGATCCCCTTGAGGGAGACGCTGCCGTAACGGACGGGGAAGGTCCTGTATCCCGCCGCGGAGAGGTCGGCAACGGCGGGGATGGAGTCCCGGATCGCGCGGGCGTCCTCGGGGGTGAGGTTGGTTGCCTGGCTCATCAGGGGCGTGCCCGCCCCGACCCGCCTGACGATCCCGCTGCGGACGATGAGGAGGTTTTTCCCGAGGCTGTCGATCTCCTGCTCGGTCTTCACGGCAAGAGAGCCGGAGAGATTGGAGACGATGATGAGCGAGAACGTCCCGAAAAACACGCCCAGCACGGCGAGCGCGGTTCGCCACTTGAACTGCGCCAGCGAGCGCCTGGCGATCTTCAGGTTGAGCAGGATACGCCTGAGGTCCATGTTTTCGTCTCTTCTCTTTCGGGCGGTTCGCCGAGGCCCGGAAGAGGGTGCCTCTGACAGAATGAAGTGCCGCGTGCTTCGTAGCGACCGATACTATGTCCGGATGGCCTCGATCGGCTTCAGGTTGGCTGCCTGCCGCGCCGGGTGCAGGCCGAACCCCACCCCGACGGCCCAGGAGAGCACCATGCCGATGGCAAAGGCCTTCCAGGAGAAGTAAACGGGAAACTCGGCCACGTACGTGAGCAGCTGGGCCGAGATCACGCCGAGGACGAAGCCGACGATACCCCCGGCCGAGGTGATGATCACCGCCTCCGTGAGAAACTGCGCCAGGATGTCCCTCCTGCGGGCGCCCACGGAGCGGCGGATCCCGATTTCCTTGACCCGCTCCTTGACGGACAGCAGGAACAGGTTTGCCAGGACAAACCCGGCGACGATGAGGGAGATCACGCCCACGACCCCGATGAAGACCACGAGGGAGCCCGTGAGGGCGACGAGGAACTTGACGATGTCCTTGGAGGTGAAGATGCGGAAGTCGTCAGGCTGCCCGTCGGGGAGCCGGTGACGGTAGCGCAGCAGCCGCTTGAGTTCCTCGACGCGGCCCTCGATGTTCTCCAGGTCGGTGAAGCGCAGGCGGACGGCGTTGACGTACTGCTGTTCGTTCAGGAGTTTCTTCATCACCGTCGTGTAGGGCATGATGATCCGGTTGTCGAGGCTGCCGCCCCCCGGCGACGTGCCGCGCTCGGAGAGCACGCCGACGATCTGGACGGGGAGGTTGCGCACCTGGACGAACTTGCCCACGGGGCTCTGCTCGCCGAAGAGCTCGCGGGCCGTTTCCTGCCCGATGATCCCCACGTTGGCAAACCGCCGGATGTCGTCCTCGGTGAAATCGGAGCCCTCGACAACGGGCCACGTCCAGGCCACGCTGTAGTCGCTCGTGGAGCCCACAATCTGGCTCTGGTACCGGTTTCCCCTGTAGGAGACCGTAGCGGTCCCCACCCACGCCGACGGGGCGACGACATAGGCCGTGGGGAAGGCCATGCGGATGGCCTCCACGTCCTCGAGGGTGATCGTTTTTTCACGCTGGCCGATGGCGCGGGACTCCTCGCTTCCCCCGATGAGCATGACGGAGTCGGGGCCGAAACTGGCCACGATGTCGAAGGCCTTCTTGTAGGCGCCCTCCGTGGCGGCGACGATGATCGTGATGGCCGAGATCCCCAGGGCGACGCTCACGAGGCAGAAGAAGGTCCTGAGCTTGAAAGCCTTGACGGCCTCGAAGGCCTGGATGAGCAACAGCGTGAAACGTTCCATGAAAACAGGCTCCAGGCATCAGGCGTCAGGCGTCAGGCGTCAGGACAGGAAAAAGACTGCTGACTTTTTCCCGGGGCCCGAGGCCTCGCGCCCGGCGCCTACTCGCTGATGATCCCGTCGCGGATGTGGATGATCCGCCGGGCGTAGGCGGCGATGCCGGCGTCATGGGTGATGACGACAACGGTCTTGCCCCGCTCGTTGGCGCGGGTCAGCACGCCCATGATCTCCCCGGCGGTCCGGCTGTCGAGCTGGCCCGTGGGCTCGTCGGCCAGAAGGAGCTCCGGGTCGTTGATGAGGGCCCTGCAGATGGCGACCCGCTGCTGCTCGCCGCCGGAGAGCTGGGTGGGCCGGAATTTCATCCGCTCCTCGAGACCGACGAGCTTGAGCAGCTCCACGGCCCTGTCGCGGACACGGTCCTTCCTCTTCTCGCGGTAGAGCGTCGGCACCAGGACGTTTTCCAGGACCGTGGCGTAGGGCAGCAGGTAGAAGCTCTGGAACACGAAGCCGATGTGCTCGTTGCGAAGCTCCGAGAGTTCGTCATCGTCGAGCTGCATGACGTCGCGGCCGGCGAGGAGAAACCGGCCCGAGGTCGGCACGTCGAGGCAGCCCATGAGGTTCATCAGGGTGGACTTCCCGGAGCCGGAGGTGCCCATGATGGCCGCAAACTCGCCCTGCTCGATCCGGAGGTTGATGCCCTTGAGAACGTGAAGGTCCTGGTCGCCCACGCGGAAGGTCTTCGTGATGTTCTCCATGAGGCAGACGGGGGTGGACATCACTTCATCGCCCCCTTCTGCGGGGCCTGCTGGGCGTCGGCGGCGACGGGCAGGATGATCTTCGTGGCCAGCACATCGCCCTCGCTTGCCCCGGAGAGGATCTCGGTCTTGTCCTCCCCGCGGATGCCGATCTTGAGGGTCAGCTTCTCGACCCTGTTCTTTCCCGTGACCTTGTAGGCCACCTGCCTGCCGCGCTCGAACTTCACGGCGGCGTTGGGCGCCGTGAGGATGTCTTTCTTCTCCTCCGTGATGATCCGCACGTGCGTCGTCATCTCCGGCTTGAGGTACGCGGCGTCTTCCGGGGGGATCTTCATCGTGGCGAGGTAGTAGACGATATTCTCCTTGACGACGGGCTGGGGGTAGATCTTCTCGATTTTTCCCTTGAACGTCTTGGCCGGGAAGGTGTCGACGTAGTACTCGACGTCCTGCCCGACGGCGGCTTTCCCGATGTCCGTTTCATCGATGTAGATCCACATCTCGAGTCTCGTGGGGTCGAGGACGGTGACGAGGTTGGCGACCTGGAGGCCCGCGACGATCGTCTCGCCCTGTTGGGCCGTCACGTCCGAGACGACCCCGTCGATGGGGGAGTAGATTCTCGTGTATGTCAGCCGGACCTCCTGCTGGCGCAGTCGCGCCTGGATCTCCTCGAGGTTGGACCGGGAAATCGTTCGCTGCGTCTTGAACTCGTCCTGCAGGCGTGTCAGGACGGCCTCGGCGGCCGTAAACTGGCTCTCGGCGCGGTCGACGGCATCCTTCGTCGTGTACTCGTGTTTCAGCAGCTCGCGCTCGCGCTCCACGTTGACCTTGGCGTAATCGTAGTTGGCGCGGGCCTCGCGGATCCTCTCGGGATAGGTCTTCTCCACCTGGGCAAGCGTGTTCTGCGCCGACACCAGGGCCGCCTGCTGCTGGCCGATCTGCTGCCGGATCTCGCGGTCGTCGACCAGGGCGATGAGCTCGCCCGCCTTGACGCGGTCTCCCACCTTGACCCGCATCTCCTGGATCCGCCCCGTCGTCTGGGCGCCGATCTTGACGACCGCCCCGACCTGGGACTTGATGATGCCCGTCGCCACGAGGACCCCGCGGATGCTTCCCCTTTCGACCGTCCCCGTTTCGAGGACCTGCAGGGACGGCTTGGCGAAGAAGACCCGGTAGAGAAGGAAGGCCGCAAGCAGGAGAACGACGGCGGCCGCGGCGGCGACGGCGATCTTTTTCTTCATCGGAAGCGCTTTGAGCGAGGAGAGATTCATAGGCGGATGCATCCGTTCTGAAGGCTGTTCGGGACCTAGCGCGTCCCTGCGTTAGCGGATTGTGCCGGGGTTTCCTGCAGGGCTTCCAGGCTCTCGACGCCGGAGACTCTCTCCAGGAGAGCCTTTGCGAGGTACAGGTTGAGCTTCGCCTGGACGTCCTGCTCGCGAGCCTGCGACAGCAGGGTCTCGGCGATCACGACGGAAAGGATGTCCCCCTTGCCGACCTTGTACTCGCCGAAGGCCTGGTCGTAGTTCTGCAGGGCCTGCTTGAGCTGTTCCTCGGCGACCTTGACGTTGCGCGACGCGGTGAGGAAGTCTTCGTAGCTCTTCCGGAGCTCCAGGCGCAGCGAGCGCTCCGTCTCCTTGAGGGTCTTGGCCGCCGTCAGGGTGTCGATCGAGGCGGCCTTCCTGCGGTAGAATTTCCCCAGCTCGAAGAGATTCCAGGTGGCCAGCAGCGATGCCGAGCGGTCCTCGTAGGGGTTGCCGTAGATGGACGCGGAGCTCGATGCGGGGTTGCTGGCGTCCGTCCGGGAATAGCTCAGGTTGCCGGACACGACGGGCAGGAAATCGCCCGTGGAGATCCCTTCGGCGCTCTCCGCACGCTTGACGGCGAGTTCGGCCTGGAGGATCTCGGGCCGGCGCATCAGGGCCTCTTCCAGCCGCTTTTCCTCGGGCAGGACAAGATCGAAGGTCAGGGCCCCCTGCAGCTCGGCGGCGTCGGTGACCGGCGTGCCGATCAGGGAGCTCAGCTCGGAGAGGCTCTTCTGGAGGCTGCCCTCGGCCTGGACGAGATTGAAGCGCGCCTGTTCGAGTCTCACGGAGACCTGCAGGACGTCCGAGAGTTTCGCCACGCCGAATTTTCTCCGCCCTTCGGCCACCTCGTAGTTCTTCTGGGCGTTCTCGAGCTGGATTTTCCGCTGCGCGAGGATCCCCCGGGTTGCCAGCGTCGTGTAAAAAGATGACTTGACGCTGAACTCGAGGTCCAGGAGGCTCCTGCGGAGGCCCTCCCGCTCGGCATTGAAATTGTAGCGGGAGATGTCCCGGTTGTGGCCGCGCTTGTAGTCGAAGAGCCGCAGCGAGGCGGTCACGTCGATGTTGTTGGAAGAGGAGTCATAACCTGCGATGTCTCTTCGGGTCGCGACGCCTGAAGCATCAATGCTGGGAACGTAGGCCCCGAGGGTGGCGTTATAGAGGGCCTCAGAGGACCGGACCCTCGCAGCCTGTGCCTGGTAGGCGGGAAGGTTCGACTTGGCCAGCGACAGGGCTTCCTCCAGCGTGAGGGCCCGTGAAAACGGGGCAGCCGGGACAAACGCAAGAAAACAAGCGAGCAACGGGACAAAAAAAAGCTTGCCGACCGGTCTGCGGCAGTCCATAAAGCTACCTCGACGAAGGGGTTGACCCCCGGGGATGGTCATGACGGCGGTAGTGTAAGAAGTTTCGCGCCCCTTGCGCAAGCATATTTTCCGCAGAAGCACCCGTATAGAAATCAGGAGAACAAAAAGCATATAGCATGCCGTCGGGTCGATAATTTATAAGTCATTGAAATATTTGATAAATAGGGATGCTCGGTCCTGGGGCCGTCGCCGCAGGAAAACGGGCTGTATAAGATTTATACTGACAGGGAACAGGAAGCGGATAAATAATATCCACAAAAAGTGTGTCCAGCATCGGGCTGATGCAAGAGTGGATGCCGCATTCTTATGATTTTTCGTTGCTGCGATTTGTGATATAAAGAGGCACAATGATTCCATAGGCGTAAAGCGGACCCGGTCGGCGGGACCACGAACGGGACGCAGGCGACGGCAAAGGAGAAATTCATGAGAATCGTTCGTTTTATTTCGGAAGACGGGGAGAGTCTCTACGGGACCGTCGAGCCGGGTGAACCGGGCAGGGCGCGCATCATCGAAGGGGACATCTTTGGAGCGTTCACCCTGTCGGGACGCAGCAAGGCGGTCAAGAAAATCCTGCCCCCGGTGCAGCCTCCCAACATTCTTGCGCTGGGCTTCAGTTACGGGAAGCACGCCGGGGAGACCGAGAGCCGCGCCCCGGAGAGCCCCGTGCTTTTCATCAAGGCAACGAACAGCCTCCTGGGGCCGGGCGAGCCGATCCTGCTTCCCAAGGCGGGTCCCGACGAAGTGGATTTCGAGGCGGAGCTGGCCGTTGTCATCGGAAAGCGGGCGAAGAACGTTTCCCCCGGCGAGGCCATGGCGTGCGTGCTGGGCTATACCTGTGGCAACGACGTCAGCGCCAGGGACTGGCAGATGCTCAAGCAGAAAAAACAGTGGGCCCGGGGGAAGAGTTTCGACACATTCTGCCCGCTGGGGCCCTATCTCGTGACGAAGGACGAGATACCCGACCCGAACAATCTCAGGATACGCTCCATTCTCAACGGGAAGGTGATGCAGGATTCCAACACGTCCGACATGCTCTTCAGCATTGCCGACATCGTGAGCGATTTGAGCCGTTCCTTGACGCTCCTGCCGGGCACGGTCATCATGACGGGCACACCGGAGGGGGTGGGCTTTGTCAGAAAGCCGCCGGTCTTTCTGCGGCACGGAGACGTCATCACGATCGAGATCGAGCGATTGGGGGAGCTCACGAACCCCGTCGAGCGTGAGCCCTGAGCGGCCCGGTTCCGGTGCAGGGGGTGAGGAACCGGTGGAAAATCCGTGAAGCCTGTGTTAGAAGCAAAAGGGGGCTTTGCGGGAGAAGCCCCCGTTTTTCATCATGAATGCACAGCGTGCGGCGGGTGAGCCTCCGGGGGCGAAACGACCGGCACACGCGGGAGGTCGAGATGAGTGACGCTGCAAGAGAGAGAAAGAATTTTTTCGTGATCCTCGTCGTATGCCTCGTGGGGTTCTTCATCCTCTCCGTGATCGGGGTGCTGCGGTTTTCCCTCGCGCCGGGGCTTCGCTCGTCCTATGCCGGGGCCGAGGGAGCCGGCGCACCGGCCACTGCCCCTGCGGCTCCGAAGTCCGTTTTTCCGTCTGTTGCCGGTTCACCCGGAGTGCCGGGATCGCTTGCCGACCTCGTGGAAAAACTCAGCCCGGCCGTCGTCAACATCAGCACGACGAAGGTCGTCAAGATGGACGGCAGGCGCTCGCCCTTCAACGAGATGTTCCCCTTCGACCGCTTCTTCGGCGGCGAGGACGAGTTTTACCGGCGCTTTTTCGGCGACAACCCCGAAAGGGAGTTCCGTCAGCGCAGCCTTGGCTCGGGCTTCATCATCAGCAAGGACGGCTATATCTTCACGAACAACCACGTGATCGAAAAGGCGGACAAGATCAAGGTCCGCCTCTCGACGGGAAAGGAGTATGACGCAACGGTAAAGGGGAGGGACCCGCGGACGGATCTTGCCCTCATCAAGATCAACCCCGACAACAGCCTTCCGACCGTCATCCTCGGCGATTCGGATCGGCTTCGCGTGGGCGACTGGGTCATGGCCATCGGCAACCCCTTCGGTCTCGATCACACGGTGACCGCCGGGATCGTGAGCGCGAAGGGCCGCGTCATCGGTGCGGGGCCATACGACAATTTCATCCAGACCGACGCCTCCATCAACCCCGGCAACAGCGGCGGCCCGCTGTTCAACATGGCGGGCGAGGTCGTGGGGATCAACACGGCCATCGTCGCCCAGGGGCAGGGCATCGGGTTTGCCATTCCCGTGAACATGGCGAAGGAGATCCTGGAGGACCTCAAGTCAAAAGGCAAGGTCACCCGGGGCTGGCTGGGAGTTTCCGTCCAGGATATCACGGAAGACCTGGCGAAGAGCATGAAGCTCAAGGACCGGAGCGGGGCCCTGGTGACGGAGGTCTTCGAGGGCGACCCGGCGGACAAGGCCGGGATCAAGCAGGGCGACATCATCATCGAGGTCGACGGCAAAAAGGTCAAGGACACGCACGAACTGCTGCGCGTCGTGGCCGTCCTGCCTGTCGGAAAGGTGGCAACGGTGAAGGTCCTGCGCGACGGTCAGGTGAAGGAGATGCAGCTCACGGTGGCCGAGCGCGAGGAGAAAAAGGAAATGGCCGCCGTCCGGGGCGAGGGAAGGGACACCTTCGGGATGACGGTTCAGGACATCACCCCGGAGATGGCCAAGCAGCTGGGCCTCCCTTCGACGGGGGGCGTCATCGTGACGAGGGTGCGCGAGGGAAGCGCGGCCGACGAGGGAGGGCTGCAGCCCTACGACGTGATTCTCCAGGTCAACCGGGTCAAGGTGTCCTCCGTGAGAGACTTCCAGCGGGAGATCTCGAAGAAGACCGCCGATGACCGCGTTCTTCTCCTGATCCGCCGGGGCAAGGGGACCTACTACGTGGCCATACGGAAGGAGTAGGGTAGAGGGCGGACCGGGAAACCATTGGACACGAGGGACCAGCTGATCTGCATCTACCGGGCGCTCGACAGGTTCTTCGGCCCGCTTCACTGGTGGCCGGGGGATACGCCCTTCGAGGTCGCCGTCGGCGCGATCCTCACGCAGAACACCAACTGGGCCAACGTGGAGAAGGCCATCGGGCGGATCAAGGCGATTGGGGCCATGAGCCCGTTTTCGCTTTACGGCCTGGATCCGGCAGACCTGGAGGAGCTGATCCGGCCGTCGGGGTACTACCGGGTCAAGGCGAGGAGGCTCAGGGCGTTTCTCGAGGTGCTGTGCGGGAGCTTCGGGGGCGACCTGGACGCGATGCTCTCCGGGGATCTGGCGGAAGCGAGACGACGGCTGCTGGCGATTTCTGGGATCGGCGAGGAAACGGCCGACAGCATCTTGCTCTATGCCGGCGGCAGGCCCGTCTTCGTGGTCGATGCCTATACGCGCCGCATCCTCGAAAGGCACGGGATTCTGAAAGGGCGGCATTCCTACGGGGAAATTCAGCGGCTCTTCATGCAAGAATTGCCGCCGGATGCCGGTCTCTACAACCAGTACCACGCCCTGATCGTCGAGGCCGGAAAGCGGTTCTGCCGCAGGGAACCGCTCTGCGGCCGGTGCCCGCTGAACGGCATTTCTGAAAGGTTCGGCAGGGCCGGAAACATCGGCCGCGAGAAGGCGGGTAGACGGTCTTGTTCGCCCGGAAAGACATTCTCAAACCAAGGCTCCAGGAAGAACGGCGCCTGTTCGTGCTGAAACTCAACGACTACGCCGGCGTCATCCACCTCCATTCCGACTACTCCCATGACGGGCACGCATCGATCCGGGAGATCGTGTCGGCGGCCAAGGCCAACGGCATCGAATTCGTCATGCTCACCGACCATAACTGGCTCGAGGCGAAATACGACGGCCACGAACGGTCCCACGACGGTGTGCACCTCTTCATCGGGATCGAGGTGACACCCCGCTATAACCATTACCTCGCCTTCGGCATCGACGAGCCGCTCATCACCTGTGACCTGCCCCGTGTGTTCCCCTACGCCGACGAACTGGACATCTCCCCGCAGAGCTACATCGACTGGGTCCGAAACAGGGGAGGGATCGGGTTCATCGCCCACCCCGACCACGATGGGGCGCCGAGGTTTCACGTGAAACCTCACAACTGGAACGACTGGACCGTCACGGGCTACACGGGGATCGGAATCTGGGACTTCATGACCGACTGGCAGGGAAAGCTGAAAGGATATGCAAGTGCCTTGTTTGCCTACTATTTTCCCGCCTACGCGCTCAGCGGCCCCAAGAGGGAGACCCTGAGACGCTGGGACGAGCTGAACCGGGCCCGCAAGGTCGTCGGGATCGGCGAGCTCGACAATCACGAAACCGTCAGGGAAATGTTCGGCCTCGAGTTCCACATATTCCCCTTCACCAAGGCCTTCCGGTTCATTCGCACACATATCCTGACGGAGGCGAGGTTTGTCGGGCAAGACGAGCTGGACCGGGAGATCATCCTCTCGGCTCTCAGGAGGGGCAGGGCCTATGTGGCGTTCGAGTATTTCGCAAAGGCCAGGGGGTTTTTCTTCGTCATCATGGACGAGTCGAAGGCGGCCACCATGGGGGACGAATTCCTGCTGGACGAAATGGCCGTTGTGCAGATCGAACTCCCCGAAAAAGGGAGAATCCGCCTGATCAGAAACGGTGAGCTTTTTCGGGAGACGGTTGGAAAAGAACTGACCTGCGGGATCGACGAGCCGGGGATATACCGTGTCGAGGCTTACATCCGCAAAGCCTTCAAGTACCGTCCCTGGATCTTCTCGAATCCTGTCTACGTGCGATAAGGCGGGCAAAAGGCTCAGGGCATAGGGCGGAATTGCAAATCCGGACCATGCGTGCGGCTCTCTTTTGACCCTTAGGCCTCTGCCTTGTCCCGTTTGCCGTCCTCATGCGTATTGCGCCGCATGGTAGGAGCTGCGGACGAGCGGCCCCGACAAGACGGTCCTGAAGCCCCTCTCGAGGGCCGCCTGCTTCAACTCTTCGAATTCCTTTGGAGTATAGAATTTCGCGACAGGCCAGTGGTGCCTCGAGGGCTGCAGGTACTG
Organism: Syntrophaceae bacterium; assembly: GCA_013177795.1. Taxonomy (NCBI): domain Bacteria; kingdom Pseudomonadati; phylum Thermodesulfobacteriota; class Syntrophia; order Syntrophales; family Syntrophaceae; species Syntrophaceae bacterium. The sequence continues at coordinate 305,355 of JABLXY010000004.1, read as the reverse complement.
GCCGATGGTGAGGTGCGTGCAGGAGACTGCGGCAAGGTCGTCGAGCAGCGACAGGATGTCGTCAAGATCTTCCCCCAACCCGATCATGAAGCCCGACTTGATTCGGGGACGGACCGGGGATTCCGCGGCACGCCGCAAGAGCTCGAGAGACCTGCGGTAGTCCCCCTCGGGCCGCAGCCGGGCGAATAGCCCCTGCGTCACTTCCAGGTTGTGGTTGAGGACATCGGGGCGTGCCGCAAGGACCGTCTCGAGGGCTGCACGGTCTCCCCGGAAATCCGGGATCAGCACTTCCACGCGGCAGCCCGCCCGCGCACGGCGCAGCGCATCGATACACCGGGAAAACTGTCGGGCGCCGCCGTCGGGCAGATCATCCCGCGTGACGGAGGTTATGACCACGTGGCGCAGCCCCAGGGCCTTTGCAGCCTCGGCGAGGCGCTCGGGCTCCTTCTCGTCGACGGGCGTGGGCCGGCCGTGGCCAATGTTGCAGTATCTGCAGTTGCGGGTACAGCGATTTCCGAGGATGAGGAACGTGGCCGTGCCGGAGCCGAAACACTCCCCGATGTTGGGGCATCGGGCTTCCCGGCAGACCGTGTGGAGTTCAAGGCGGCCCAGCAGTTCCTGCATGTCGACGAAGGCACGGGAATTCGGCAGGGGGACTTTGAGCCAGTCGGGTTTGCGCATGCGATGGCTGATGGCAAAAGGCTAAAGGCAAAAGGCTAAAGACTCCAGAGAAAAAGCTGAAATATTTCCCTTGGCCTTTGGCCTTTTGCCCTGCGCCGTCTTTAGAAATAGTACCAGATCGAGGCGTAATCGTTCACGTTCTCCCCGTCCTGGGCCAGCCGCTTGAGATAATCGTAGATGGAAACGTCGGTGTGCAGATAATCGAGAGCGGTGACGAGGCGGACTTCCCATGAGTAGAACCGATAGATCCGGCGCCCGTCAGGCAGGATGTTGACGATCTCGTGGTCCTGCCAGGCACGGAGATTGACCTTGCCCAGTCTCGGGACGTTGAACACGGGCTCGTCGGTCCGCACGAGGCCGGGCAGCAGGCGCGCTTCCTCCATCTGCTCCTGCTCCATGCGGCAGATGGGAACCCGGAAATCGATCGTCTCCTCCTTGCCCTTCGTGCTGAAAGAATAATAGGGGTCCACACCGGAGAGCTTCAGCGTCTTTCTCAGCAGGGCCGTCTCGAAGCGGCGGCTGTTGTAGTAGGTGAAGACCTGCTGGTTGTAGATGTTCATCCCGACGCTCTTGATCTTGCGGATGCATTCCAGGGAATCGGGGGTCATCTCCGTGGGGTGCTCGAAGTGGGTGACGACGGCCAGCTCGCGCTTGCCCCACTGGTGATACTTCCGGAAGACCTCCAGGAGCCCCTCGTCGACGCGGAAGGGGAGCGTGACCGGGATTCGCGTCCCGATCCGGATCCGCTCGACGTGCTTGATGGCGGCCACCTCTCCGATGATCCAGTCCAGGTAGTCGTTGCCGAGCGTCAGCGGGTCGCCGCCCGTGATGAGCACCTCCGAGATGTTCTCGTTTGCATCGATCCAGTCGAGGGCCTCCTTCACCTTTTTCCTTGCCATCATGACCGTGTCATCCATGCCCTTGATCTCCCAGTTGCGCTGGCAGTAGACACAGATCTGCGGGCACGAGTTGTAGGGCTTGAGGATCAGGATTTCCGGGTAGCGGCGGGTGATCCCGTCGATGGGGCTCGTGGATTTCTCCCCCATGAAGTCGAGGTCGATCCCCCGGCGGCGGCTCTCGGCGACCTGCTCGCAGTAGCGCGTGCTCGGGATGACCTGGGCCCGGATGGCGCGGTCGGATTCGCCGCGGCCCTCTTTCCGGAAGAGGGAGAGATAGTAGGGGGTGATCTCCACGGGGATGTCGTTCTTCTTCGCGCTCATGAGCCCGCTGACCTCGTCCTTCTCGAGCTTGACCAGCGCCTGGATCGTATCGAGGTCCTTGATGATGTGTCGGAGGTGCCAGCGGTGATCCTGCCAGTCCTGCTCCGTGGCGCCGAAGAATCGGAGGATGTCCCCCTTGAGGGCCTTTCTCTCGCGCAGCAGGGCCTTGTCGTATCCGGTCTTGTACCGGCGGAAGTGACGCCGGATATTGCAGGCGTACTCATCGAGCTGTGTCGACCGGACAATGGCCGCCTCACGGCCGTCCTTCATCTGGAACACCTCCTTGCGCTTGAGGTGCTTGCCGCCCTTTCCCGTGATGCCGAGAAACAGGGCGAGATACTCGCAGAGGAAGGCTTCGCTGACCTGATCGAGCGCCTCCTTCTTTCCCTGCGCCAGGTCGTAGAGAACCTGCAGGGGGGAGAAGTGGGTGACGTACTCGTTCTCGGTCCTCATCGTGTTCGAAAGCACCCGGATGCATTCCTTGGCGTTTCTCTTCTCAACAATGTTGAGATTGACGAAGTACGTGTCGGACCGCATGTTGAAAAGATCGCGCTCGAGCCGATTCAAATAATCGAACAGCAGATGGCGGGCCTCTTCCATGTGCTTGGAATTTCTCAATATTTGACGAATTCGGGGCTCTGTTGCCCACAGCTGCTCAACCAGTTGCTCCTTGGTCATTTTCAGCCAGTTTTTCATGTCCCGTCTCTCCGGGTTGTTGATAAGTTGTTCGTATTCAATCCGCTGGACCAAAGACGCATCCCCCGGGTCCAGCCTTGCCGGCGGTCGGCCTCACTCCCCCTGGCAGACCGTCCAGCAAACATCCGGTTTCCTGGCCGCCAACACGTCGTCGAGCCGCCTGACCGGGGTCGTCAGGGGCGCCGAGCGCACGAGATCGGGGTTCTCTCTTGCCTCGCGCGCTATGGATATCATGGCCTCGCAAAATTCGTCCAGCGTTTCCTTGCTCTCCGTTTCCGTCGGCTCGATCATGATGGCCTCGCGCACGATCAGGGGGAAATAGATCGTCGGGGGGTGATATCCGTAGTCCAGCAGGCGCTTGGCGATGTCCGTGGTGTGCACGCCGCTCTCCCTGAGCTGCTTCTCCCCCGTGAAGACGCACTCGTGCATGCATGTCCGGTCATAGGCAAGCTGGTAGTGGCCCCTGAGGCGCTCCTTGATGTAATTGGCGTTGAGCACGGCGTTCTCGCTCACCCGCCGCATCCCGGCTGCGCCGATGGAGCGGATATACGCGTAGGCCTTCACCATGACGTTGAAGTTGCCGTAGAAGGACCGGACGCGGCCGATCGAGTGCGGGAAGTCCTCGGACCACCGGTACCGCCTTCCCCGTTTCACGACTCGCGGGACGGGCAGGAAGGGGACGAGGTGCCGCTTTACGCCCACGGGCCCGCTGCCCGGGCCGCCGCACCCGTGAGGGGTGGAGAAGGTCTTGTGGAGATTGAGCTGGATGATGTCGAACCCCAGATCGCCCGGTCTCGTGACGCCCACGAGCGCGTTGGCGTTTGCGCCGTCGCAGTAAAGCAGCCCGCCCTTGCGGTGCACGATGTGCGCCACCTCCTCGATGTTGCGTTCGAAGAGCCCCAGGGTGTTGGGGTTCGTGAGCATGAGCCCCGCCACGTCCTTCGTCATCAGCTCCCGCAGGTGCCCGACGTCGACGCCCCCCTCGGCGTCGGAGCGGACCGTAGCAACTTGGAACCCGCAAAGGGCAACGGACGCGGGGTTGGTTCCGTGCGCCGTGTCGGGGATGAGGATCGTGGAGCGCCTCTGGCCCTTCCTCTCGAAGTGCTTCTTGATGATCATGACGCCCGTGAGCTCACCGTGCGCGCCTGCCGCAGGCTGAAGCGTGAAGTCGGCCATCCCGCAGATCTCGGAGAGATACCCGGCCAGCTCGTAGAGGAGCTGGAGGTTGCCCTGGACGAAGGCCTCCGGCGCGTATGGGTGCAGGGCCGTGAAGCCGTCCAGGCCGGCGACTCTTTCGTTGATCTTGGGGTTGTACTTCATCGTGCAGGACCCCAGGGGATAGAAGCCCACATCGACGCCGAAATTGCGGCGGGAGAGGCGCGTGTAGTGGCGGACGATGTCCACCTCGGCAAGCTCCGGCAGGTTCAGCGTATCGCGCAGGAGTTCGGGCCCGATGAGCCTCTCCAGGGCCGTCTCGGGGACGTCGCTTGCCGGGACGGTGCCCGCCGCGCGGCCGGGACGGCTTTTCTCGAATATCAGTTCCATGGCCACCTCGATTGCGCTTGTAACGTTACAAGTAACGGAAGGGCGCACCCGCCCCGCTCACTTCAACAGAGAGACGGCCTTGTCCATGTCTTCCCTTCGGAGCATTTCGGTCGCGCAGAACAGGATGCCTCCGCCGAGCTCCGGGTAGTCCTTCGAGAGATCATAGCCGCCTGTAAAGCCGGCCTTCTCCAGCCGTCTGTTGGCCGCCCCTGCGTCCGGGCAGGACATCGCGAACTCGTTGTAGACGGGACCCGTGAAGAGGGGCCTCCAGCCCGGCAGGGCCGACAGTGCCTCCTTCAGGTAGTTGGCCTTCCAGACGTTGAGTGCGGCCAGCCTCTTGAGGTTCTTTCCCAGACAGGCCAGGTAGACGGCTGCCGCGAGCATGCACAGGGCCTCGTTGGAGCAGATGTTCGAGGTCGCCTTCTCGCGGCGGATGTGCTGTTCGCGCGTCTGGAGGGTGAGCACGTAACCCCGCCTGCCCTCGCGGTCCACCGTGGCTCCCACGAGCCTGCCGGGGATCTTGCGCATGAAGGCCTCGGTGCTCGCCAGGATGCCGAGGTAGGGGCCGCCGTAGTTCATGGGGTTGCCGAAGCTCTGCCCCTCGCCGACGACGAAATCGGCCCCCGAATCCCCAGGGGCCTTCAGAATGCCAAGGGAAGTCGGGTCCGTGAACCCGGCCACGAGCAGCGCCCCCCGGCTGTGCGCCAGATCGGCCAGCGGGCCGATGTCCTCGATGACGCCGAAAAAATTCGGGCTCTGGACCAGCACGGCCGCCGTCTTGTCGTCGAGCAGCTCCCGGAGCGCAGCCTGCTCGAGCCGCCCTGTCGCCCCGAAAGGGATCTCCTCGCAGGCGTACCCGTTGGCCCAGGCGTATGTCCCGACCACCTTCCGATACTCCGGGTGGACCGAGCGGCCGACGAGAAGGCGGCTCCTCCCGAGGCTCTTGGCAGAAAGCACGGCCGCCTCGGCCATGGCCGTCGCCCCGTCGTACATGGAGGCGTTGGCGACCTGCGTTCCCGTGAGCCGCGTGATCATGGTCTGGTACTCGTAGATCGCCTGCAGGATCCCCTGGCTGATTTCGGCCTGGTAGGGCGTGTAGGCGGTGTAGAATTCCGACCGCCCCACGACATGGCTCACCACGGCCGGTATGTAGTGGTGGTAGGCCCCGGCTCCCGTCAGCGTCGCGCCGGGCAGCCTGTTTCGCGCTGCCAGGCGGCCCATGTGCTCCCAGATCTCCTGCTCGGACAGAGGAGGCGGCAGGTTCAGAAGCCCGCCGAGGCGATACTTTGCCGGGATGTCGGCGAAGAGGTCTTCGAGGTCCCCGACGCCGATCACCTTCAGCATCTCCTTTTGTTCTCCCGGGGTATGCGGAACGTAGTCCATGGGATCTCCCCGTTATGGCTTGCTCGTCGATTGTCTCCCCATCCAGGCCCCGCCGCACGGCTGCTGCCCTCCAGGCGCCTCAGTGCGGGCTCGCCTTGATGTGCTCCTCGTACTGGTCCGCCGTCATGAGGCCTTCGAGCTCGTCCGGCGCATCCATCCGGATCCTCGCAATCCACCCCTCACCGAAAGCATCCTTGTTGACGAGTTCGGGCGACGCCTCGAGGGCCCGGTTGACCTCGATCACTTCGCCGCTCACCGGGGCATAGACGTCCGACACGGACTTCACCGACTCCACGACGGCGATGGGCTCCTGCTGCCTGACCTTGCGGCCCACCGCGGGAAGCTCCACGTAGACCACGTCGGTGAGCAGTTCCTGGGCGTGATCCGTGATGCCCATGGTGACCGTGCCGCCTCCGTCTGCCTTTGCCCACTCGTGTTCCTTCGTGTACTTTCGGTCATGGGGATTGGGTTTGGCCATCTGTTGCTCCTTTCGTTATCGGCTGCCCGCATCTGTCGCTGCGCGGGGCGGCCGCCCGCCTTCCTCTCGGGCCGCCTATTTTCGTCCTCGGTAAAAGGGCAGGGGCACCACCCTCGCCTTTGCCCTCTGGCCGCGGATCTCGATCTCCAGTTCCGTTCCCGGAGCCGTGAACCTCACGGGCACGAAGGCCATGCCGATGGCCTTTCCCAGCGTCGGCGAGAGTGTCCCCGAGGTGACTTCCCCGATTTTCTCCGTGCCGGACAGGACGGGATAGCCGTGGCGCGCGATGCCCCGCCCGATGATCTCGAACCCCACGAGCTTCTTCCGAACCCCGCTTTCCTTCTGCTTGCGCAGCGCGTCGCGGCCGATGAATTCCTTGTCCAGGTCGGTGATCCAGCCGTAGACGACCTCAAACGGCGTCACCGCCTGGCACATCTCGTTTCCGTACAGCATCATCCCCGCCTCGAGCCGCAGGGTGTCGCGGGCGCCGAGACCCGCAGGCTTCAGCCCGTGCGGGTCGCCGATGCGCATCAGCAGGTCCCAGATCTCGCCGATCCGATCCGCCTCGGTGTACACCTCGAAGCCGTCCTCGCCGGTGTAGCCGCTTCTCGAGACCAGGGCCGGCATCCCGGCCACGCGGGTGTCCAGGGCGTGGTAGAATCGCAGCGTCTCCAGGTCCCCCTCGGCGATCTCGGCGAGGATCTTCTGGGCGAGCGGCCCCTGGATATCCACTTTCCCGATGGCATCGGACCGGTCTGTCACGGCGGCCCCTTCCAGTCCCCGTTCCCGCCGGGCCCGGAGGATCCACTCCAGGTCGCCCTCGCGCGTCGCCGCGTTGGTTACAACCATGTAATGCCCTTCCCCCCGCTTGTACACCGTCACGTCGTCGATGATGCCCCCCCTCTCGTTGGTGATGGCCGAGAGCTTCATTTCGCCGACCCGCTGGTCTGCGAGATTGCGGCTCATCACCCATTGGAGAAGATCGAGGGCCTGGGGCCCCCGGACCTCGATCTCCCCCATGTGGCACACGTCAAACAGGCCCGCCAGTGTCCGGGTGTTGCGGTGCTCCTCGAGGATGCTCGTGTACTGGACGGGCATCGTCCATCCGCCGAATTCGGTCATCGTGGCGCCCAGGGCGAGATGCCGCTCGTACAGCGGTGTCTTCTTCATGGGGGGCTCCTGCGGGTTTGCCTGCGCAGCAGGGGAGGTGAAGAGGGGAGGGGCAGGTTTCGGGGCGGGCCCGTGCGGGTCCGCCCCCCGATACCAACGCCCGCGCTCAGGCCGGCGGGCGCCGCATGGAGGGACAGATGGAACGTCGGGCTTTCCAGAACTCGCTCTGTAGCCATCGCTGCCGGTTGCCGGGGTCGTTTCAACGACTCGTCCGGCTGCCGGGCATCCCGGTCAGCCGTCCGGTAAGAAGGGACCGTGCTGTTTGCGAAACCGCAGGTTGAGACTACACCAATCCCCGCGAGATTTCAACACGGATGTGCCCCTCATCCCCGGCGGCCGCTGGCGCGGCGAATCCGTTTTGCTGTTTTCCGCATCCCCGGGGGTGAGGGGGCAAAAAATTCAGTAGAAATTTTCCCCCAATTGTAATAAGCGAAGTGAATATTCTGCATTTTTCCTGATGATGCGCCCTTTTTTACGGCCGGTTTCGCCGGCGGCGCCGCGGAACGGATTCGTGACGGGCCGATTCTTCAGGAAGGCGCCGGGAGAGGATCATCATGAGATTCGACATCGCCAAGAGAGGCAACGGGCTTACCTACGAAATCCGAAACATCGTCGGTGTCGCGAACCGTCTCAAGGCCTGCGGCATGGAGGTGATCTGGGAGAATATCGGCGACCCCGTCCAGAAGGGCGAGCAGATCCCGGAGTGGATGAAGGACGTCCTCGTCGAGATTATCCGGGACAACACGTCGTTCGGCTACTCCCCCACGCAGGGCATGGACGCGACGCGGGAATTTCTTGCCGACCTGGTGAACAGGCGCGGCAGGACGCAGATCACCCCCGACGACATCTTGTTCTTCAACGGGCTCGGCGATGCGATTGCACGGTGCTACAGCGCGATCCGCGTGGACGCCCGGGTCATCCTCCCGGAGCCGACCTATTCCACCCATTTCCTGGCCGAGGTCCTCCATGCCTCGTTTCCGCCCAACACGTACCGGATGAACCCCTACCACAAGTGGCACCCGGACATGAACGAGCTGGAGATGAAGGTCAAGAACCACAAGGCCATCGTGGGGATTCTCGTCATCAACCCCGACAATCCCACGGGGTTCGTCTACCACGAGGAGACGCTCAAGAGGATCGTCCGCATCGCCAAGGAGAACGACCTGTTCCTCGTCTTCGACGAAACCTACATCAACATGGTCTATAACGGAAAGGTCGCCGTGCCGCTCTCCGACATCGTCGAGGATGTCCCGGCCATGAGCATGAAGGGCATTTCAAAGGAATTCCCCTGGCCCGGGGCACGCTGCGGCTGGATCGAGTTCTACAACCGGGACAAGGACGAGACGTTCCAGCGCTACACCAGCGCCATCCTGCAGCAGAAGATGTCCGAGGTATGCTCGACGACGCTCCCCCAGATGGCCATCCCGAAGGTCATGACGCACCCGGAGTACGAGAAGTACCTGAATGCCCGCATCCGCCGCTACGAGAAGCTCTCGAACATGGCCTTCAACATTTTGAAAAATGTCCCCTACATCGTCGTCAACCGCACCGACGGGGCCTTCTACATGACCGTGGTCTTCAACGAGGCCGTCCTGAACAACAAGCAGACGCTGCCGATCGAGAACGCGAGCATCAAGCAGTTCATCGAGAAGATCACCGCGGACAACATCGAGCTCGACAAGCGGTTCGTCTACTACCTGCTGGGCTCGACGGGCATCTGCGTCGTTCCGCTCACGTCGTTCTTCACGCCGCTTCTGGGCTTCCGCCTCACCCTGCTGGAGACCGACGAGGACCGCTTCGAGTACACCGTGAAGAAACTCGGGGAGAAGATCGTCGAGTACATCGACTCGACGAAACGCCCCGTGTAGGTCTGCCGGGCACAGAAACAGCAAACAGCACCCCTCCGAACCGGGGGTGACAAAAATCGAGAGGCCGTCAAACGCCGATCCCGCGGGGTCGGCGTTTCCTCATTTTTCCACCAGCCTGTTTCGCCGTCTCCGGTGCGGCGTTTCCTGCCTTTCGGTTTCCGGGAAATGGCTGCCCCAGATGTGGTCGTTGCCGAATTGCCGCCACCACCACCGGTCGTACTCCCCCCACGGGTCGAGGACGCCGAACTCCTCCTTCATCAGCAGGGCATAGGCCCCGTTGAGCTCCTGCATCCGGGCGTGGGCGTCCTCGCCGGGGTTCACGTCGGGGTGCCACTGCTTGGCAAGCTCCCGGTATCGCCTCTTGGCATCCTCGGCCGTCGCGTCTCCGGGGATGCCCAGCAGCTTCCGCGCCCGGTCTACCTTGTAGTTCCGATTTCGTATCCGCGTCGTGCCGGACATCCGGTCAATCCTCCCCTTTGCAAAAGGCCCAGGGATTCAGGCACGGAACGCCCGGGCATCCGCCCTGTCCCCTGGGCACTGTCTTCAGCGGTCTTTCCAGACGGGCTTTCTCTTTTCCAGAAACGCCGCCACCCCTTCCTTCCCGTCCTCGGTGAAGAAGTTGTTCACGATGACGTTCGAGGCCAGGTCATAGGCCGCCGGGTCCGGCAGGTTGACCTGGCTGTAGAAGGCCTGCTTTCCGATGGCGAGGCACGAAAGGCTCGCCTTCGCGATGTGCCGGGCCAGCTCCATCGTCTCCGGCTCGAGCCTCTCCGCCGGGACGACCCGGTTGACGAGGCCCCAGTCGCAGGCCTCCCGTGCGCTGATCAGCCGGGCCGTGAAGAGCATCTCCAGGGCCCTCTTTCGGCCCACGGCCCGGACGATGGACACTGCAGGCGAGGAGCAGAAGACGCCGAGGTTGACCCCCGGGGTGCCGAACCGCGCCCCCTCCTCGGCGACGGCGAGGTCGCAGGCCGCCACGAGCTGGCAGCCCGCGGCCGTGGCGATCCCGTGGACCTGGGCGATCACGGGTTGGGGCATACGCTGGAGCCGCAGCATCATCTCCGCGCAGATCGAGAACATCCTGTTGTGCACGGTGATCGGCTGGCCCGCCAGATCGCCGAGATCGTGGCCCGCGCAGAAGTTCTTCCCCGCGGCCCGGATCACGATCACCTTCACATCGCGGCTCTCCGCCGCAGCTGCGAGGAGTTGGTTCATCTCCTCGAGCAGGGCGATGGACAGGGCGTTTTGCCGCGCCGGCCGGTTGAGCGTGACGATCCCGACGCTGTCCGCTTTTTCGTACGTGATGTTCTGAAATTCCATGGATTTCCCCCCTTGCAAGAGATGGCCGCGTTCGGGCTTTCCTTGACGCCAGCCCCCCCGATGGGATAGGAATGATCGCTGCAGGTCCCCGGGGAAGCGCCTTGTTCCCCATACCGGTCAGCGTCGGCCTTGTCAACAGCAGAGATCCCCTATTGACGACGTGGAGGCGGTTGCATGAGTGATTCCGTTCTCTTTCGGGAAGCAACGATCGGCCCCCTGCCCATCCCCAACCGGTTTGTCCGCTCAGCCACATGGGAGGGCCTTGCTGCGCCTGACGGCGGCTGCACCGACGATCTCGTCAGGCTCATGTCGGATCTTGCCGAAGGCGGCGTGGGGCTCATCATCACGAGCCATGCCTACGTGAGCCCCGAGGGCTTTGCGGTGAGGGGGCAGCTGGGCGTGGACCGGGACGAGCGCATCCCGGCGCTTGCCCGCATGGCCGAGGCCGTTCACGCCAGAGGCTGCCGGATCGTCCTGCAGCTGGCCCACGGCGGCATTCTGGCCGGCACGCAGCTGACGGGACAGCCGGCCTTTTCCCCCTCGCAAGAAGGCGGTCCCGAGAAGACCCGCCGGCGCGAGATGACGCAGGCCGACATCGCCGACACGGTCAGGGCTTACGGGGCTGCAGCCCTCCGGGCGAAGAAGGCCGGATTCGACGGGGTCCAGGTCCATGCCGCCCACGGCTATCTCCTCAGCCAGTTTCTCTCGCCCTGGTTCAACCGAAGGGCAGATCGATACGGGGGCAGCATCGAGAACAGGGCGCGGATCATCCTGGAGATCCTGGCCTCGATCCGGAGCGCCGTCGGCGGGGAATTCCCGGTCCTGGTGAAGATCAACTCCGAGGACTTCCTGGAAGGCGGCCTCACCCGGGAGGACTCGCGCCGTGCGGCGCTTCTGATCGCCGAGGCCGGCGCCGACGCCATCGAACTGTCCGGGGGGACCCTTCTTTCAGGCAAGCTGAGCCCGTCACGGCCGAAGATCGATTCCGTCGAGCAGGAGGCGTACTTCCGGGATGCCGCACGGGCCCTGAAGCCGAAGCTGGCCATTCCCCTGATCCTCGTGGGGGGGATCCGGTCCTTCGATGTGGCCGAGGGGATCGTCCGGGACGGGGTTGCGGATTTCGTTTCCATGAGCCGCCCCTTCATCCGCGAGCCGGGACTCGTCAACCGATGGAAAAGGGGCGACCGAAGCAGGGCGGCCTGCGTGTCCGACAATCGCTGTTTCGGGCCGCCCATGCGCGGGACGGGATTTTACTGCGTCGTGGACAAGGAGGAAAGAGAAGAGAAGAAAGAAGGATAAGAAGCGCGGATAAGGGGAAAGGACTTTTCTTACCGCTCTTCTTCACACTCCTCTTTAACGGGTGCGGTGATAGCCCAGGGCCTGCCCCGTTGCGACGAGCGTGCCCGAGGCGTTGCGAACGTCGACGGTCCAGAGGCTGAGGGCCCTCTTGATGTCCACGGGCCTCGCCTCCGCCGTCACGGTCTCCCCGGGGGCGGCAGCGGCGAGATAATTGATCTTCAGCTCCACGAGCAGGACGTCTTCGCCCATGGAGTTGGCGGCGACTGCAGCCGCCTGGTCGATCATCGAAGACAGAATCATCCCGTGCGCCCGCCTGTGGGCGTTGAGGTACTCGGGCCTGATCTCGACGGAAAGGCGGCAGTAGGCCCGCCGCACCTCCTCGAGACGGATCCCGAGGAAGGAGGCCATGGGGTCCCTGGCCACGATCTCGCGGGCGTACGTGATGTCGGGGTCTTCCATGGGGGTGCTCCTCAATTGATCTCGTATTCGAACCTGGCCACGATGTGCAGCGTCGAGAGGTTAAACGTGTCCGGGAACGGGGCATAGGGGGCAGCGGCCTCCACGACTGTGAGCGCCCCGCGGTCAAGAGACTCGAACCCCGATGATGAGACTATGCCCGTGGCGGCCAGCGTACCGTCGCTCTGGATGGAGAAGCGAACCACCGCCGTCCCCGTCTCGTTGCGCGAATAGGCGTCCGGCGGGTATGCCCACAGGGTCTCGATCCTCCGTCGAAGGTCCCGGAGATAGGCCCGGTACTTCCCGGAGGGATTGGCGAGATCGACGGTCTCCTCGGGTCCTGCGGCCGGCTCTCTGAGGGGTTTATCGAGGGAAACCTCCCTCTTGATTTCCTCCTTTCGGCTGCCTTCGGTGTTGTATTTTGCCGGCGCATCGGCAATCTGCACGGTGAAGGTCTCGAAGGGGAGCGGGGAGCCGGACGAGACCAGCAGGCCCGCCAGCGTCAGGAAGGCCGCGTGAAAGGCACAGGACGCAAGGACGAATCGGATCAGGGCTTTCCCGGATATCATGAGGTCACACCCTTTGGAGCCCCCTTTTTATAGACAACGGCTTGAAAGAAAGCAAGTTTGCTGCCAGACCGGCAGCCGATAGGGAGATTGGCGATGGACCGGGATGAGCAATATATGCGGCTTGCCCTTGCCGAGGCGCAAAAGGCCATGGCCGCGGGCGAGGTGCCCGTGGGCGCCGTCATTGTCAGGGGCGGGGGGGTCATCGCCTCGGCACACAACGGGCCCGTGGGCCTCAGCGATCCCTCGGCCCACGCCGAGATCCTGGCCCTTCGCATGGCCGCATCCGCGGAGGGCAATTACCGCCTTGCGGGCACGACGCTCTACGTGACGATCGAGCCCTGCCTCATGTGCGCGGGGGCCCTCGTCCATGCCCGCGTTGCACGGCTCGTGTTCGGGGCGACGGACCCGAAAGGCGGTGCGGTCGTTTCCCTCTACCGGGTGCTTGACGATGCCCGCCTCAATCACCGGATCGATGTGACGGGCGGGGTCCTCGCGGAAGAATGCGGTGAAATTTTGAGTAGATTTTTCCGCGAAAAACGATTATGAGAATGAAAGCGGAGAGATACCGAAGTGGTCATAACGGGACCGACTCGAAATCGGTTTGAGGGCCTAACAGCTCTCACGGGGGTTCGAATCCCCCTCTCTCCGCCATTTTTCTGACCTTCCCCCGCACAGTGCTTTTTTTGCTGCTCCCCGCTGACGCCCGGTCCGGGATCTCCTTTTTACCGGGTTGCCTCGTGTTTTGCACGGCAAGATGGGTATGGACAAACAGCGGCTAAACTGGTAAGAGACGCCCAAAGCAAGGAGGGCTCCCGGCGGGGGCCCCTCTTTGCTGATGAGGGATTTTTCGGAGAGATGCCAGAGAGGCCGAATGGGCACGACTGGAAATCGTGTGTGCGCCCCTTAAAGGTGCACCGGGGGTTCGAATCCCCCTCTCTCCGCCAGACAGCAAGACGGCGGCAATCGGATGTTGCCCGCCGTTTTTCTTTCCCCGGCCCCGTGGTGCGGATCGAGACGTGAAACGGCTGCTGTCCACCATCTCCGGCCAGGCCTTCCCCTTCGAGCGCATCGAGGAGTTTGCCGACAACGGCGAGTCCCTGGAAGTCTCGATCGACGGGCTGGCCGGTGCCCGTGTGAGACCGGGCCGGCATCTCTGGGAGCGATTCGCCGACTTCATGCCCGTCGCGATCGACGGGGACCTGAGTCTCGGCGAAGGCAACACACCGCTTCTGCCTGCCGGTGAGGCCCTTTGCCGGCACACCGGAATCCGCCGGCTGCTCTTGAAAAACGAAACCGTGAATCCCACGTGGAGCTTCAAGGACCGCGGCTCGCTCACGACGATCGCCATGGCCCGCCTGATGGGCGAGACCGTCACGGCGACGATCTCGACGGGCAACATGGGGAACTCCATCGCCGCCTATGCGGCGCACGCGGGGATCCGGGCCGTCGTTTTCGTTCCCCGCTACGCCCCCCCGGAAAAGATCCGGGCCATCGCGATCCACGGGGCCTCCGTCGTGAGGGTCAGCGGCGCCGACTACTCCGTGATGAAGCGGACGATCCTGGGGATGGCCCCCGGGCTCAACCTCCGGGTCGTCTCGGGCAACGGCCCGATCCGGACGGAAGGCTACAAGCTCGAGGCCTTCGAGATGGTCGAGCAGCTCGAGGGGGGCGTACCCGATTTCATCGCCGTGCCCACATCGGCCTGCGGGCACATCCGTGGAATCTTCAAGGGCTACCGGGAACTCCTGGAGGCCGGGATCATCAACCGCCTGCCCCGGATGATCGTCGTCCAGGCGGCTAACGTCAATCCCCTCGTTTCGGCAATCCGGGAGGGCCGTGACCGGGTTGTCCCCGTGACCGGGAAGCGCACCGTGGCCGAGGCCATCACCTCGGGGGACCCGCCGGGCGGCGATGAGATCGTCCAAAAGGCAAGACAGTACGGCTGGCTTGCCGAGGACGTGCCGGAGGAAGAGATCCTCGATGCCCAGCGGCGGCTTGCCGGGGCCGGGTATTTCGTCGAGCCTGCCGCGGCCGCCCCGCTTGCGGCGGCGAGAAAGCTGAGAGCTTCAGGTCAGATCGGCGAGGAGCATTCTGTCGTCCTCATGCTCACGGGCTCGGGCCTCAAGGACATGAGCGCTGTTGCCCGCCAGCACCTCGAGGTCATCGAAAGCGACCTCTCGAATCTCCGGTGCGATGTGGAAAGAATCCTCGCCCCTTCCCATAAGGACAGAGAAAGGATATACTAGAAAAGATAGCCGGGCCCCGTGCAACGCCGACTTGTGAACCCCGTCAGGTCCGGAAGGAAGCAGCGGCAGCAAGAACCGTCGTGTGCTACGGCAAGCCCGGCTATCCTTATAGAACACACGGGCCATGGTTGAATACTTAGTCCTCGCCAGAAAGTTCAGACCCCAGGTCTTCGAGGACGTGGTCGGGCAGGATCACGTGGTCACGACGCTGCGCAACGCGGTCCGCCTGGGCCGCGTGGCCCACGCCTTCCTCTTCAGCGGACCCCGGGGGGTCGGCAAGACGTCGGTCGCGCGCATCCTGGCCAAGGCCCTCAACTGCGAGCACGGGCCCACGGAGAGGCCCTGCAATGCCTGCACGAACTGCCGCGAGATCACGGAAGGCTCCTCGATGGACGTCCGCGAGATCGACGGGGCGTCCAACCGCGGCATCGACGAGATCCGCGAGCTCAGGGAAAACGTGAAGTTCTCCCCCTCGTCGTCGCGCTACAAGATCTACATCATCGACGAGGTGCACATGCTCACCAAGGAGGCCTTCAACGCGCTGCTGAAGACCCTCGAGGAGCCGCCGCCCCACGTCATCTTCGTTTTCGCCACCACGGAAACCCACAAGATCCCCGCCACGATCCTGTCGCGCTGCCAGCGCTACGAGTTCAAGCGCATCACCCTCAGGGAGATTACGGCGACCCTGCGCAGGATCGCCGACAAGGAGGGCATCACGGTGAGCGACCAGGCCCTCACGTGGATCGCCCAGGGCGGCGAGGGCAGCCTGCGCGATTCCCAGAGCATCCTCGACCAGGCCGTTTCCTTTGCCGGCCACGACATCAGCGATGCCGACGTGGAGGCCCTCTTGGGGATGGGCGACCGCAGGTACCTCCTCGAGCTCTCCCGCGCCGTCCTGGCCCGGGATGCCGCAGCTTGCCTCAAGATCATCGACGAGGCCTTCTACGCCGGGGCCGATCTCAAGGTTTTCTACGAGAGGATGCTGGGCCATTTCCGGAACCTGCTGCTCGTCAAGATCACGGCAGGCGAGGGGGACCTGCTCGATCTCTCCGACCACGACGCGGCCGAGCTGCGGCGGCAGGCCGCCCCCGTCTCGCGGGAGACGCTGCAGCGCCTTCTCGATGTGCTCATGGCGGGCGAGGAGGAGATGCGCAAGAGCATCAACCCCCGTCTCGTCCTGGAGTTCACGGCCGTCAAGATGGCCTGGCAGGAGCCCCTGATCCCCGTCGACGAGATCCTCGCCCGCATGGAAGGGATCGAAAGGCGCCTCGGCCAGGGCCCCGCAGCCGCAAGGCCCGCCCCGGAGAAGACCTATGCGCCGCCTCCCGAGCGGACGGCGATCGATCCGGGATCCGACCAACCCGTGGTCAGGGAGCCGGCCGCGCAGGGCACCGAGGACCGCTGGGACGAGTTCAAGCAGTTCGTCAAGAGGAAGAGCCAGCCTCTCTGGGCGAAGATCGAGCCGGGCCGGCTCATCGGGTTCGTCGACGGGACGCTGCGGCTCGGGTTCCCCAGGGGTTATCTGTTCCTGGATTTCTTCGATGAGAAGCCCCAGCGGGAAAAGCTCGAGGCCATGGCCCGGGAGTTCTTCGGCCGGCCTGTCACCCTGGCCGTGGAGACCATCGAAAACGGTCCCGGGGAGGCGGCAAACGGCCCGAACCCCAACCGGGCGAACCATATCCGGCGGGAAGCCCTGAACCACCCGCTCCTGCAAAAGGTCATGGACGTCTTCGAGGGGGCCGAGGTGCAGGAAGTGATCGTCAAGGAAAAATAGGGGCCAGGGCACAGGGTCCGGGGAGCAGGGAGAAGGTAGAAACAATTTTGACCCCGTTGCCCGTTCCCGGAACCCAAGCGCATTTTTTATAGAGGAGGTAGCCGTCTTGAATTTCCAGAATCTCGTGAAACAGGCCCAGAAGCTCCAGGAGAAAATGGCGAAGGTCCAGGAGGAACTCGCCTCGAAGACCGTGGAGGCGACCGCCGGTGGCGGCATGGTGACGGCCGTTGTCAACGGCAAGTTCGAACTCCTGTCGATCCGGATCGAGAAGGATGTCGTCAACCCCGATGACGTCGAGATGCTGCAGGATCTCATCGTGGCGGCCGTCAACGAGGGTATCCGCAGGGCCCAGGAGATGGCCTCTGCGGAGATGGCGAAGGTCACAGGCGGGATGAAGCTGCCCGGCATGATGTGAGAGGGTGCGAGCCATGACGGGATACGCAGCACCTATTCAGAGGCTCATCCAGGAACTCGGCCGCCTGCCGGGCATCGGCGAGAAGACGGCCACGCGCCTGGCCATGTTCATCCTGAGAGGCACCGAAGAAGATGCCAGAAGGCTTGCTGGGAGCATCGTTGAGGTGAAGGAGAAGATCCGCCTCTGCACGGTCTGCTTTAATCTGGCCGAGGACGAACTCTGCGCGATCTGCAGCGACCCGGCCCGCGACCGGGAGCGCATCTGCGTCGTCGAGGACCCCGACTCGCTCACCGCCATCGAGGAGAGCGGCAGCTTTCGGGGCACCTACCACGTCCTGCACGGGGCCTTGGCGCCCCTCGACGGGATCGGGCCGGACCAGATACGGGTCAGAGAGCTGGCCGAGCGCCTCGATCGCGGCTGCATCCGCGAGGTAATCGTGGCCACCAACCCCAGCGTCCAGGGGGAGTCCACAGCCCTGTTGATTATGCGGCTTCTCAAGGAGAAAGGGGTCGAGGTCACGCGGATTGCCTTGGGGGTTCCTGTGGGCGGCGACCTGCGCTACACGGACAAGATGACACTGGCGAAGGCCATGGAGCACCGCCGCGGCATGTAAGCGGGATGCACGGGCTGTGCACCCGGTCCCTTTCAACGGCCGTTTGGGTTCTCTTCTCTTCGTATTGCATAACCCCGCATGCAGCTCCCCCTGTCCCCCGTTCCAAAGGTGAGGGCGAAGGGCATTTACGGACTCTTTGCCGACGGCGGGCGGCTCTTTCGGATCAGGTTCACTCCCAGCCAGACCAGCACGACGGAAAAGAGGACCCTCAGGGTCTGCTCCGGCAGGTGATTGGCGGCCGTTCCTCCCATAAAAGCCCCGAGGATGATCCCCGCGGCAAGACCCGGAACGATGCGGGTGGCGACGTTGCCGAGGCGCCAGTGGGCCCAGGCGCCGACGGCGGCCGCCGGAACCATGCTCAGCAATGCGCTTCCCTGGGCAGTGTGCTGGCCCATCCCGACAAAGAGCACCATCCCCGCAATCAGAAAAGCCCCGCCGCCGATTCCCAGCAGCCCCGCGATGAATCCGGTTGCAAGGCCGGTCGCCGCAAGGGCGGCAACAGCCGCCGCTCCCGTGAGGGACATGACCGCCATGGCCCCCAGGAAAGGTTTCACCGGAAGAAGGGCCGCCACAGCCACAAGGACGCAGCCGAAGTAACGCCTGAGCTTCCACTCGGGAAGGCTCGAGCTGTAACCGGCGCCGAGGCGGGCCGTCAGGGAGGCCGTGACAGCCAGGATCAGGGCCGCCGAGATGTCGACGGTCCCCTCCCTGGCATAGGCCCAAGCGCCCGAAATCCCGGCGAATACGACGACGGCAAGACTTGTCCCGTGGGCCTGCGGCTGGGCAATCCCCAGGAAACGTGTCATCATGGGGATCATCACGACCCCCCCGCCGAGTCCCACGAGGCCGCCGAAGGCCCCGGCAATCAATCCGACGAGGAAGCTCATCCGGCTCCTCCTGCTTTTGGAAGGAAAAGGTAACACAAAACAGGATCTTATATCCACCCCCGATTGGCTCTTCCCCTCGGCGGACCGAGCGGAAGCAGGCGAAAAATATATGAAAAGGTCCCAAATTGATATTGACAGACAAACCCGATTCGGATATGGAAAATCGCCTGCAATATAATATTTGATTGCACCAGTCCCTTTTTGCTCGTTTCGCAAATCCTTCTGGGGGGAGAATCACCGATGATCGAGATCCGATGGCATGGAAGAGGCGGCCAGGGGGCCGTGACATCCGTCGAGATGCTGGCTTTGGCGGCCATCGAGGCGGGAAAGTACGCCCAGGGGTTCCCGGCGTTCGGGCCGGAGCGTCGCGGCGCGCCCGTCATGGCCTTCAATCGAATATCCGACAAGCCCATCAAGATCCGTTCGGGCATCTACCAGCCCGACGTGGTCGTTGTCCTCGACCCCAGCCTCGTGGGTCTCGTCCCCGTCACCGACGGGCTCAAGCCGGGGGGGATCCTCATCGTCAACACCACGAAGCCCGCCGAGGAGATTCGCAAGAAGCTGAATTACAAAGGGAAACTCTTTACCGTCGATGCCACGCACATCGCCCGGGAAGAGCTCGGCGTCCCCATCGCGAACACGACCATGCTCGGCGCCGTCATCAAGGCCACGGGGGTTCTGGGCCTCAACGCCATGAGATCGCCCCTCGAGCACCGCTTCGGCCGCGTGGCCGCGAAGAACATGGCCGCCATGAAGCGGGCCTCCAATGAAATGAAAGCAGCAAAAGCCGCCTGATCGACAAGAGGTTTTGATATGGCAAAGAAAAAGACAGAGCAGAAAGCGTGGCCCGAGAAGTGGCATGAGGTGAACCCCGGCTGCATGGTCTTCGCCGCGGGCAATGCGGCGAACACCAAGACGGGCAGCTGGAAGTCCCAGCGCCCGGTCTGGGACAACGCCAAGTGCATCAAGTGCGGCATCTGCTACATTTTCTGCCCCGAGGCGTGCATTCAGGATACGCAGGACGGCTTCTACGAGGCGAACCTGGACTACTGCAAGGGCTGCGGGATCTGCGCCCACGAGTGCTGGCCCGGCGCGATCGTGATGCGCGAGGAGGAGGAGTGAGATGGGAAAACGCGTAGGAATGGAAGTGGCCATCGCGGCGGCCGAGGCCGTCGCGCTCTGTAATATCGACGTGGCGGCCGTCTACCCGATCACGCCGCAGTCCCACATCGCCGAGCACATGGCGGACATCGTACACGACGGCCGCATCGACGCGGAGTTCATCACCGTCGAGAGCGAGCACTCCGCCATCAGCGCCTGCGCCGGCGCCTCGGCGGCAGGGGCGCGGGCCTACACGGCGACGAGCTCCCAGGGGCTGATGCTCATGCACGAGATCCTGCCCATCGTCTCGGCCATGCGCCTGCCGGTCTGCATGGCCAACGCCAACCGCGCCGTCTCGGGGCCGCTCAACATCTGGAACGACCACTCGGACATCATGCCCCAGCGCGACAGCGGCTGGATCTGCCTGTTCACCGAGAACGGGCAGGAGGTGATCGACCTGTCGATCATGTCCTTCAAGATCGCCGAGGACCCCGAGGTGATGCTGCCCTGTGTGGTCAACATCGACGGCTTTCAGCTCACCCACATGATCGAGCCCTTCGAGTTGCCCAGCCAGGCCGAGGTCGCGAAGTTCCTCCCGCCGCGCAAGCCCTTCGCGCAGCTGCACCCGGACAACCCGATCTCCATGGGCTGCTTCGCCATGCCCGACACCTACGCGGAGACCGTGAAGGCCAAGGATGTGGCTCTTCGGGGGGCCAAGAAGGTCGTCACGAGGGTCTTTGCCGATTGGGCCAAGCGCTTCGGCCGCAAGTATAACGTTGTCGAGACCTACAAAGCCAAGGACGCCGACACCCTCATGCTGACGATGGGTTCCATGGGCGAGACGGCGTCCGCCGCCGTCGACGAGATGCGGAAGGCGGGCCGGAAGGTGGGGCTCGTGAAGCTTCGGCTCTGGAGGCCCTTCCCCGTCGAGGAATTCAAGGCCGCGGTTGCGGGCTGCAAGACGCTCATCGTGATGGACCGCGCCCTCTCCACGGGCGGCGCCGGCGGCCCCGTGGCCACGGACGTCAAGTCGGTGCTGTACGGCGAAAAGAAGAAGCCCCGCGTGCTGAACGTCATCGCGGGCCTCGGCGGGCGCGACCTGGCCGTCAGGGATTTCGAGAACATGTTCGATCTCGCGAGCAAGAAGAAAGACGAAACCTTCGAATTTTACGGAGTGAGGGAATAATGAACCCGGTACAGAATTTCGAGATCTTTGCACCGAAGCTCGTCGACCGAAAGGAATACTTCAGCTCCGGCCACCGGGCGTGCCAGGGCTGCGGCGAGGTGCTCGCGCTGCGCCATATCCTCAAGGCGCTGGGCGACGACGTGGTCGTCGCCAATGCCACGGGCTGCATGGAGATCATCTCCTCGGGCTATCCCCAGACGGCCTGGGAGGTTCCCTATGTCCACGTGGCCTTCGAGAACGCGGCAGCCGCCGCCTCCGGCGTCGAGGCGGCCCTGAAGGCCCTTCGCCGCAAGGGGCGGATCGCCGACCGCTATGTCAAGACCATCGCCGTGGCG
Organism: Syntrophaceae bacterium; assembly: GCA_013177795.1. Taxonomy (NCBI): domain Bacteria; kingdom Pseudomonadati; phylum Thermodesulfobacteriota; class Syntrophia; order Syntrophales; family Syntrophaceae; species Syntrophaceae bacterium. The sequence goes on along the minus strand of JABLXY010000004.1, from coordinate 284,113 downwards.
GGCGACGGCGGCACCGCCGACATCGGCCTGCAGGCCCTCTCCGGGGCCATGGAACGTGGCCACGACATGATCTTCTTCTGCCTCGACAACGAAGCCTACATGAACACGGGCATCCAGCGCTCGAGCGCCACCCCCTACATGGCGGCCACGACGACCTCTCCGGCCGGCCAGGCCATCCCGGGGCAGCGGACCCAGAAGAAGAACGTCCCCGAGATCATGGTGGCCCACAGGGTGCCCTACGTGGCCACGGCCTGCCCGAGCTACCCGCTCGACCTGATCAGCAAGGTGAAGAAGGCCGCGGCCGTCAAAGGCCCCTCCTACATTCACGTCTTTTCCATGTGCCCCACGGGCTGGCGCTGCGCCTCGGAGATCACCATCAAGATAGGGCGTCTTGCCGTCGAGACGGGCGTCTTCCCCCTCTACGAGGTGGAGCGGGGCAAGTACCGGCTCACGATGGAGGTTCCCGAGAAGCTCCGCCCCGTCGGGGATTATCTGAAGCTCCAGGGGCGGTTCCGTCACCTGACCCCTTCGGACATCGAAAAGATCCAGGATCAGGTCAACCGCGAGTGGGAGATCCTCCTGAACAAGGTCGAGTGCCTGCAGCCCTGGTGAGGGTCCGCGTCGCGGGACGAAAACAGACAACGGAAAGATAGAGGGTGACAGGGAATGAGCGCAGTATCCTTCAGCAGCTGGAATGGCAAGATCATCGACAACCGGACCGGTAAGGCGGCAAAGGCTGCCGTCCCCGGGATTCCCACCATGCTGGGCGACAAGTCCTTCTCGGCCCTCATGGGCTGGAACGGGATGGTCGTCTCGGAGACCGTAGCGAACATCCCGTCCCTGGCTCTTGGATACCTCAGGGAGGCGAGGAAGCTCTCCTGCGGCGAATGCTCCGTCTGCAGCATCGGCATCGACCGGCTGATCGGGCTGATCGACGGCCTCATCGCCGGCAAGGGCAAGAAGCAGGATATCGCCGAGATCGAGCGCATCGCCAGGGGGGTCATGGAACTCTCCAAGTGCAACTTCGGCCGCGCCTCGGCGGTCACTCCCGTCTACGATGCCGTCCGCTACTACAAGGATGACTTCCTTGCCCTCACCGCGGGGAAGAAGGGCACCACGAGGCCCTACAAGACCGCCGTCACGGCGCCCTGCCTCGAGGCCTGCCCGGCCAGGCTGGACATCCCCGGCTACATCGAGCTCATCCGCAACAACCGGTTCGGCGAATCCCTGGACCTCATCCGCAAGCGCTGCATCCTGCCCGGCGTCATCGGCCGGGCCTGCACGCACCCCTGCGAGGACGCCTGCGTTCGCAACGGCATCGACAAGACCCTGGCCATCCGCCTGCTGAAACGGGCGGCGGCCGACAGCGACCTGTCATCCGGGGCCAGCGCCCTGAAGAAGCCCACTGCCGAGCGGCCGGAGAAGGTGGCCGTCGTGGGTGCCGGTCCCGCAGGGCTTGCCGCGACCTACCACCTCCGCAGGATGGGCTACCAGGTGACGGTGTTCGAGGCCCTGCCGAAAGGGGGGGGCATGGCCGCCGTGGGGATTCCTGACTACCGTCTGCCCAAGAGGATTCTCGAGCACGAGGTCGAACTGATCCGCAGTCTCGGCGCCGATTTCCGCTACAACCGCAGGATCGAAAAACTCGACATGGACGAGCTGACGGCCCAGGGGTTCAAGGCGATCTTCCTGGGCGTGGGAGCCCACGAGGGCACCAAGATGGGCTGCAAGGGCGAGGATGCCGGATACGAGGGCTTTGTCGACGGCGCCGTGTTTCTCCGGGAGCTGGCCCTCGGCAAGACCGTCGAGCCGAAAGGCAAGGTCGTCATCGTCGGCGGCGGCAACGTGGCCATGGACTGCGCCCGCAGCTGCGTACGACTGGGCTTCAAGGACGTGGAGATCCTCTACCGCCGCACCCGCAAGGAGATGCCTGCCCGTGCCGAGGAGGTCGATGAGGCCCTCGAGGAGGGGATCAAGATCCGCTACCTCGTGGCCCCCGTCGCTGTTCTTGCCGACGGAAACAGGGTGAGGGGCGTGGAGTGCATCCGGATGAAGCTGGGCGAGCCCGATTCCAGCGGGCGCCGCCGGCCCGTCCCGGTGAAGGGGTCCGAGTTCAAGGTGAAGGCGGACCTGGTCATCCCCGCCATCGGCCAGAAACCGGATCTCGGGTTTGCCAAGGACGTGATCCAGGTGACGGGCTGGGGCACCATCGAGGTGAACCCCGATACGCTGCGGACCAACCTGGAAGGCGTGTTTGCCGGCGGCGATTGCGTATCCGGCCCGGCTACCCTCATCGAGGCCCTTGACGCCGGCAACAGGGCCGCCCGCAGCATCGATGCCTACCTCCAGGGCAGAACCCTCGAACCCGAGGTGAGTTTCAAGGGAATCGATGTCAAGGCCCAGCGCATCGAGGGCTTCATCGATGCCTGCCCGCAGGAGAAGGTGACGCTGCTCGACCCGAAGGAGCGCGTAAAGAGCTTCGACGAGGTCGAGGGGCCCTTCGGCAATGACGCGGCCATGAAGGAAGCAAACCGCTGCCTGCGCTGCTACCGGCTGGTGGTTTGGGAATAGTGAAAATGCCCGTCCGGTCAAACGGTGAAAACGGAATGGACGAAGCGGACGGGAATGACGGAAGAGACAAGAACTCGAGGGGAATGTCGATGTTGAACGTGACGATCGATGGCAAGAAGGTGGAGGCAAAGGAAGGGACGACGATCCTGAAGGCCTGCCAGGAGAATCACATCCCCATCCCGACGCTGTGCTTCCACAAGGACCTCATGCCCTTCGGCGCCTGCCGCCTCTGCGTCGTGGAGGTCAAGGCCAACGGGAAGTGGCAGCTCACGAGCTCCTGCGACGCGGCCGTGAAGAACAAAATGGAGATCCGGACGAACTCCGAAAGGGTACGGGAAAGCCGGAAGCTCGCTGCGGAGCTTCTGTATTACAAGTACCCTTCGACAAAGGCCGTCCGCGACGTGGCGGCGAGCCTCGGGGTGAAGGTGGCCGAGGGGGAGGCCCGCGGAGCCGACTGCATCCTCTGCGGACTCTGCACGCGGACCTGCCACGAGATCGTCGGTGTCGATGCCCTCAAGTTCCTCGACCGGGGCCTCGGCCGCAACGTGGCCGAGCCGAAGATCGAGTACATCGCCGATGCCTGCATCGGGTGCGGCTCCTGCGCTTACGTCTGCCCCACGGGGTTTGTGAAGATGGAGTCTTCCGGGGACCGCCGGGTGATCTGGGACAAGTCTTTCAAGATGCTCGCCTGCGACAAGTGCGGCCGGTACTTCGCCCCCGAGGACCAGCTCAAGTGGATCAGCAAAAAAACCGGCGTGCCCATGAGCCAGCTCACGGTCTGCACGAGCTGCAGGTAGCCGGCAAGGAGACAGTCTTGCGGGTCGTAAGACCGCTCTTGACAAGGGGCGGTCTTTCCTTTAATATCCGAATTTCGATTTTCTAAACCGACAGATTCCCCGGTAGCTCAGTCGGTAGAGCAGCTGGCTGTTAACCAGCGGGTCACATGTTCGAGTCATGTCCGGGGAGCCAAAATTCAATCCGTCGATTTATACGGTCATTTGTTAGCACGAAACCCCGTGGGATCATCCCCTCGGGGTTTTGTCGTTTCAGCCGTATCCACGCCGACTTACGCCCGCCCGAACATTCTCTCCAATTCTCCGTTCCCCTCACAGCTTTCGAGTTTCAACCAAGGACGTTGACGTTCGCGCCCGCCGCTCTCCGATGTGCCCCTCGGATTCTCCGATTCTCCGTTCCTTTTTCGGACGCTGTTAACGCCCGCCTGGTCAATTCGGCCCGACACCCCGAGGGGTCCTCCGGTAGGTATCGACCGAAGCCGGGTGAATACGCCCGGCGGAAGAGAAACACCAGACAGCGGAATCGGCCGTGAGAACGGAGACCGTTGTGGGTGCCGGCGGACCTGCCCTTCGGGGCGGACCGATGGACTCCGCGGTCGAAACCTCGCGGCTGACCCATCCCTTCCCGGCGGCATCCACAATGACCCGGCGGTCGCCGCAAGGAGGACACGATGGAATTCAGAGAATCCGCAAAACGCGATCTCGAAGAAACGATTTCAGAGATCGCCTCGATCCTGGGAGAAGGCTACCTTCGCTACCGACGGGGGCGTCGGCTGCCGACATCCAGCCCGGATATGGCCGGCAATGTGGTGCAAACCAAAGAATCCTAGGCGTTTACAGAGAACCTACTTGATTGTTCCGCCGATAGAAGCCTTCATTCATGCACCGGTTAACGTCGCGAGACGGCCGGAGCACAAGGTCGGTTTTAGATACTGATCATATACTCTTTGGAGGTTGCCATGAATGAAACAACGTATCAACAGGTGCAAGCCCTTTCCCGAATGACTGTCGGGGAGCTCCGGGAAAGGTATATCGATGTCTTCGGAGAGGAAACAAGATCCCACCACAAGGATTTTCTTCGTAAGCGTATCGCCTGGCGGTTGCAGGCCCTGGCCGAAGGCAGCCTATCCGAACGGGCCAGACGGAGGGCCGAGGAGATTGCCAATGACGCGGACCTTAGAATCCGCATGCTGCGGGACCCTATTAAACCGGGATTGATGGAAGTCAGGGAACGGTCGGTGAGCGGCAGGCTGCAACCGCAACGAGATTCCAGGCTGCCGCTTCCGGGAACATTGCTCGTCAGGGAGTTCCGGGGCCGGGACATCGTGGCAAAGGTGCTGGACAAGGGCTTCGAATATGACGGCAGGTGGTTCAAGTCCCTGTCCGCTGTCGCACAGGAGGCAACTGGGAGCAAGTGGAATGGCTTCCTCTTTTTCGGACTGGTGGAGCCCAAGGGACCGCAAGATCAAGACGATGAGCCGGACGGGAGGAACCAATGAGCAGGCAATACGAAAGAAACAGTACCCCCAACCACCAGTCTATGGAGAACCGGCAAGCGACCGTGCGCTGCGCCGTCTATACCCGGAAATCCACCGACGAGGGTCTCGACCAGGACTTCAACAGCCTCGACGCCCAGCGGGAATCGGCGGAGGCATACATCGCGAGCCAGCGGCACGAGGGATGGCTTTGCATCGCCGATCGGTATGACGATGGCGGATTTACCGGCGGCAACATGGAGCGGCCCGCCCTCAAAAGACTCTTCGCCGACATCGAGGCCGGTGACATCGATTGCGTGGTCGTCTACAAGGTGGACCGGCTGAGCCGCTCCCTTCTCGACTTCGCCCGTATCATGGAGCTTTTCGACAAGCATGCCGTGAGCTTCGTTTCGGTCACCCAGCAGTTCAACACCACCAGTTCCATGGGGCGGCTCACGCTAAACATCCTTCTGTCTTTCGCCCAGTTCGAGCGGGAAATCATCTCGGAGCGGACCAGGGATAAAATGGCCGCGGCCCGGAAGAAGGGCAAGTGGGTCGGAGGCATGCCGGTCCTCGGCTATGACCTGGATCGTAAGGGAGGACGGCTGGTCGTTAACGAGGAAGAAGCCCAGCAAGTGCGAGCCGTCTATGATCTTTACATGGAGCACAAGGCGTTGATGCCTGTCGTCCAGGAACTCGAGCGCCGTAAGTGGGGTGTAAAAAAGTGGACCACCCAAAAAGGAGAGGAACGCGGGGGGAATCTTTTTACCAAAAGCAGTCTCTTTCGACTGCTGACCAACATCATCTATACGGGCAACATCAATTACAAGGGCACCGTCTACCCCGGAGAGCATGAGGGGATCGTGGCTCCGGAGCTCTGGCAGCAAGTCCAGGATACCCTTAGGCACAATGGCCGCTCCGGCGGCAAGGAAATCCGAAACAAATACGGCGCGCTGCTGAGGGGGCTGCTTTACTGCGCGCCTTGTGGAACCGCCATGGTGCATTCTTATACCGCCCGCAAGGGCAAGCATTACCGTTACTATGTCTGCCTGACCGCTCAGCAGCGAGGATGGGCGTCTTGCCCGACCAAATCGCTCAATGCTTATGAAATTGAAGACGCAGTGGTGGATTATATTCGAGGATTGGGCGCGAACCAGGAGGTCCTTTCGAAAACGGCTTCCCAGGTTCGGGTTCAAAGTGAAAAGCGTCTGGCGGAGCTCGAATCCGAGCGCCGCACCCATGAACGGGAACTCAAACGGTTGGGCGCCAGGCTCCGCGCCCTTGTGGGAGACCTGCGGGCATCGGGCACGGACCAGAGGCTGGTAACCGATCAGATGGCCGACCTCCAGGACCAAATTCGTTCTCTTGAACAAAGGATGACCGTGATCCGCGAGGAAACCATCGCCGTCCAAAGAGAAACACTCGAGGACGAAGACTTGGAAAAAGCCCTCGCAGCCTTCGACCCCATCTGGCAATCGCTTGCCCCGGGCGAACAGGCGAGGGTTATTAAAGCCCTTGTCGAGCGCGTCGCCTATGATGGCCGTGATGGCAAAGTGACCGTTACGTTCCGCTCCCCCGGCATCAAGGCCGTTTGCCTGGGACAGGCAGCCCTTGGAAAGGAAAACCGCGTATGAAACCGACCTTGAATAACCTTGGAAGCGACGGGCGGCTGGAGGTAAGTTTCACGTTCCAGCCGCGAAACAAACGAGAGAACGTCAACCCACAATCGGACAGCCGACGCGGATCAACCGGCAAAGGGAACATACCGCGGGTTGCGAAGCTCCTGGCTTTGGCGATCCGCTTTGAAAAACTGGTCAAGCGAGGGGATATCCAGGACTATGCGGACCTTGCCCGCTTGGGCTATGTAACCCGTGCGCGCATCACCCAGATCATGAACCTGCTCAACCTCGCTCCGGACATTCAGGAGGATATCCTCTTTCTTCCGAATACAATGAAGGGCCGAGACTCGATTCTGGAAAAAGACATGAGGCCGGTCGCCGCTGTCCCCCATTGGACACGACAACGCAAGATGTGGGGCGAGCTAAAAAAGGCCACAAAATCGACCGACAGTTGATATAATATTGACTTCCGGTCGATTTTCATCTAAACTCGTTGATCACCGTGAAACCCATCGAGATGGATAAAACAAGCAAAGGAGAACGATCTATGGAATCCAAAATCGCTAAAGCCATTGGACTCAAGTACAACCCCGTGGCGGTTGTTCTGGCGGATGACAAACCGGAAAACGCTCTTCAATTTAAACCGGGCAAATGGGGATGTGTGATGTTTTTGTTTGCCAATGCCGCGAGGGGCAAGACCGCAGCCTTTGACGCACAGACCTACGGCTGCTGGGGCGGCGGCGTGGGCCTGGGGTTCGGCAATGCATACGAGCAGTTTCCAGGTGGAGTCGACTGCTTTACCCGGTTTTTGTCGTCTGGAAACAAGCAGTGGGAAAAGGGAAGACAGGTTGGGGAAGGTCTTGCCGGAGCTGCGGGAAAAGAGTTTGCAGATGATTTTCTGGAGGGCGAAAGATATGTAAAGAATCCAGAGCTGGTGGATCAGTGGCTTAAGGAGGAACTGCCCATCATGGAAATCAAATCCCGTTATGTACTTTTTAAGCCGCTTTCTGATACGGACCCTGTGGCAGACAAACCGGAAAACGTGGTTTTTACCGTTGATGCAGACCAACTGTCGGCGTTGGTGGTTCTCGCCAACTACGAAAGACAAGGCATGGAAAACGTGATCATCCCCCAGGCTGCAGGGTGCCAACAAATTGGCATCATTCCCTGGAACGAGGCCAAATCGGAAAATCCCCGGGCGGTTGTGGGGCTCACGGATATTTCGGCCAGAAAGAATGTTCGCAAACTTTTAGGCTCGGAGTATCTTTCGTTTGCAATGCCCTGGAAAATGTTTCTCGAAATGGAGAGCAATGTTGGTGGTAGCTTTCTGGAGCGTCCCACCTGGCAGTCTCTTCAGGATTCCAGGCCGTAAACCTTTTACAACAGGAGCAACTGGCGCCATTTCAAGCTTGCTGGATCATCTGCCTCAGGCGATCCAGCAAGCTTGAATGCAGCCTACAAAGCATCTGCATTCGTCCCTTATTCATACACACCCAAAATACGCAGAAATAGATCGTTGAGTTTATTGGGCACGTCTTCAGCGCGCTGTGTCCCCATAATGGCCTCATCGCAACCGCCGCGAAAGCTGTAAAACATGACTACCGCAGTCCAACGTTCATCATCAACCTGCCAAGCCCCTGCCTCGCAGCCATCATGAATCAATTTTGTAAGATACCGGGTAATTTCGGCATCAACCATTGCGTGCCGAAACGGCATTCCTAAGCTATAGATCACAACGTCATGAAGTTCTTTTAATTCGAAGTAGGCATCGACCGCTGCGTCGATCCATGACTTGATACGTCCGCGCCAATCATCGGCTGGGCAGCTTTCCACACGTGCCAGGATACGTTCCATGACCTCGTTTTCGAAACCTTCCTTCAAAGCTCCAAGCAGTTCGGCTTTGTTGGCGAAGTAATGGTAAAGTGTCCCCTTTGCAAAATTGGCAGCGGCAGCGATCTCATCCATTGTGGTGGCCTCGTAGCCCTTTTCCACGAATAGTTTCCCTGCGGCTTCAATCAAGGTTGCGCGTCTCAGGTCAGCCTTCCGTGGACCCGACGGCGCGCCGATCCGACGAGTGGCCCTGGGGTCCGGAAGTTGGTTGGAGACTGAAGTTGTCTGTTTCATATTTTTCTCCTTATCGGTTATGCCGTTCGTTCAGCCAGTGAATTGCCCAGCGATACCGTGTGTGAACCTTAACGACATTATCGACCAGTGGTCGATTTTAAATTGACTCGAAGTCTATTTTATCATAGAATCTAATCAAATTACACCTTAATTATGGTACCGGCCGTGGCCCAACAGCGAGGCTGGTGGTTTTCATCGCGGCCGGGCCGGTCCATGAACCGTAAACTATAAAAAATCTTCTCAATGAGAAGCAGGAGGCGAACATGAAAAAAATTATCAGAAGTTATTGCGGCCTTTGTCATCCGCGATGTGGAACCTTGCTACACATTGAAAATGGCCAAGTTGTAAAAGTCACCGGCGATCCAGACCATCCTATCACTCGGGGAGGCATCTGCGAACGTGGACGGTTGATGCCGGATCATATTTATCATCCGCAACGCTTGAATTATCCTTTAAAAAGAATTGGTGAAAGAGGGCAAGGCCGTTGGCGGCGAGTGACTTGGGATCAAGCCTTAGACGAGGTGGCAGGGAAATTATCCAGCTTAAAAGATAAATACGGAGCTGAAACTCTCACTTTCACGCATGGCACTAAGCGAACTTATCATTGGGATTGCCGTCGTTTTTTTAACTTGTTCGGCTCTCCCAATACCTGTGGTGTGAACAACATTTGCTTTTGTCCAACTTATGCCACTGAATATGCCACTTACGGGGGGGTCTCCTTTGGTGAGATATCGGACACTCGATGCATCGTTTTGTGGGGTTGCAATGCCTCAAAATCCAGCCCTATTGGTCTGTATCCTCAACTGGTTAAAGCTCGAAAAAACGGCGCCAAACTAATCGTCATCGACCCTCGAAGGATAAAAGAGGCGGAGATGGCAGATTTATGGTTGCAGATTCGCCCAGGCACGGACCTTGCCCTGATGCTGGGCTGGATTCGCTTGATCATAGCGAACGATTGGTATGACCATGAGTTTGTGTCCCGCTGGACCGTCGGTTTTGAAGAGCTTAAAACTGCGGTTGAAACCTATACGCCGGAGAAGGTTTCCGAGATCACCTCGGTTCCTGCTGATCTTATAATAGAATCAGTAAAGTTGTATGCAACGGTCAGTCCGGCCGTGATTCCTTTTGGATTGGGGTTGGACAAACAGGGCGTCAATTCCACACAGTGCGCGCGGGCTCGGGCAATTCTCCGGGCCATTACCGGCAACCTGGAAGTTCCAGGCGGTGAGATTTTCTCCTTGGCAGGTGAAGTGGGGAAAATCCGGGATGCTGAGTATTTGGAGATAAACGACATCCTGCCTGAGAGCCAAAGGGTCAAGCAACTCGGCGCAGATAAATATCCGTTTTTCGGTTTTCCGGGCTGGGAGAGAAACTCGACCGCCAATAAAAGGCTGCCTTCGGGATACGTGGCCGCGCCTGAAGCATGGCACTCCAACCTTGCGCATGCCAGAGAGGTTATGGACGCCATTATTAGCGGTAAACCATATCCGGTGACTGCCGCCATCACCTTGGCCAACAACCCGCTTCTTGCTCTGCCCAATGCGAAACGAGTATATGAAGCCCTGCAGGGCCTTCAGCTTTATGTGGTCATGGATTACTACATGACCCCGTCTGCGGCTTTGGCCGATTATGTTCTTCCGGCGTCTTCCACTGTGGAACAACCTGAACTCTGGCTGACAAGCAGATTCTGCATGGCCTGCCCGCAAGGGATTGAACCGATTGAAGAACGACGCAACAGTTATGACTTTTACCGCGGTTTGGGTTTGCGGCTGGGTCAGGAAGAATACTGGCCTTGGGAAACCGTGGAAGAGGTTTATGACCATTGCTTGGAACCGGTGGGACTGACGTTTAAAAAACTAGTGGATCAACACGGCGTATTAGGCGAGATGGAATATCGTCGGTACGAACGGTTCGGATTCGGCACCCCTTCAGGTAAAGTCGAGCTTAAATCCTCGATTTTTGAAGAACTGGGGGCGGCTTCTCTTCCTCAATACCGCGAGCCGTTATGGAGTCCGGTGGGCAATCCGAAGTTAGCAGAAGAATACCCTCTGATCCTCATTACAGGAAGCCGCTTCATGCCCATGTATCACTCTGAACAGCGGCAAATCGAAAAAGCCCGTAAAAAAGTGCCAGATCCCTTGGTCTCAATTCATCCAGAAACAGCTGAAGAGTTGGGACTGTCCGAGGGGGACTGGGCTGTGATTTCGACCCCGCTGGGTTCGATACGTCAGCGCGTTAAGCTTTCAAATGTCATGCATCCCAAAATGGTTGATTTACAGCACTCGTGGTGGTTTCCGGAGCGTGATTCAAAGCTTCCGGATCTTTTTGGCGTCTTCGAATCGAACACCAACCTCCTTTGTCCGGATGACCCTGAGTTTTGCAGTCCGGAAATTGGCAGTTGGCCTCATTCTGCATTGTTGTGTCGTATTGAAAAAGAGCATGATAGACCTAAAAATACGGGAAAACTGATAGGCCTTGAGATATCCTGAAAAGGAGAAATCCGATCCCAATATTTTGATCGGAAAAAGGAGGTGAGAACGAATGGCGACTTACAGTCTCAGGCGTTTTGCCCATGCCGACGGCCTCAAGGCCATCGCGCGTAAGCACCTGTTGGCTCTGCTGAAACCTCACAAGCCCTACTTCGACGGCCGAGGATTGACGTTGCCACCGCCGTCCGCCTCCGACGGCATCGATTACGACCAACTCGTCAATGTGCTCATGAACCCGGATACGGACACGCCGAAGGGCCTGCTCGACGCACTCTACTTTGTGCATGAGATGGCCACGCCCGAAGCCATGGACGTCCTCCTCCAAGAGGCGGAGAACAACGGCATCTCTCTCGACGGGAACCCCGACCCCACCGCGGCCGACGTGGCCGTTCAGGTCTACCTGCAGGACAAGGACCTTCTCGAGCGCAAGCACGCCGAGCAGTACCTCTTGAAGCCCCGGTCCTTCGAGTATTTTCAGACCGATACACATCCGATCCCCAAGTTCAAACAGCCGACGGCGAAAGCGCTCGTGGCTCTGGAAAAGGACCTCGACGATTGGTTCGAGAAGAAGAAGCGCGGACGGGGATCGAAAGTCTTCGTTTACCCCAAGAAGGATTCCGTGTGGTTTCTGGTGCGCCACGGTGATCCGTTGCGGCGTGAAGGCAGCCTCGACGGCGGTCAGGCATCGAGCGTCTTCTACCGTCCCGAAAAGTACGACGTGCTGGTTTACGAACCGACCATCGGCGAGATCCGAATGCATGCTTGCGGAAAAGGGGAAAAGGACCTCTTCCGCCGGCAGTTCGGCCGCCATGTGTTCAGCAAGGAGGATTTCTTCCCTGAGACCGGCAAGTACACTCTCGAGCCGCTTCGAAACGGCGGAGACACATCCATCGTCTGCGCCGACGTGGACGGCATGGAATGGGTTCGCCTAAAGGAGATTCAGTTCTTCTGGGGCGGCTCCGAAAAGGAGATCGAGATACGTAAAGCCAACGACGTGTTCGCCGCCTATGCCGGCCGCGGCCGCGCCATGCCCCAGAAGGCACGGATCATCCGGGCGAGCTTTCAGGTGAGATTCACCGACTCCAAAACGGCCAGGACCGTGACCATCCGGCCCTCGAACATCGCGCAGTACACCAGGGACAGTGACGCCGCCGTGGTCGAGGACTGGCTCACGAAGCGAGGATTCATCCTTGCCGAGCAGGAAGACGATGACGAATAGGTCGACCGGATTCTGGCAGGCACTTGAAACCGTCCCCGGCGTGGCCGCGGTGGATGCCGAGTGGAAAGTCCGGTTCGGAAGCGATTATGGGACGGCTAAGGCCTTCCTTCGTCCGAACGGCAAGCTGGCATCTTCGCATACCTGCTTGGTTCAACGCGGCTGCGGCTGTGAGCACGAAGTGGTCGTGCACGATTCGGAGGACATTGTCGCCGTCTGCAGGTGCGAGCGTGGATGCGAGACCTTTGCCCTACAGCGATCCGACATAGTGGTCTATGAGCTGGATCGTCCGGCCCTCGACACGGCGCTCGCCAAGGTCTTCGGCCTGATCGAAGAAACCGACGCGGGAACCGACCTTCCCGGAACGACGCGCATCGGTGTTTACTCTCCATATGCCGGATACCGTTTTCCGGTCTACCTGGCGATCCAAATCGAGCCCGATGATTTTAACGAGGCGTTGGATGGTCTCTTGGGGAGGAATGGCACGCCATTCATTCTCTTGTCTCCCACGCGGGAACTCTGCTCCGCGAAGGCGGAGAAGCGGCTGACCGACAAGCGGTCGGGCTTCGTGCCCCTGTCGGAAAGCGTTGCCATCGGTGACAAGCGACAACTTCGGCTCCTTCGTCCACTCGATGAAATCCTTGCGCAATTCCGCGGGGTCAATCTTCCGCCGCCGAAGGAAGACGGTGCCTCAGCCTTTTTCCCCACACCTCCAGACGCATCGTGGGGCGACGTGTCGATCCGCTTCAAGGACGGGCATACCGTCTCGGTCAAAGCGAAGACGGTCGGAGGCGTGTTCAATTACACGCAGATGGGCATGGCCAATAAGAAAAATGGAAACCCCACCGTTCAATGGGAGCTGCTCAAGACCTTCGCCGATGAGCGAGGAATTCTGGACTGGAGCAGCAACAAGGCACACAGGCACAATCAGAAACGCCGCGAACTCCTCGCTGCCAACCTGCGCGATTTCTTCCGCATCGAAGGCGATCCCTTCCGCCTGACGGATGACGGAAAGGGTTGGCAGGCACGCTTCATCATCTCCCCCGACGAATAGCCTATCTTCCGGCCCAGCGAAATTTCGATGGGCATCCGGAAAAAAAGTTTCCCCTCCGTAGCTCAGGTATCCGCCTGAGTTTTCTTCATTTTCACGTCGCTCACCATCGACGCGCCGGGCCGTCCCGCCCCTCCCATCGAAATTTCGCCAAAGAGGGGTGACGGTCCGGCGAGACCCTCACCCTGGAAGAAACGCCCGGATAATCCGGGTGAACGCCCCCTGGGAGGTCCATTCGCCGGACCCGCCTCCCAGGGGGCTTTTCGTTGATGCGCCCAAGTGCGCGAAAGGAGGTCCGGTATGACGGATGTTGTGACAAAGGCGGCCCTGACTCCTGCCAGGAAACGCCTGGTCGAGCTGATGCAGGAGGTCAACTACGGACGGATTGAGGGACTGCGCGTCCAAAACGGCGAGCCGATCTTCGATCCTCCGCCCACCGTGCTGCGGCTGTTTCTGTTCGGCAAGGACAACGGGCCGAACGAATCCCGCGGCAACGACGGCTTCGCCCTGAAAAAGAAGGTGGCGGAGCTGTTCGAGGTCTTCGACCGGGAGCGCTCGCTCTCGATCCAGGAACTCATGATCGACAACGGATTGCCCGTCCGCATGACCGTGGCGGACGCGGTCCGGGTCTGATTCAGACCCGGCCATAGAGCACGGTCCATCACCAGACAACAGACTGGCCGCAGAGCGGAGGTCGTTGTGGGTGTCGCCGATACCGGCGTACTCGCAACACCTCCGCTCGCTTCATATAGAGCGGTCGTCCCGGCGCAGGTCGACACCCACACGAGCTCCTCCTCGGCCCCGAGGAGGCTCAAATGGGTTTCGACAAACGCTACGAAGGAATCGACGAGTATGCCGTTCGGATCATCAAGTACAAAGCAAGACAACTGGTCGGCCGGGTGGGTTTCACTGAGTCCGACCGCGAGGACCTGGAGCAGGAAATGATCCTGGACCTGCTTCAACGCCTGCCCAAATACGACCCCGCCCGCGCCCAGCGCACCACTTTCATCGCCCGCGTGGTGGACCACAAGATCGCCACCATCATCGAGGCGCGGAAGGCCGGGTTGCGGGATTACCGGCTCTGCCGCTGTTCCTTGGATGATCGTTTCGAGTACGGCGAGTATGAAGACGGCTTCTGCATCGAGCGCATGGAGATCATAGACCAGGAAGACTACCTCATGCGCACGGGCAAGATTTCACGCCCCCCTTCCGACTTGCGCGACCTCTCCATCGATGTCCGTCAGGCAATCGAAAAGCTGCCGCCGGAGCTACGCGAACTGTGCCGACGTCTCGACACGGACACAGTAACGGAAATCTCCCGCGACACCGGGATTCCGCGGGGGACGATCTACGAATCCATCAAGAAGCTGCGAGCGATCTTCGAGGACGCCGGACTGAGGGACTACCTCTGATCGTCCGACGGTCCGGGACCGCCTCCGGTAGGTAATGAGCGGGTCGGATGCACGGAAGGCGTCCGAGAGGCAGCCGAAAGCATCCGGCCCGGGCGCGCCCTCCAATAGACCTTACTGAACGGAATGGAGGCATCAAACATGAACCGAGAACTTTACCGATACAACTTCGACTCCAAGGTCCCGATCCGGGACGTCGAGGAATCCCTGCTCCTGGCGGTGCTCGCCGCCGAGAGCCTTCACGGCCGATCGCTCGTGCGGCTGGACGCGTCCTTCTGCCTGGATTCGCACAAGCGCTCCTGCATCGTGGATGCGGCGACCGAAGTCGGGCGCGCCATCGCCCGCATCTTCACCGGTTTTCTCACCCGAGAGTTCGGCGAAGAGGCCTTCAAGGTCGAACGAGTGGGCGGTCCTCCGCCCGTCGGCCCCGAACTCAAAGCCACGGGGGCCGCGTGATGGAAACGAAAACGACCACCACCTATTCGATGTGGAGCCTGTTCCGCAACTGCCGCAAGGCCTGCGAGTGGCGCTACATCCAGGAACTGGTTCCCCTGGAACGGGACCACAACCTGGCCTTCGGCACGGTGATCCACAAGTGTCTGGAGATCTGGCACGGCTGCAGGGACCTGGGACTCGTCCTCGATTTCATCGACCGGACCTACCCCAACCGCGCACAAGAGGAGGACCAGAAGCGGGAATGGCATCTGGCCGCGGCGATGATGAAAGGCTACGCGGCCTGCTATGCGAGCGAGGAGTTCGATGTCGTCTCCCTCGAAAAGACCTTCGAGGGGGGCATCGTCAACCCGGCCACCGGCGCTTCATCCAGAAGCTTCGTGCTGGCCGGAAAGGTGGACGGCGTCGTCCGAATCGGCGACGAGCATTTCCTGCTCGAGCACAAAACCGCCTCGCAGGTGGATGCGGACTACCTGGAGCGGCTCTGGACCGACTTCCAGATCGTCCTCTACTCCCGCTACGTGGAACAGACGCTCGGCATCCGCATCGCGGGCGTTCTCTACAACATCCTGGTCAAGGCCCGTCTGCAACAGGGACGCGGTGAAACCGAAGCCGAGTTCGAGGCGCGACGGGCCGATCTGATCGCAAAGTCCAAGACCGGCAAGAGCAGCGCCAAACGCAGACTGCCGGAGAGCGACGACGAGTTCCAGGCGCGGCTGGCCGCCAAATATACCGAGCCGGGCATGTTCCACCGGGAGATGCTTTACCTCTCCCGTGACCGGTTCGAGACCCTGCAGTCCGAACTCTGGGAACTGACCCAGGCATTTCTCGACGCGCGCCGTCGCGGCGTCTTTTACCAGAACACCGCCTTCTGTTTCCACTACCGCCGGTCCTGCGCCTATTTCCCGCTTTGCCGCGCCGACGGCAGCACCAACGTCATCGAGAACTTTTACCGCAAAGTCCCCCCGCACGAAGAGCTGCGGGACGAGACCTCGTTCGAAGAGGCTTCGGCTTTTTGAGGACCCCATAGAAAAGGAGAACCGACATGTTGCCTACGAAGAAAAGTCCCCCCAAGCAGGATCACGCCGATCTCACGGTGCTGGTATACGGCCCGAGCAAGATCGGCAAATCGACCTGGTGTTCCCGGTCTGAAGGCGCGCTGTTTCTCGCCACCGAACCGGGACTGAATTCGCTGGATGTCTTTCAAGTCCCCATCAGGAGCTGGGAAGAGTTGCTCGCCGCCTGCGGCGAGATCGCCGAGGGGAAACATCCTTACAAGACCGTCATTCTGGATACGGTCGACAACGCCTACCGGATGTGCAGCGACTACATCTGCACGAAGTTCAAGATCGAACACGAGTCCGATCTCGGCTACGGCAAGGGCTGGGCGCTGATCAACAACGAGTTCCACCGTGTCCTGACCAAGCTGGCCTTCCTGCCATACGGACTCGTCCTGGTATCCCACTCTCAGGAAAAGGAAATCGAGACGCGGACCGGCAAGTACATCCGCATTATCCCGACCCTCCCCGACAAAGCCCGCAAGATCGTGCTGGGCATGGTCGACCTGATCCTCTTCTGCGACCTGGAAGTGACGAGCGACGAGAGCGGAAAACCGGTCTACCGCCGCGTCATGCGAACCAAGCCCAGCCCCCACTACGAGGCGGGCGACCGCACGGGAAGGCTTCCCGAAACCATCGACCTCAATTTCCAGGCTTTCATTGAAGCGTTCAACAGGCCGGCGGCCGCGCCGAGGGCGAGTGCCCCGCGGTCGGTGCCGGCACCGGGGGACGGGCAGGACAAGAAGCCCGCACCCGCCGGTAAATAAACCCCATAGATGGAGGAACAGACCATGGAGAACGAAGACTACGGACATTTTGACCAGCCCCGCGGCGCCGAGGACATCGACCTCGCACAGTTCGACGACGATTTCGAACATGCCGAGGTCGAAGAACGCGAGTTCGAGACCATCCCGGACGGCAAGTGCCGGGTGAACGTCGAGCGGGTGGAACTGACCCGGGCCCAGACCTCGGGAAACCCCATGCTCAAGTGGACGCTGCGAATCCTCGCCCCGAAGTTCCGGGGAAGACTCCTGTGGCGCAACAACGTCATGGCCACCCGCGAAAACATCAAGTGGCTCAAGACGGACCTGCACACCTGCGGGTTGAACCTGGACAAGCTCTCCGAGCTTCCGGCCAACCTGGAGAAGCTCATCAACGTCAAGCTCGAGATCACCAAGCGCACGCGCGGCGAGAACGAGAACGTCTACATCAACCGGCGCATCGTGCTCGAAGACGGCGGAGACGAATACGACGCGGCGTCTCGCAACGCCCTGGCCCCGTTCTGACGTGAACCGGGTCACCGTCGTCGTCGACACGCGGGAGCAGGAACCCTACGCCTTTGAATCCGGTTGCACGGAGGTCGTCCGCCGCGCCCTCCCCGCCGGGGATTACTCCGTCGAGGGGCATGAGGATTCCGTGGCGGTGGAGCGAAAGACCCTCGAGGATTTCGTCTCCACCGTCATCCGATCCCGCAAGCGATTCACCAGGGAGCTGCGCCGTCTCTGCGAGTACGACGCCGCATGCGTCGTGGTGGAAGCGGACCTCCGGGACATTCTCGGCGGCCGCTACCGCTCCGGAGCACATCCCAACGCCGTCCTGGGAACTCTGCTTTCCATCGTCGTCGACTTCGGCATCCCGGTGTTTTTCTGCTCCGACCGGCAGGCTGCCTGCCGGTTTGTGGAGGGATTTCTACACAGGTATCACCGGAAGGTATCGAGACGATGCGAACAAGATCAAACAACCAATCCGTAAACGTTCGCGGCCGAATCGAAACGGTCTTCTACGCCGGGCCGCGGTTTTCCGCAGGCCGTCTCGTGACGGTCGACGGCGACGAGGTGCAGTTCGCCGGGCGGCTCTTCGCCCGTGAGAACGAACCGGTCGTGCTGAACGGCCGCTGGGTGACCCACCCGAAGTACGGCCGACAATTCGAGGTCGAGGGCATGGAATACGACCTCGATCTGGACGCCGACGGTCTCGCCAACTACCTGGCCAACCACCCGGAGATGAAGGGCGTCGGCCCTGTCAAGGCCCGCTTGATCGCCGAACGCTTCGGTCATGATTTCGACCGGATCATCACCGACGATCCCGGACAAATCGCCGAGGCTGCAAGGCTGTCGCCGGACGCCGTACAGAAGCTCCGCGTGGAGTGGCTCAAGACGCGGGAGACCAACAAGGCGATCACCTGGCTGGCCGCTTTCGATCTCACCCATCACCAGGTGACGAGCCTGGTCAAGAAATTCGGCAACGACGCGTTGGGCCTGCTCAAGGCAGACCCTTACATCATCGTGCGCGAGGTCCGCGGCTTCGGGTTCAAGCGCGTGGACAAGATCGCCAGGAAGATGGGCACCGCCAAAGACGACCCCGCGCGTATCCGGGCCGGTGTTCTCCACTGCGTGAACGAATCGCTGGATCAAGGCGACTGCTGGATCGAATTCGAGGAGCTGGTCGATCAAGCCAACGTACTGCTGGTCATGGACGTCCTCGACAGCCGCGACCGCATCGAGCAGGCGCTTGACCGGCTCATCGACGAGAAGGTCTTGGTCTGCGTCTCCCACGGCGGGAGGTTCCTCGTCGCCAAGCCAGAAATCCGCGCAATGGAGGAGGACCTGGCAAAGGTCTTCGGGAACGGCGGAGCGCCCAATCCGCACTTTTCCGACCGAGACCGCCTGCCCGACATGGTCGCTGAAACCGCGCCGCAGCTCAACGCGGGCCAGCGGCAGGCCGCCGTCACCGCACTTCGTCATTCGATTTCGCTCATCTCCGGCGGAGCGGGCAGCGGCAAGACCTTCACCGTATCCGCCATCACCGGCGTTTACGAAGAACAGGGACTGCGCGTCATCCTGGCCGCACCCACAGGCAAGGCCGCCAAGCGTCTCGAACAGGTCGTCGGCCATCCAGCGGGTACGATCCACCGGCTACTGGGTTTCAACGGCAAGGACTACGCCCGGGGACCGGACGATCCCATCGATGCCGACGTGATCATCGTCGACGAGGTCTCGATGGTGGATGTGCCCCTGGCCTGGCACCTCTTTCAGAGCATCGATCTCGAGCGGACCGCCGTGGTGCTGGTTGGAGACCACAACCAACTGCCTCCCGTCGGACCGGGCAATCTGTTGCGGGACCTTGTCCAGTCGCGGATGGTTCCCACGGTGCTCCTCGACCAGGTGGTACGGCAGGCCGGCATCCTGAAGGAGAACAGCATCGCCGTCTTGAACGGCGAGGTCCGCAAGACGAGCGACGCCGAACCCTCCGGCCGCCGGGCCTGGTACGTGGTGGATCAGTTCACCGATCAATGGGGCGCGCAGCGGTTCGTACTGGACCTCTTCGAGAATGTGCTCGTTGAACGCCTCGGGTTCGACCTGTTGACCGATGTCCAGCTTCTGACCCCGACCCACAAGGGGCCGCTGGGAACACGCGATCTCAACTGCGAGCTTCAACGTCTGGTGCAGCGCAGACTCTGGAATGTCGAAGCGCCCCCGACGACGCCAGGTCGCCGGCCCAAGTTTCTCGTGCATGACAAGGTCATCCAGACCCGGAACAACTACGAGATCGGCGTCATGAACGGCGCGATGGGCGTGGTGCTCCACGTCGGCCGAGACGGTTCCCTGAGCGTGGACTTCGACGGCATCCCGGTGGAGATAGAGGCCGGTTCACCCAACCTGCAGGACATCCAACTCGCCTATGCCCTGACGATCCACAAGGCCCAGGGCTCCGAGTTTCCATGCGCCGTGGTGGTGGTCCACAAGGCCCACTCCTTCATGCATCACAGGAATCTTCTTTACACCGGCGTCACGCGGGCCAGACAGACGACGGTCCTCGTCGGGGACCGCTGGGGCATCTCGAACTGCGCCAGAAAGCGGAAACAGGACGACCGCCGAACGTTCCTCTCCCTCCTACTGGATGCAGGTCGCCTTGAGGAATCCCGTGTTCCCGCGACGACCGGTCGGTAGCGAATGGACATTCTTGGAGCGGAGCGCGCATGACATTCGAACGTCAGGACAACGTGAGGGAGTATTACCGGCGGATCACCGAGGTCGACATCGGTATGGTCGCGCGGGAACTGCTTGGCGCTCACGTCCTGCATGAATCCGACCGCCTGCTCCAATGCGACTGCCCGAACCACAGCAGCCAGTCGCACCGGTCCCTTCATGTCATGCTCGACAAGCAAGGTTGGTATTGCTTCGGCTGCGGCGTCGGCGGCGACGTGCTCCAGCTCGTGGAGTTCATCCAGTCGGGCCGGGTGACGCGGGGCCAGTCCGGTCCCATGCCGGAAAGCCATCAACATGCCCGCGATTTCCTCGCGGCCAAGGCTGGGTTGCAGTCTTTGGCCAAGCACGGACTCTCGCCAGAGGAACTGGCGGAAGCGGATGCCCAGCGCCTGGTTGAACTGCGGGTCCATGAGGTGTTGACGGCCCTGGCGGAACACTATCACGGGCGGCTCAAGGACAACCCCGAGGTACTCGAATGGCTTCGGTCCAAGTACGGTCTTTCCGTGGAGACTGTCGATAGGCTCCGTATCGGCTATGCGGACAACGAAGGCGATGATGGCATCGTCCGGAAGTTGACCTGCAAGGAACGCGGTTTCTCCCCGCGGGACTTGGCCGCATCCGGCGCGTTTCGTCCCACCAACCAAGATGGGCTCGATCCGTTCTTCGACCGGCGCATCGTATTTCCCTACTGGAGCCGCGGTCGGGTCGTTTTCATGATCGGACGCAAGACACCGTGGACGCCTGACAAGCCATGGGAGCAAGGAAAATACAAGAAACTCCCGGTCCACGACGAAAACACCCGCAAACACATAGCCCCGTGCATCGACAATAGTCATCTCTACAACGAGGACTGTCTGCTCGCCGACCCGGAGCGGTTGATCATCACCGAGGGCGTGACCGACTGCATCTCGCTTATGGAACATGGCTTCCCGGCAGTGTCGCCGGTGACCGTCCGTATCCGCGAGGCGGATTGGGAGCGGCTGCTGCCGCGCCTTCGCAACGTAAAGACGGTCTACGTCTGCCAGGACAACGAGATCTCCCAAGCCGGGTTGAACGGCGCGCTCAAGACAGCAGCGGTCCTTTCCGAGCACCGCATACAGACCCGTCTTGCGCTTCTCCCCCTGGATGAAAGACGCGAGAACGCCCGCCGGGAATTGCGGGAGCGGTTCGGTCTCGACGCCGCGGTGGGAGCCCGCGAACTGACCAAGCGCCTCGACGGCCGGGCCCCGGATGAAATCCGCGAGGCCGAGCGCCTGCTCTCCGAAGCCAAGATCGACGTCAACGACTACTTCGTGGCCGGTCACTCCGCCCAAGACTTCGAAGAGTTGCTGGCAAAGGCCGAGACGCCCTTGGAGTTCGGCATCTCTCATCTGCCTACCGACGTCTCGGAAGAGGAGCGCAACCGACTGCTCGAACCGATCCTGCGGGAAGCCGCATACCTCTCCCCGCTGGAGCAGAACCGCCATCTGAAACTCATTCAGGAGCGGTTCGGCAAGACGGGACCCTCGCTGGCCACGCTGCGCGATCAAGTGCGGGCGGTGCAAAAAGAGCAGCGGTGCCAGGCCAGGCAGGAACGGAAGCGGGAAAAGCGATCATCGGATGCATCTCCCGGATCGTGCCGGGCACGGATCGAGGAAGTCCTGCTTGCGACCGAAGAAGAACGCGGCTCGCCCGACTTCACCCTTGCCGCCGAAGCCGCCTACGAATGGTTCGCCGCCCACGGGGCCAGGTTCTTCCGCACGCCCCAGGGCGAACCGTTCATGTTCTTCGAGGACACGATCCTGTGGATGGACACGCCCGACCGGGGCCGTAAGCGGCTCTACGCGTCCCTCATGTACAAGCACACCGGGATGGTACAGACCACCGGCGGCGGCCGCACGTTTTACGAAGTGCTGTCAAACCTGGCGGTGGAGCGCGGACAGGTGCGGGAGCATTTTTCCTGGCTTCACACGGACGTGGCCAGGGAAACGGTCTACTTCAACCTGAACAACACCGACCACGAGATCGCCAAGATCACCCCGGAGGGAGTCGAAATCCTCAAGAACGGCGGCAACGCCGACGGGATCATCCTGGACGGTTCGCGGAAGATGGCACCGATCCGCTTCCTTGCCGACGCCGATCCAGCGGAAGCCGACCGGCTCCTGGTGGAGCTGCTGCTCGACAATCTCACCTGCGCGCCGGGGGATCGAGTGCTGATCCTCTCGTGGCTGTCCTGTTTCCTCCTGATCGATTTCGCCGGCACGAGGCCCATGACCCGGTTCGAGGGTCCTGCGGGCTCGGGCAAGACCACTGCGAGCAAGTTGATTTCGGCGTTGCTCTACGGCGAGTCCCAGCAAAAGAAGAGCACCGACGCGGCCAACTATACCGACGGCTCGCAGAACCCGCTGATCGTCCTCGACAACATCGAGGTCAAGCAGATGACCGAGGACCTGACGACCTTCATCCTGACCAGCATCACCGGCATCGCCAAGGAAAAGCGCAAAAGCGGCACGGATACCGAGACGGTCATCGAGCGGACAAAGTGCCTGCTCAACACCACTGGCATCGAACCCTTGGGAGGGGAACTCGCAGAAATCCTGTCCCGCTCGTTCATCATCCGGTTCGATATGGACGAGCAGGCGAGCGATTGCTTCCTCGAAGCGAAAATTCTGGCCGCTCTCCGGGAGCACCGCGACCTGATCGTCTCTTCCCTGATGAAGCGCACGAGCCATCTGCTGGCCATGCTCCGGGCCGGCGCTCAAGAGAAGGTGATGCGGCTTCTGCACCGAAGCCTCGGGAACCACAGCAAGCGGCGATGCAACGACTACCTGAGCCTCATGTATCTGATGATGCTCGCCGGTGAGCAGGAGGAAGTGATCGACCGGGCGCTGGAAGAACTCCATCCGCAGTTTGTGGGCCGGATCGCCACGCTCAACAACGTCAGCCTCGAGACCGCCCGCGAGTCCAATCCCATAGCCACCTGCCTGGCGGCGCTCTTCAAGGCCTACCGGCACGCGCTTGAAGCGGACCGGGAGAGCTCCGCATTGAACGTCGCCAAGACCAACAAGGCGGCCTTCCTCGAACGCTACCAGCTCGATTTTCGGAACGAGACCACCGTCGAGGGCGCTCTGGCCCGCGACCTGTTCGTGGCCGTCAAACGGCTGTCCAAAGATTTCGGGCTGTCCTTCAGCATGAACTCGGTGCAGCAGTTCGCCCAGCGTTTTTCGAACGACTTGGACACCATCCGCCAGGCCGGGTTCGAGATCGCCGTCAACCGGTCGGAGCATTCCGTCCGGCGCACCGCCACCTACGACATCACCTTCCTCATCTGAGCCTTTTCCCTGCCGCCGTCTCCTTGTGCGAAGGGTACCCTTCGCAAACCGCGAAGGACCTTCGCACCCGTAAACAGCGTCATATCAAGCTGTTGCGCCGACACTGCGAAGGTGCGAAGGGTTTCAGGGGTTCACCCCCTTGCTCAGAAAAAAATACCGCATGCCGTGATCCCGTGTCTCTCGCCGGATCACCGGTTGTTTTTTCGGTCCGCGCGAGAGTGACCCTCTCTACATCCTTCGCACCTTCGCATTCTTTATTCATATCTATCAGCAATATCAATCATCTACAGCACTGCGAAGGCCCCTGCGAAGGTTCGAACCGCATTCATCGACCTTCGCACCTTCGCATCCCGGCGGTACGGACCCCGCTCCGGTAGGTATCCCATGAACGGAAACCACCTGATTGGAGCAGGGAACGTGAGCCTTCTCGAACTCATGATGCAACAGACCGCCGGAGGATCAGCCCCGGTCGATACGAGCAATCCGTCGGTCGATGTCTCCAAGCCGGAGACAACGGAACCGGCTGAGCGCAACGATCCGCAGGAAACCATCGATCCCGACGGCACCGCCCTTTACGCGGCCACGAACCTGGAATCCTGGGAAACCGACAAACCTCGACACTTCGCTCGGGACGTGGGGATCGACGGCGTCTGCTACCGCCGTCTGGACCCGGAATACTACGCATGGCTCCGGCACAAGATGGCGTTGGCAAAGAAAGCGTTGGAAGCGGGACGACTCGATCCCGCAGCTTTCGAAGAGTTGCGGAGGCGGTTTAACGACATTCATGCCTGGGCCGTCCAACGTTTCAGAGAGAACGAACTTCTCGCCGCCGTTCGGAGTATCGATCCCAAGACCTATCCTCCACCAGCGATTGACCCGGCCGCCCAAAGCCGTCCCGCTTGTACCGAACCCGTCTCTCCGGTTGTATGTCCCCCTGCACCGGCTGTCGAGCAACACCTTTACCCCAAGGACGGGGAGTGGCGTTTCACGGAAAAGGTACCGCAATCGGCCATCGACAAGGTCGATGCCATCCGCGACCAGGCGCTTTCCCTCGGCTGGTCCGAGGCGCGGCTCTATCAGAACCGGGGACGGTTCCGTTTCCCGTGCGGCGAGGACTTCGGTCTCGTCTGTTTCGTCGACGCCAAGGAGCGCATCGGCGACGTGACCCGGCAGTACATCGAGATCATCGGTCCGCCCCCGCGGGAGAACCGCCTTCGTTTTCACAACCCGGATGTGGATCAACCATGGCTCAAGAAAACGAATCCGGATACATGAAACGACCCTACGCCAATGCCAGGGATGTCCTGCCGCCCGAGGTCCTCGACACCGTCCGGCGGCATTTCACCGGTCTCCTCTGGGTGCCGAGCGATGTGGGCTTTTACGAGGAACGCCGCAAGCTCGTATTGGCGCTCAAGGATCAAGGCGTGCCCACCCGCGAGATCGCCAGGTTGTCCGGCGTGACACCCCGCCGGGTGCGCCAGATCGTGGCTCAGAGCCGCGAGGAATCCATTCCGACGCATCGCGATTCGCTCCGGTAGGTATCGAGGGGGTTTCCCCTGAAGAGGGCGAAATCCGCCTTCCGCCCCGAACCCCGAGATGCCGAAACGAAAAACGCGGTGATCATGGCAGACGACAAGGCCCAAGACAGGATCGGAAAACACGACGCGGGTCAGCTCAAACGCTGGCACCGCAACGCTGCGTCCGAGCAGGAGGTCCGCAAGACCGCCAAAGCGCGGACCGGCAGCGGCGCAGTCCCTGGCAACCAGAACAGTCTGCGCCACGGCATCTACGCCGACCGCTTCCTCTCACCGGAGGAGCGTCCCCTCTTCGAGGCCATCATCGGCCAGCTCTACCAGGACTTCGTGTTCAACAAGAGCTCTGACTTCATGCAGGTCGAGCTGGTGGCGGTCTATTTTCTCAAGCTGGGACGGGCGCAGGAGTCCGGCGACTGGGACGCCGCCGAGCGACTGGACCGGATGATCCGCTGTCACCTCAAGGACCTCAAGGCAACGAAGATCGCCCGTGAGGGTGAGGCATCCCAGGGACCGGAGACGACGCCGGCTGAGTGGGCCACGGCCCTGCTTGAAAAGCTGGCGGAGTCCCAGAAGAAACCGGCCCGGAAAAAGACCGCGAGAGGGAAAACACGGAAATGAGGTCGGATAACACCACCGTATGCCATGCAGCGACCCGCGAAACACGCGGACTTGCGGCGACCCCCGGCCTGGGAATGTCGGATAAGACGTGTTCTCTGACATTCCGAAGCCGCCGGTCACCGGAAGGTTCTCTCAATCAATGCTTCCGCCCGGCTCCCGAAGGCTCCGATGCTGCCCGCATCATTGCCTGCGGATGTGTTCGGGGACGCGACTGTAGGCGGACTGTCTCTTTCCTCTGTCATTGCCTGTCCGAAGGCGGGAATGGAAAAGCGGCCCGGGTGGACCGCTTGGCTTCCATGGTCGGCTGCGGATCAGAGGCGCTCGAGGGCGTCCTCCAGCGCGCCGTCCACGAGGTGGGTGTAGACCTGGGTAGTCGACAGGTCCCGGTGCCCAAGGGCCCGCTGGACCACCAGGATGTCCCCGGTCCGGCTGTAGAGGTGGGTGGCGAAGGTATGACGCAGCGCATGCGGACTGAGCTTCTTGTCGATGCCGGCAGCCTTGAGCCAATACTCGAGCCGCCTGGCCACCTGCCGCTCGCAGAGCCGCTCCCCGCGGTTGGAGAGGAACAAAGCCCGGCATTCGCCGTCGCCCCGGCGTCGGCGCTCGACCAGGTAACTCCGCAGGAGGGAGCGCAGAGTGGACTTTAGAAATTTCACTTGCGGGACGGAGCCCTTGGCGAGCACGCGGAGATGCTTGGCGTCGAGGTCCACGTCTTCGATGTCCAGGTCGACGAGTTCCTGCAGCCGGATGCCGGTCCCGAGGAAGACCTCGATGATGGCGCGGTCCCGGATCGCCAGGGAGGATGCCCTGCCGCGAAGTTCCTTGAGCAGACGGCGCTTCTCGGCCTCGGTCAGAAACTTGGGCGGAGTCCGGGGAAGCCTGCGAAGGGTCAACGACCCGGCCGGATTCTCCCGGACGATCCCGTTCCGCTCGGCCCAGGTGAAGAACGACCGGACGGCCGCCTTGAACCGATGCATGGATGCCGGCGACCGGACGCCGCCCCTGGCCGAGGTCGTCACCTGCGGTGAGGTCAGCGCCTCGTCGATCATGGCGCTGGTCACCTCGTCCGGAGCGGTTTCCGGATGCCTCCGGATGAGCGTCTCGGACAAGTACGAGAGATCGCGCAGGTATGCGCTGATGGTGTTCTCCGAACGCCCTTCGGCCGCGAGCCTCCTGCCGAAGGCTTCCAAGGCGTCGGTGAAACCGGGCCGCGCGTCTGAAGGCTCAGGACTGCTCAGCAGCCGGAGCCTCGATGGCGTCGTGTTCGTCATTACGCTCTCCTCCTTTCTTGGCGCTCCGGCCCATGGGCGTGTCCTTGGGCAGGGGCAGCTTGTCGATGCGGCCGGTATCCTTGGCCCAGATCAGAAACATGCGGAGCACCCGCTTGGTCTTCTCGACCGTGGGCACGGAGCGCTCCCGCCCGTTGGGCAGCTTGAGCAGCGCATCGGACTTGAAGAATTTTCCCACGTGCGGAATGAGGACGCTGGACAGCTTGCGCTCCGCACCGAAGAAGGCCTCGATCTGCTCGAAGTCCTTGCCGTAGGTGTAGAGCGTCCGCTCCTTTTTCCCCTGGGTCCGCAGGTTTTCCAGATAGGCCTGGGCGGCCTGATGCAGGGTCTCGTTCATGACTCGTTCTCCTTTCGTTCGCTGAGTTCAGGTTTCCCGATCCGGATGGTCTCGGGTTCGAAAAAGCTCATTCGGCACCTCCTTTCAAACGGCTCAAGTCCTTGTATTTCAAAGCCCTGCGCACATTCACATACAGGCTTCGTGTGCGCAGGAAGTCAAGGCGTTCCATCGGTATTTGCATGAATGTACAAACATTGCAGTGAAAGGCAGGCAATCGTGAAAAAGGAATTTGAACTCATATTGCGGGCGATTGTGGTTGCAATCCTGGCGGCATCGTTGGCCATGTTGTTTAAAATGGTCCCC
Organism: Syntrophaceae bacterium; assembly: GCA_013177795.1. NCBI lineage: Bacteria > Pseudomonadati > Thermodesulfobacteriota > Syntrophia > Syntrophales > Syntrophaceae > Syntrophaceae bacterium. The sequence continues at coordinate 256,472 of JABLXY010000004.1, read as the reverse complement.
TGGGGATTTTTTATGGCGAGGCCGTCTTAATGGCCCGCATGTCCGCCAAGGAGCGCAAACTGGCGGAGACCCTGGCGGACCCGGTCCTATGGGGACAGGGATACCTGCGCAACCGCGACGGGGGACAACGGGTCTACTGGCCGCACCAAGCCGAGGACCTGCTCTGCCCGGACAAGAACATCATCCACCTGGACGGGCGCGACGTGGGCAAGAGCGTCTGCATCACCACCGACGCCCTGCATTTCGCCTTCACCAACCGGGGCTGCCAGGGACTCGTCGGCGCGCCTCACCAGGGACATCTCGACACGCTGATCGAGGAGATCGAGTTCCAGCTCGACGCCAACCCGGACCTCATGGTCAGCGTGGCTCTCACCAAATACGGCAAGCCCAAAATTCACCGCAAACCCTACTTCCGGCTCGAATTCACCAACGGCGCTATCCTCTACTTTCGGCCCGCCGGAGCGTACGGCGATGCTTTCCGCTCGCTGCATGTGGACCGTGTCTGGGTAGACGAAGGAGCGTGGCTCACCGAGCGGGCATGGAAAGCCCTGCGCCAGTGTCTGAAGTCGGGCGGCAGACTGCGCATCTATTCGACGCCAAACGGGCTGCGCGACACGACCTATTACCGCTTGACGGGCTCGACCCAGTTCCGGGTATTCCGCTGGCCTTCCTGGCTGCACCCGGCGTGGACCCAGGAGCGCGAGGCCGAGCTGCTGGAATTCTATGGCGGGCGGGACAGCGCGGGCTGGCAGCACGAGGTGGCCGGCGAACACGGCAAGCCTTCCTATGGCGCGTTCAATGTCGAGCACCTCAATCTCTGCCGACAGGACGTGGTCGAGTATCAGAAGGTCGTCGTCACCGGCGAGGATCTGCGTGGCTGCGCCACCGAGGAGGAATCCCACGACCGCCTGGAGATGCTGCTCAATCTCATGCCGCGGACCGGCGTCTATTGGATCGGCGGCGACCTCGGCTACACCAACGACCCGACGGAGATCGTCGTTTTCCAGGAAATCGAACTGCCCGAGCGTAAGATCGTCAAGCTGGTCCTGCGGGTCCGCATGGAGCACGTGGCCTATCCGCACATCGCCCAGACCATCGCGCTTCTGGACCGGTATTACACAGCCGCGGGCATCGGTGTGGACAACGGCGGCAACGGAATGGCCGTCGTGCAGGAACTGCTTACCCTGGACAAGTACAAGGACTTGGTTCTTCAAGGACGGCTGCGCGGTTACGACTTCGGGGGCATGACCACCCTGGCCGTGCGCGACGGCCACGAGGTCAGGAAGCGGACCAAGGAATTCATGACCAGCCTTATCGCCGGGGCGCTGCAGCGACGTCAGCTCGTGTTCCCCGTCGAGGACCTGGAGATCGAGGACCAGTTCACCACCCACACCTATACGCTGCACGACGGACGCATCGTCTACTCAAAGGGCAACGACCACGTCATCGACGCCGTGCGCTGCGCCATGCTGGCCCGGGAGCAGGCCGTCCTCAACCAAGTGGGCGAGGAGACGGTTTCCTTGGTGCCGCTGACGACTGACCCGGTGTTTATCTGATTCGGGAGGATGCGTTCCCCTTCGTCCTTTGGAATCATCCAAGTCTTGCCGTATCCCGCCCACCGACGTTCCTTCCCCGCCTCCGGTAGATAACCCCAGGGGCGGGCTATCCCCGCCATACGGCGCGAATGTCGCGCCCACAAGGGCAAGAAACCGAGAGGACCCCGGTGGAAACACGATCCAATCCGACATCCGACAACCCGGCATCCGGATCGGGCGCTGAGTCGACGCCGCTTTCAGCGGACGGTCTGGTGCTCGTTCCTCTGGCAGCCGCCGCGGCCTTGGACCCGTCCGTGTTCAGCAAGGTCAACGCATCCGAAGCGATCCCGGCCTCCTGGGAGGACCGGGCGCGCAAGGCCTGGGAGTATTACCTCGAAGAGCCGCTGGTGAAAAACTGCGTCAACTCCTGGCGCACCTTCGCCGTGGGCGAAGAGATCAAGATCGCGGGCGATGACGAGAAGGTGAAGTGGGAGGCTGTGGATGTCGCCGACCGCCTGGGCGTCTCCGAGTTCGTCAAGGACATGATTCTCCAGCTCCTGGTCAAGGGCGACGCCGTCGGGTTCAAACGCTACACCAAGGACGGAAAGGACCTGGAGGAACTGGTCTGCGTCAACCCGGTTTCGGTCAAGGTCAAGTACGCTCAAGGGCGGCTCGTCGAAGCCCGGCAGACGCCGGAAGACAATCCCGCCGCGGACGAGGGGCTGGACCTGCCGGTGGAGCAGGTGCTCCATCTCAAGTGGGACGCGCCGGCCTTCTCGCCACGGGGCAACTCTCTCGTCCTTCCCGCTTTCCAGTCCATCGAACTCCTTCGCGACTACCGCCGGGCCGAACAGGCCATCGCCAAACGCTGGGCCACGCCGTTCAGGCTTCTCAAGGTCGGCGGCGCGTTCGGCCAGAAGATGGTCATGCCCGACCAGAAGATGCTCGAACAGGTCCGGGACATGGTCAACAAGATGGACCTCAAGAGCGGCTTGGTCGTCCCCTTCTACGTCACGGTCGAGACCCACGGCACCGAGGGGCAGGTCCTCAACGTCGAGGACAAGGTCAAGGAAGTGAAGGAAGACATCGTCGTGGCGCTGGGCCTCTCGCGGTCGCTGGTGACCGGGGACGGCCCGAACTTCGCCACGGCCTCGGTTAGCCTCCAGAAGATGCTGGTGATGATCCGGGAGATCAAACAGGTCGCCCGGATCATCCTTAACTGGATATTCAACGACTGGCTGGAGCTCAAGGGCTGGGAAGACAAGACGCTCCAGTTCCTGTTCAACGACCTCGATCCCTCGGATGCGGTCGACTTCAAGCGCCTGCTTATCGAGCTCTACGACCGCAAGCTCATCAGCCGTTCGAGCCTGCAAATCAAGATGGACCTCGACCCTGACATCGAGTCCGCCAACCGGGAGACCGAGAAGCGCTCGGTGGATCTGCTCGACGAAAAGCAGATCAAGCCCATCGTCGATATGGTGACCGCCGGGATCATGGGCGTGGAGACGGCGCAGGAGATGCTCGGCCTCGACCCGGCGAAGAACCCGGCTGGGAGCCGCGCCGAAGCATCGTGGGCCGGACCGTTCGCCCGCGCAAGCATCGCCGCCGTCTGTGACGACTGCGCGCATTTCGACGGCGATCTCAACCACTGCCGGGTCCAGCGAAACGAAACCACCTTCGATACCCCGGTCTGCCGTTTCTTCGACCCGAAGACCGCTGCGATGGAACAAGGCCCCGACCGGGAAAAGGAACCGACGTCCCGGCAGCCGGCGTGCCGGGAGTGCGCGGGATGATCGGTGCGCTCGCGGCCAAACAGCCTCTTTCTCAAGCCGAAGCGATTCGTCTGGCCACGGAGAAGAGCGTCCGCGGCCGCAATCTCTATACGGAGCAAACGGTCGCCGAACTGACCGCGATGCTTGCCGCCGCCGAAGAGGAGGTGCGCCGCGCCATCCTCCGCTACAAGAGCCTCGGCTCCCTCCCTGACAACAAGCTCGCCGCCCTCGAAGGTCTCAAGAAACTGCAAACCGACATCCAGGAGACCACGAGCCGCCTACACCGGGAGCAGACGCTGCTTTTCCGGAAGACGGCCAAAACATCCTTCCGCCAGGGCGTCTACCGAGGCATCGACGAATTCGCCGCGGCCCAGCTTCCCTTCTACCGTGACTTGACCCCGGAAGGTATCGACAAGCTCGCCACCCGAGTGTTCACCCTGGTGGACACAGATGCCCTCGATTTCATGACCAATTACAACCTGGTCTTGGCCGGCGACGTCCACCGCGAGCTGGCCGACGGCGTCAAACGCGTCGTGATGGGTGGCATCGCCACCGGTAAGGGCGTCGAGGACATCGTCCGCGACCTCGGGCGCGTGGTGAAAGACCCGGAATCCTTCCGTTATGCCGGTTCCAAGGTGTTCACCAAGGCCCAGTACCGCATGGAGGTGATCGCCCGCACGGAGGTCCTGCGCGCCCATAACCAGGGGCGACTCAAGTTCCACGACCAGGTCGGAGTCCGGAAGCTCGAATGGATGACCATGGAGGACGAGCGGGTTTGCCCGGTCTGCGGACCGCTGGACGGCAAGGTGTTCGACACGAACCGCTTTCCCCAGCAACCGGCCCATCCCAACTGTCGCTGCACGAGCGTGGTCGCGTGGCCCCTGGTGATCTGCGGAGGAGAGCTGGGGGCGAAAGCGGCGGCTGAACCCGCCGCGTGCATCATCCCGCCCCAGAGCATCGAAGAGCAGGCGAAGACCAAGGCGGCGGAAGACGCAAAGCTCAAGGCAGCTTTCGAGGGCGGACAGATCGCCGACCTGAACACTTTGAGCGTGAAGCAACTCCAGACCCTGGCCAAGCAGAACGGCGTCTCCATCGCCAGGACCAAGGCCGACTTCATCAAGCTGCTCGATGCGGCCGAGCCCGGCGTGGACCATTCCACTCTCGCGGGAGCCGGGCTCGACGCCAAGCTCAAACAACACAAGATCGGCCTGCTCCGCACCAAGGACGACCTGATCCAACTCCTCGCCCAGAAGCAGGCATCCCTCAAACAGGCGCAGCAACTCGCCGAGCAGCTCAAGAAAATCCAACCGACCGGAGGGCTGCACGACCTCACCGTGGTCGAGCTGCAGGAGATGGCCAAGGCCAAAGGCATCTCGCTGAACATGACTAAGCAGGACGTCATCGACCTTCTCGATGAGTTGGAGCCTGGAGCGGATCACGCGGGGCTCAAGGGCGGGTCCCTGATCGACGCCAAGAAGAAGCACCACATCGGCCCGCTCAAGAACAAGCAGCAGCTTGTCAAGGCGCTGGAAAAGTCGGCCGGTGAGGAACTGGCGGAAAAGGCCAAGAAGGAAGCTCTCGAAGCAGCCGAGAAGGCCGCAATCAACAAGGCGAAGCAGGCGGTTGAACAGACCGCGGCGAAAGTGGTCGTGCCGGAGTCCCCCGCAGGATACGCCGACTTTCTTTCGGCGGTGAAAGATGCGGAATCGGCGCTCGCGGCTTCGCCCGCTCTGCCGCAGGAGATACTCGAAGGACACGCCAAAGAGCTCGCTTTCAAGAAAAAACTTTTTCAGGACCAAGTCGCGTCCATGAAGGTCGGCGACCTCAAGACCCTGGCCAAGGACACCAAGGTCAAGCATTGGCAGTGGGCGAACAAGGATGAACTGGTCTCGTTGTTCACGGAGACCGATCCCGCCAAGATCGAGGCCGCCAAGGCCGGCATCGAAACGAAGCACGTAGCCTGGCTGGAAAAGCACGGCGGCAAAAAGAAAGTCGCCGCGCCTGAACCTGCGAAACCCGCGCCGACTCCGAAACCGACGCAGCCGTCCCCGCCGGTTTTCACCAAGAAAGGCGCTCAGTTCGAGGAGACGGACGCGGCGTGGATCGCCAAGGGCAAGTCGGGGAACTTCAAGCCCGCGGGCAAGGCCCAGGTCGGCGGCGCGCACAGCAAGGAGTTCTGGACCGATGAAGCGGGCGACCGCTGGCTCTTCAAGCCGGTGGAACGCGGTGGCGATGAGTTCATCGCCTATGGAGAGGAAGCCGCTTACAAGATCGGACGCCTCATCGATCCGGACGCCGTGGAGGTCCGCACCATCCGTCTGAACGGACGACTCGGCTCTATCCAGAAGTGGCGGACCGACCTGAAGGATCGCTTCGACTTCGCCGGATTGGACCTCGCAGACCTCACCACCCTCGACATCGAGCAAATTCAGCGGGAGCACGTCGTCGACTGGCTGATTTCCAATCACGACGGCCACGCCAAGCAATTCCTGCGGGGTCGTGACGGGAAGGTCTACGGCATCGACAAGGGGCAGATCTTCAAATACCTGGGTGAGGACCGCCTGGCCGTCGACTATCACCCTAACGCCAAGTACGGCGAACAAGAGCCTTTCTACAATACGGTTTTCCGCACCGCCAAGGAAGGCAAGGTCAAGATCGATCCCGCGGCGACCCTGCGCTACATCCGCGAAGTGGAGAAGGTCGCCGACGAGGATTATCTGGCTATTCTGCGTCCCTATGCTGAAGGACGATTCGGAGGGGACGAGTCCCGGAAGCAGGCTTTCTACGACACCGCACTGGCGCGGAAGCGGAACCTTCGGCGCGATTTCGAAGGTTTCTATGCGGATGTGTTGGGCCGTCGGGACTTCCGTTTCGAGGATGTGTTGGATGCGCTGCCGAAGACACGTCTGGGTCCGACCGAAGAGGCGCTTCTTGAGGAGGTCCGTTCGCTCGGTTGGCAGGGGAAGGTCCTGCCCTTCGATGAGGACGACATCGAGGACCAGAACGCCCTAATCTTTGTCGAGACATTGAAGGGAAAGCAGCGGACCGTGGTCAAGATGAAGGTTCGACCCGAAGCGGAGGGAAAGCTCCTGGACGCGCTGCGCAAGGCCGGTGTCGACACCACCGCCGTCCGGGTGGGTGAGGCGCTGCCGCAGGACGTTTTCGCGCAGGACATATTGTCCGCGGTGAAAACGGTCAACCACCATGCCACGGACCAACAGTACAACCAGGGGACACTCAAGAAGGCTACAGACCACCTGAAGGCGCTGAGACGTCTGGCTGACTCGACCGACCCGGACGAACGGGCCATGGCCCGAAGCTACATCGACTGGATCGAGAAGGTCCAGGAAGCCGCCCGTGAACACAAACCGGTCGCCGGACGGTTCGATGCGTATCTTAAGAAACACGCCGCGATGGAAAAGAAACCCAAGGAGGCTCCCTTCACCGTGCGCCGGACGAAGGTGCTTCAGGCCAAACGGGAGATCAAAAACGGCGAACTCGTTGTCGTGAACGAGGCGGCGGACAATTCCGCGCTCTTTCGCGGCCGCGGCATGAAGGCCGGCGAGCAATACGAAATCGACTTCGGCGACGGCACGCGCGCAGTCTACCGCCCGTGGTCGGACAAGAACCTCTATGCCCAGCAGGGCGAGTTCGAGCTGGTCCTTCCGGACAGACCTGACGCCAAGAGCCTCGAGCGGGCCATGGAACGTATGGAATCGCTGGGCATCAAGGCAGGTGCGGCCACGCCGCAGGACGCCGAACTTCTCTATCTTCACAAGCAAGCATACCTCGCCAAGGTGGACCGAGAGCCGGACTACAAGCGGCTGGTCGAGGAGCTGGACCGCCGGGCTGCGGGCAAGGAGGAACGGGTCCGGGAGATACGCGGCTTCTGGGAAAAACGGCTCGGAGTGAAAGATATCACCCGCATGCCGGGCTACGACCCAATGGGCGAATACCAGGCTGCCTTCAAGGACCCCGCCAAGCGCGCCGGCTACAGGCATCAATACCGCTTCGACATTTCCGACGCGGACATCGAGAAGCAGATGAAGGGATACGGCCTTCACCACCGTTTGACCAACGGCGAAGACGTGGCGTCGTTCATCGACGCGGCGCTGGGAAACAACGGAGCCATGGTAAGCACGGTCGAGAAGCTGCGCGCCGGTGTGCCGGTGGGCGGGATGTCGCCGGAAGCGGACATGGACACCGGCGGCGCGAGCTATTTCTTCACCCGGATCAAGAAGCTCCCGACGGCCGGAGGATCGTCCGACACGGGGCTCTACTTCAAGAAGCGAATGCTCCGGCGCATGGACGCCATCAGCTACGACCACGACGCCTTCGGACGAGTGAGGGACGAATACGTCTCGAACCACCGGGGGAGCACGCCAGAGGAGTGGAAACAGTTCGCCCGACGAGGCGGCAACGAGACGATCTTCAAGTACTCGGTGACCCTGCTGGACAACATCGACGTGATCGTGGTCGGAAGCGAGCGGGAAAAACAACGACTGATAGAGGTCTTCCACAACCGCAAAATCATGAAGCTGCCCGACGGCCGCAAGGTCGAGGACATCGTGCTGGTGAGGTGAGCATGAAAGAGTTCATCGAAAAAGAAAAAGCCCGTCTGCAGGCGCTCTTCGAGCCGTTCAACACCAGAGGCTCCTGGATGACGCTGGCGGAGAAAGGCCGGACGCCGGTCCGGGTCGGCATCGTGGACGGGTTCACCGTGACCCGCGTGGCCCCGCAATTCGACGCCGGGGGCGAGGTGACGCGTGTCGATTTCTGGCTTCTCATCCGGCTCTCCGGATACGACGAGGGCTTCCAGCACGCCCACACCATCAAGGTCGTCTCCTGGTCGCAGGACGACACCTACCTGCTCGATCTGCTCGATGATCGGGATCGCAGGTTCCACATCGAGCTCATCTTCCCTGACCAGGAACCCAACCAGGCGGCGGACTGGAAGCACTGGCGAGACTATAAGGCCGGAAACCAGGACCGATTCGAACGGATCGACGCGGAGCTTCTGAACGAGCACACCCGCATTGCGGAGGAATGGGAATGAAGCTCAGGTATATGATCGAATACGTGCTCCGCGACCAGATCCGTAACCCGCGCTACGAACCCATTGGCGTCTGGGTCCAGGGCCCGGGACCGGGTTTGGATCTGGTGATCGAGTTCCTGCCAGGGAATTCCGACGCCGAGGAAGATGCTCAGTGGGTGGTCAACCGGCTGGTGGAACAAGGTGTTCGCAGCCTGCCCGACGATTTTCTGGCTTACCACCAGGGCACCCTTTCCCAATACCGCGGCATGCGCGGTCCCTTTATCCAAACCGACGAATACCCGTCCACCGAATCTTGCGCCCGGTCGGTTATCGACCGGATCAAGTCGGGCCGCATCTCCTGATTCCCCCTCCGACACTTTTCAACGGTCTCCGGTAGGTATCCAAGCGACAGGGCTCTCGGCCTGAGTTCGGGGTTCGTCCCGGGCACGGGCCGACCGCTCACCGGCATCAACCGGATTTGTCGCGACATGACCGGAGAACCGAATGGAGCTTTTCGCAACCGACCGTGACCGGCTGGCGTTCCTCCTCGAAACGGACGCCGCCCTTGACCTGGACTTCGAAGCGCTCGAGGCCCAGGCCGAGGCGGCTGCCGAGGAGCCGTCGCCGGAACAGCGGCCCAAGTACATCACCAACTACATCGGCTCGAAGCAGAAGCTGGTGGATTGGATTTGGAAGCACACCCCGGACGGCGTGGAATCCGTCGTCGACGCGTTTTCCGGCTCGGCTGTCGTGGCCTACATGTACAAGACCAAGGGCCTGCGGGTCCTGGCCAACGACCGGCTGCGCTACTGCCACCACGCGGCCCGGGCGATCATCGAGAACGACAAGGTGCGTCTCTCCGATGAGGACCTGGAGGCGCTACTCGCGGACAACGCGAAGGCCGGAACCTTCGTCCGGGACAACTTCAAGGGCATCTTCTTCGCCAAGGGCGTCCACGGTCTGATCGACACGATCCGGTCGAACATCGACAAACTCTCGGGTTTCAAGAAAGACATCGCTCTCTTCGCCCTGGGAAAGACCTGCATGTCCGGCAAGGGCGGCTTCGGACATTTCTCGTCGTCGACTCGCTACGGCAAGCGCGAGGACACTCCGGAGGAATTCAAGGAGCGGCTGCGCAAGAACGTGGCACGCATCAACGCCCTCGTTTTCGACAACGGCAAGGAGTGCAAGGCATTCCGCAAGGACATCAACGATTTCCTGCCGGAGGCCAAGGCCGACCTGGCCTATTTCGATCCGCCCTACGCCACGGAGTTTTCGACCACCAACTACGAAAAATCCTACCACTTCGTGGAAGGGCTGATGACCTATTGGGAGGGGCTGACCCTCGTCGAGGACTCCAAGACCAAGCACTACGAGACCGACCATAAGACCGTGACCCGCGCCAACGCCGCGGAGTTCTTCGAGTCCTTCCTCGGAAACGCCAAGCATATCCCGCACTGGCTGATTTCATACCGCGACCACGCCTATCCGAACGAATCGGAGATGCGGCGGATCATCGCCTCCCTGGGACGGGATTCGTCGATGCGCTCCCACGATCACCATTACGCCATCACATCCCGGCACGGCGAGGCGTCCCACGCCAAGGAACGTCTGTTCATCTGCCGCAGGGCCGAGGGCGCGGAGCGATCCGCCAAGGCGTCCACACAGGACGAACTGAGCGCCGAGGCCGTCTGGGAGGAAACCGAGAACGAGATCCGCTACCGCGTCCGTAACCCGGACGAGTTCGAACCCGACAGCTTCCGCCGCAAGCCCCTGGATGGCGTCGACGGCGTTGCGATCATCATCGGACGCTTGAAAAAGGAGTTCGTGCCCGATGGCGGAAATCCGCGTTCCATGGTGCTGCAGGCCTACCGGTTCGTCCGCAAGACGGAGAAGAACCCGGACGGCTGGACCATGGAAAAAGCCAAGGAGTGGATCGACAAGCACGAGGCCGGACGGGCCGTGGATGCCGCCCTGCGAGTGGAGGAGAATCTGATCGCTCTGGCGGACGCTCCGCTGGGAGAATCGCTGGACCTCCTGAGCTGCCAGGCCGGGAAAGCGGAATCAGTCCGCGTCACCGGTTTCATGGGCAGCAAATACTTGATGCTCGGTTGGATCGAAAGCCATGTCCCCAAGGACGCGGAGAGCATCCTCGATGCTTTTTCAGGCGGGGCCAACGTCGCCTATCACTTCAAACGCAAAGGTCTGAAAGTCATCGCCAACGATCTCCTGCGGTATCCCCACCATCTGGCGCGGGCCGTGGTGGAGAACTCCAGCGAGACTCTGAGCGACGAGGACGTGGATCGAATCCTCGCCCCCAATGCGGACGCGGGCACGTTTATCGTCGATCACTTCTACGGCTACTACTACACCAAGCCGGTACTCCGTTGGCTCGACCAGGTCTGGGCGAACATCCAGAAGCTTCACGGCTACAAGAAAGATCTGGCGCTGGCCGCGCTCGGTACCACCGTGAAGGCCAAGAGCGCCTTTGGTCAGTTCTCGCGGTCCAAGATGCACCGCCGGGCCGATCTCGACACGGATGCCAGCCTGGAGCAATCCCAGCTCTCCAATCCGCCGCTGTCCAAGTTCATCGAGTCGTTCCGACGCTCGGTGGGCCAGCTCAACCGGCTGGTCTTCGACAACGGCAAGGAGTGCAAGGCGTTCAACCTGGACGCGGCCGAAGCTGTCCGTCGGTTCGGCGCGGACGTTCTGTACCTGGACCCACCCTACGTCACCGAGTTCGGCAGCAACGACTACGAGGATTCCCTGCATTTCATCGAAGGGCTCATGACCCGCTGGGCGGACAAGGAACTCCAGGACAATCCCCGCCGCAATTACCCGTCCCGGACACGCTACACCAAGGAATCGATCCGTTCCCTGATGGAAACAATGGCAGCCGACGCCCGCGGCAAGTACGGCACGGTGCTCCTGTCATACCGCGACCGGGCTTACCCGCGGGAGGAGGAAATCAAGGAAATCTTCGCCCAACACTACGGTCTGGTCCGAGTCCGCGGCATGGAAGTGGACTACAACATCGCCAAGGACATCGGCCGGGAAGGCAAACACGCCCGAGAGCTGCTCTTCGTCGCCTCCAAATCACGCGGCGCGGCGCGGTCCAAAGCGGATTCGCGGGCACCGGCGGCATGTCACACCTCGTTCCCCGTGGAGCTGTCGCTTGATACGTTCGCCGGGCTCCAGACCGAGGCGGCGGCATTGGACCAGGCCGCGGGCGATCCGCAGTTCACCTTCATTCTCTGCCGGGCCGGCACGAACAAGAACGGCGACCATTTCACCCCCGACGAACTGGCCGCCCGTTACATGTCGGCGGTCAACAAAAAGATCGACCTGAAGCATTCCCAGGATTTCACCGACATCGTCGGCGGCATCGTGGGGGCGGATTACGTCGAGGACGAAAGCGGCGGCCGGATCGAGTGCGCGGGGGAACTCTATGTCTCCGACAGCCCACACGCGCAGTTGGCTTACAAGCTCATCCGCAAAGGGATCATCTCGCAGGTCTCCATGGAATGCGATTACGAAGAAGGTGAGTGTTCGGTCTGCGGCAAACGGGTCGCCTCGAAGAGCGATTACTGTGTCCATCTGCGCAAGAACAAGGGCGGCGAGCTCCAGGGGCAGCCCGTCTACGAAATCCTCCACGGAGTCACCTTCACCGGGCTCGGGCTCCTCGACCGCAAAGGCGCGGACGAGAACGCCCGCATCCTGAAGGTCGCCGCGGCGGAAAACGATGGTTCGACAACCCACTCTGAAGGAGGTCCGACAATGGACGAGAAACACAAGGAAACCGAGGAACGAGCGCTGGAAGCCGCCAAGAAGAAGGACGACGGCGGCGGGACCGCGCCCGATGACAAGACCCGCCTCAAGGAACTGGAGCGGGAGAACAAGGAACTCAAGCAGCAGGTGCTCGGCCTGCAGAAGCAGCTCGAGGAACTGGAAGCTGAGAGGAAGGCCGCCGCGAACCGGAGCCGTGCCCAGAAGCTTCTGCGCAAGATCGAGAAAAACGGTCTGGCCTTCGAGTCCGACGAGGAGCGTGAGCAGGAACTCACCCGTCTGGCCGGACTTTCCGACGACGCCTTCGCCGCCAGCGAAGCCGCCTTCGAGCGGATGCTCAAGGCCGGTCCTCGCGCCCACGCCGACGACAAGGACGCCAATGAGCGCGGCGCTCCCGCGGAAACCGCAAAGGGTTCACGCGCAGGCGACGATTCGCCCCTGCGCAGCGATGCGGGCGTACGTCCGAAGGACATCGAAGACAAGAAGACGAGTCTCGAGGACCGGCTGAAGAGCGGCTTCATGGCCGCCTACCGGCAACGAGTGGCGTCCGCGACCGGCGAACCGGTTTCGACCAACTGACAAAGGAGGAATGACCATGGCTTTCATCAATCCCAATCACCGGGGCCTCGCTTACGGCGACGGCTACCTGCAGGGCGACGGCCAACTCGGCCAGGTGGTGAGGATCGTCGGCAACGACCTCTTCGCCGTGAACACCACGCCGACGGCGAAGTCCTTCGGCATTCTGATCAAGGACTACAAGAACGGAGAGATGCCCGGCATCTACTGCATGGGCGGCGTCTACGAGACCGACGTCTTCGAAGGGACCGTGAATCCCGGCGACGACCTGAAGGTTTCGGCCAACGGCAAACTCACCGCGGGCGTGCAGGCGGGCGAAGAAGTCATCGCCCGGGCCGTCTCCGTCTCCGGCGGAACGATCAAGTTCCGGCTGCTCATCTGATTAAAGGAGGAAAACGAAATGGAGACGATCCGCATGAACGTGCACAGCCAAGAATACATGGAGACGATGGCGCGCCTGATGTCCGAGGCGCTCGAGTCCCCGGAGGGGATGCGCGCGCTGGCCGCGGCCATCGCCGAGCCCATCGAACAGGAGATCAAACGCAAGGAAATCTCTTCGCTCCTGCTCACCAAGCATACTCTTCCCAAGGGCGAGCGTCCTCTCTATCAGAAGAAGCCCAAGGTCAAGGCCTACTGGATTTCCACCGAGGGCGAGGCTCAGGAGCAGGAAGTCGGCAAGGACGAAGTGGAGTTTCCGACCAACCGCATCCACTCCGCGCCCATGGTCGACGTCTCGGTGCTCAAGAACGGCAACATCGGCACCCTGATGGACATCCAGACCGCGGCCGCGGATGAAATCCGCAAGGAGATCGACAAACGGACCATCACGGTGCTTTCGGCGGCGGTTCCCGCGGCCAACACCGTGGAGGTGACCGGCGCGACCCTCACCGAGGAGGCGCTCAACGAGGCGATCTCCATCATCGAGGACCTCGAGTTGACGGTGAAGTACATCGTCATGCGGGGCCGCCGTTTCAATGACCTGCGGGGCTGGAACCTCGACCCGGAAACCAAGGCCGAGCTGCGGGCCAAGGGCGTGATCAAGAACTACGGGACCGGCGGCATTCTGTTGACCGCCGCGCAGGCCATCGACGAGGTGCTGCTCATCCCCGACGAGGAGGTGGGCAAGTTGCCGGTGCGCGAGAATCTCAAGACCGAAGCCATCGAGCAGAAGACCCGCTTCAAGACGGGCTGGCTCGTCTGGTCGGAACTGGGGCAAGGCATCACCCGCCCGGACATTCTCGCCAAAATCAAAATTCTCGGCTGACGGAGGTGAACCGTGACCGTGAAACTGAAGAACATCCGGCCGGGAGTTTTGATCATCGCCGATGTGAAGCTGCGCCTCGATCCGGGCCAGGCCTTCGAAACGGAGTCGATCTCCCCTCAGATGGAGTCGGCATTGTCCGCGGGAAGGCTCGCCCGGATGGACGGCAACGACGATCCCCGGAAACAGGACGAAAGCCCTCCGACCGGTATTCAAGAGGAAGACCTTTCTGGACTCACCGCAGCCGAAGCTATCTCCCGGATCGGCATAGAAGGCGATCCCGACAAGCTCAAAGCCCACCTGGCGGGTGAAAAACGCAGGACGGTGATCGACGCCCTTAAGAGGCGGCTGACGGAGGTGGAAGGTGGCGCTGGCTGATCTCGTCGCCGTTCTCCGGACCGACCTGTCCGATCCACAGAGCGAGTTGTTCACTGACGATGTCCTTTCCCGCTGCATCCTGAAAGGCGTCTATCGTCTGGCGCGCGACCTGGAAATCTCTCTTTCCATCGTGAACGGAGAGGTGGTTCCCGAGCCGGAAGGCGAACCGCGCGAGCTGCTGCTCCTGTTGGGCCAGATTCATGCCTGCCAGGTCATGCGGGCTCAGACCGCCAACGCCTTCGCCTTTTCCAGCGGCGACAAGCGGGTGGATAAAACCAAGCAGCCGGAGCATTGGGCCGGGCTCGAGGAAGACCTCAAGGCCGTGTACAAACAGCGGCTGAGTGAAATCAAACCGGGAGCCGCCGCATCCCCCGAGGACTACATCATCACGCCCGGCGGACTCGTGCCGGTCATTTACGATCAAGGAAGCGAGATTGAGCTGTGACCCTGCTGAGCGATCCCGAGAAAGCGTCTGCCGTCGGGGACGTAAAGGAACTGATCCTGGCAAGCTCACAGGAAGCCGCGTTGCTGCGTGCAGTCCCCGGTGAGCGATTGTATGGATCGGACGACGCCTCGTTCACTGAAGTGGAGACCTTTCCGCTCGAGTTCATCGAAACGCCTCCGGAAGATCTCGCCAACAAGATCGACGCCACGGCCTGCGTGCTCCCCGGTCTGGACGTGAGAGCGGAAGACCGGGTGCGCAGCGGCACAGACGTCTTCCGGGTACAGACCGTCGTGGAAGAGCGTCTCTTCGGCGTCGTGACCCACAAGGCGCTGAAACTGGTGCGTCAGCATGGGAGTTAAGCGCTTCGGAGATTGGGACAAAGCGAAGGCGAAACTGGCCGCCAATCCGGGAGCCCGGCTCGCTCTGGCGATCCGGCAGGCGACCATCAAGAACGCCCTATTCCTCGTCCGCGAAATCAAACGCGGCATCCGCTCCCAGGCACCGGGGGGCAAGGCGTTCGTCAAACTGGCCGAGAGCACCATCGCACGCAAGGGCTCCAGCAAGGCCCTGATCGACACCGGCTTCCTCGTCAATTCCATCACTCAGCGCATCCTCGCCGACCGGGCGTTCGTGGGGCTACTGCGCGGCACGGTCAACAAGGACGGCGACGACCTGGTGAACATCGGCGCGGTAATGGAATACGGAGCCACCATCCAGCACCCCAACGGCACGGTGATCGTCATCCCGCCCCGACCCTTCCTGCACCCCACCATGGAAAAGTACCGCGAGCAGATTATCGAGAACTACCGCCAGGCGATCCGCGCGGCTCTCTGATCTCCGCCGACACTTCCCGGCCGCCTCCGGTAGGTATCCAGCGGAACATTCGCTTGAACCGGAGGAACCTGACTTGGAAACCGTTCGCACAGTCGTCGAAAACCTTATCCGCCTGGTCAAGGCGGAGATCGATCCGGACGCGGTGCTTGTCGCCGCGGACGACGTCTTCGAGGTGCCCAACGTTCCGAGCTTGATTCTGCAAGGACCGACTCTGGCTGAAAACGGAGACCGACGCACCATGGCCCGTATGCAGGAAAAGGACATACCGAACCTCGTTTATGAGGAGTGCCGGTATCCCCGGCTCTACCACCTCGACTTCGACGTCATCGTCACCGCCGGTCACGAAGGTGAACTGCTGGACCTCCAGGAAAGAGTGTCCCGTTTCTATCAGCTCCACCCGATCCTGGCCGTGGAAGACCGAGGCTTCCTCAACCTGACGGAGATCGTTCCCTTGGGCGGATTGCGACGGGTGAACCTGTCGAACCTGCGCCAGAGCAGCGGCCGCTGCCGGATCGAGGACTGTCCGGTTTACGACGGCCTCGTCGAAACGGGCCCGCTCATCAAAGACCGGCGGTTCGAGTTCCGGGACGGCGTCGAGGAGGATCGGCTCCATACCCCATGAAACAAGGAGGAACTACAGTGATCGAGATCAAAAATCTTCTGTTCCAACCGCTCACGTTCCACCTCGCGGGAGGCGGCCGGGGGCTTCATCTGAACCCCCGCGAGCGCAGAACGCTGGGTGAGGACGACATTTCCGCCGAGATCGATGCCGCGGCAAAGCGGGGCTTCGTGTCGCTGACGCCGGTGACGCCGACCGCCCCCATACCCGAGACGTCGCGGGAAGAGCTGGTCGAGACCGAGACGGAGAACACCGGCGCAAACGGCGGCAAGCGTCGGAAACGGAGGTAACCCATGGGCACATATCTTTCACCGGGCATCTATACCCGCGAAGTCGACTTCAGTTTCTACGTCAAGCAGATATCCACCTCCTCCTGCGGCATGGTGGGCGTGGCCGAACGCGGCCCGATCAATAAGCCCGTGCTGGTCACGAGCTGGGAGCAGTTCATCAACAAATTCGGCTCCTACCTGCAGGCCGGATACCTCGCCTACGCCGCAAGGGCTTTTTTCGATAACGGCGGCTCCGTCCTTTTCGTGAACCGCATCGCCCATCTGACCGATCCCACGGATCGGAACACCCTGACCGCCGCGAAGGCGCAAGCCGTCCTCAAGGACCGGCGTGCCGCGACGGCGTCACTCGCAACAGGCACCGTCGGCACGGATCGTATCGCGTGGCGAGCGATTCAGTCTGGGGCTGCGGGAAACGCCGTCTCCGTCGAACTCGTCGTTTCGGGAAACGATACGCCGCTCTCCGTCGAGGTCTTGGGACAAGCAATCACCGTCAACCTGGCGACCGACGGGGCGGGCGATCCGGCTGCCACCGCGGACCAGGTGGTCGCGGCCGTCTCCGGGTCTCCGGAGGCCTCCGCGCTGGTCACGGCGGAAACGCAGGACACGGGCATCGTCCAAGCCGCGGCCTCGGCGAACTTGTCCGGAGGCATGGACGCGATGGACACACTCAAGGTACGCGCGGCCGATGAAGGAACCTGGGGCGCACGGCTCTCCGTTCAGGTAGAAGACGGTTCTCTCGATCCGAGCGGCGCGTTCAACCTGGTGGTCCGCCACAAGGGTGAGGTCGTTGAGGTCTTCAAGGACCTCTCCATGGACGAAGCGGCTCCGAATCATGTGGAGTTGGCTGTCAACGAACGGTCGGACTTCATCACCGTCGAGGACCTTGGAACGGTATCCGGCCTTCCGTCGGACCGGCCGGTGATCGGGGTGTTCAACCTTTCGGGAGGAGACGACGGTCTTACGGGGCTGGACGACGCCGACTACTCCGGCGATCCGTCGCAGCACACCGGGTTCTACGCTTTCGACGAGATCGACGCGCTGAATCTGATCATGGTTCCGGGCGTCACGACCGCCGAGGTGATCCACGCCGGCGTCACCTATGCGGAAAACCGCCAGGACCTCATGCTCCTCGCCGAAGCGCCCATTCACCTCGAACCCCTGGAAGCGGTGGATTTCCGCAAGGGCCAGGGGATGTATTCCCACGGGGCGTTCAACTCGTCTTATGCCGCGCTCTACTATCCCTGGATCGAGATCAACGACCCGGTGACCGGCAAGCGCAAGCTCGTTCCGCCCAGCGGAGCCGTGGCCGGGTGCTACGCCCGCAGCGACAAGAAGACCCATGTCTGGTACGCGCCCGCGGGCATCGACCGCGGCCGGGTCTTCAACGCCTTGTCCCTGGGCTACAAGACCAGCCGGGGCGAGCGGGACGTCCTCTATCCCGAGGGCGTCAACGTGATCGCTTCCTTCCCCGACAGCGGCATCAACATCTGGGGGCAGAAGACGCTGCAAAGCCAGCCCTCGGCGCTCGACCGAGTGAACGTGCGGCGGCTGATGATGTTCATCGAGGAAGCCATCGCCGAGTCCTCGCGCTTCGTGGTCTTCGAACCCAACAACCCGCAGACTTGGCGCGCGCTGATCCGGTTGATCAACCCCTTCATGCAGGACATCAAGGACAAGGGCGGGCTCTACGACTTCGCCGTCCAGTGCGACGAGGAGACCAACACCCCGGCCGTGATCGACCGCAACGAACTCGTGGCGCGCGTCTTTGTCAAGCCGACCAAGACGGCGGAATTCATCGAGCTCAACTTCGTGCTCACCGCCACGGGGGCCGATTTCAAAGAGATCTTCAAGACCGGGTAAGGAGGTAAGTCATGCGCAGCGGCAACATGCCCAAGAGTCTGTATCAGAACTGGCAATTCGCCGTCGAGGTGAACGGCTTCGACGTCGCGCTTTTCAAGAAAGGCCAGGAACCCAAGACCGAGTTCGAGGAGGTGGCTTTCGCTCCCGCCGGTTCCATGTTCGACCAGAAGGTGGCCGGACGGGTCAAGTTCGAGGACATCACTTTGGAGAAAGGGATTCTCCAGGACGGTTCCGACGAGGCCGCCAGGGAGTGGATCAAGAAACAGGTGGACGTCAACGCCGTGGTCGGCGGCCTGCCCAACGACTACATGCGCGATATCGACCTCGTCCGCTACGACCGAACCGGCAACGAAACGCGACGATGGACTCTGCACGGCGCGTGGATCAAGGTCCTGGAGTACGACGAACTCGAGGGCGCGAACACGGACAACACCATCGAGAAGCTCGCCATTTGCTTTCAGTATTGGACCTGATCCAAGGAGGTAGACCATGCACACCTTTGAATTGCCGAGCGGCCTCGAGATCGAGCTCCGGGAGATGACCGGAGCCGAGGAGGAACTGCTCACCAACCAGCGTCTCATCCGGACGGGAGACGCCGTCAACCAGGCGCTCAAGAACTGCATCGTGCGGCTGGGGGACAACGACGAACCGACGGTGAAGGACGTGCTCGACCTCCTCTCCGGGGACCGGCTGTTCATTCTGGTCCGCCTGCGTCAGGTCTCTCTCGGCGACGAGGTCGAGCTGGAACTGACCTGCCCGAACACCGCCTGCCGGGCGTCGAACGCCGTCAGGGTCAACCTGGAAGAGCTGGAGGTCACGCCATACGGAGAGGAAAGGGAATTCGCTTTCACGCTCCCCGGCTCCGGGCGCAAGGTCCGGTTCAGCTATCTGGACGGCAACAAGGAAAAACGCCTGGCCGCTCTCAAGGAGCCTTCCATCTCCTCGGCCATGCTGATCCGGATCATCGACGTGGACGGCGCGCAGCCGACCAAGAAGCTTATGAACGATATGTCGATGCGTGACCGAAGCGCCCTCCGGCAGGAAATGCTGCGGGTGGACGCGGGTGTCGACACAACCGTGGAGACCGACTGCGAATCCTGCGGGATGCGTATCCGCACCCGGCTGGAGGCGGAACCGGGTTTTTTGTTCCCCGGAGTTCGCTTGTAAGGGACGCGTTTTTTCTCGCCTACGGCGGGCTCCACTGGGGTTTCTCGGAAACACGGGCGCTGCCGCTCTCGGTCCGCCGCGAATTCGTGGAGGCCCTGGAGCGGCAGCTCGCTTTTGAGCGTGAAGAACTGGAGCGCAGGCGCAAATGAACGGAGATCTTGGACTCGGCATCATCGTTTCGATGAAGGACGCGTTCTCGCAGAACGCGGGCCGGGTCCAGTCGTCCATGCAGTCGCTGGACGCGACGGTGGCCGCCTCCAGCGAGCGCATGACGCGCAATCTCGACCGAATCCAGAAAGGCACCATGATGATCGGCGCGGGCCTGGCGCTCATGGCCGTGCCTGTCGGACTCGTGGCCTCCACCGCCGCGACCCAGAAAGCCCTGGGCGAGATGGCATCGCTCGGAATCAAGGACCTTCGCGCTCTCGAGGACGCCTCCGAGAGCTTCACCAATACTTGGGCCGGTTACAGCAAGGCCGAATTCATCAGCGCGGCCTACGACGTCAAGTCTGCTCTATCCGCCTTGAGCGACGAAGCCGTGGGCACTTTCTCCGCCATGGCCGCGCTCACCGCCAAGGCCACCAAGGCCAGCATCCAGGAGATGGTCGGCACCTTCACCACCGGGTACGGCATCTTCAAGCCGATCATGGCGGACATGACCGACATGGAGTGGGCCAAGGCCTTCTCCGGAGCCATGGCTCAGACCGTGGCATCTTTCAAGACCACCGGGGCGCAGATGGCGGAAGCCGTCAAAAACATCGGCGCGGTGGCCGCCGCCTCCAACATTCCGCTGCAGGAACAACTCGCCATTCTCGGACAATTGCAGACCACCATGCCCGGTTCGGAAGCCGGAACGCTTTACAAGGCTTTCATCATGAAAGCGGCGGAAGCGGGAGAACAGTTGGGGCTGTCCTTCGTGGATTCCACGGGGAGACTCAAGGGGGTCATCCCCATTCTCCAGGAGATCAAGTCGCGATTTCCGGACCTTTCCCAGGCAGCCGCGCAGGTGCAGATCAAGAAGGCTTTCGGCTCCGACGAGGCGGTGAAGTTCCTGCTCCAGATGTCCCAGGGAATGGAGTCCCTGGAGGGCAACATCAGCTCCATCGAACAAGCGATGAAGAGCGGCACCGCTGTCACCGAGGAAATGGCGAAGGCCATGAACATGGATATCGGGAGTCAGTTCCAGCTTTTGCGCCAGCAGGTCGGAAACCTCGCTGAAATCCTCGGCCGCACGCTCCTTCCGGTGGTCACCCCGATCATCCAGGGAATATCGAAGGCCGTCCTGTTTTTCCAGAAGCTCGCACGTTCGATGCCGGGGTTGACCAGGGTTCTCCTGACCTTGTCCATGGCGCTGGGTGCCGTGCTGGTAGTCGTCGGAGGAGTGATCGCCGCGGCCGGGACCATCGGCCTGATGCTCCCCGCCATCAAGGCGGGGCTTGCCGCCATGGGCGCGGCAATCGCCGGTGTGGGAAGCACGTTCGCGGCATATTTCCTTCCGGTGGTCGCGATCATCGGCGGTGTGGTGCTCGCCGTTTATCTCCTCAAACGGGCTTGGGAGACCAACTTCGCCTGCATCAGGGACACCATCCTCGGCGCATGGGAAAAGGTGCAACTCGTATTCCAGGGAATCCGGGCGCTCGTCACCTCGCTCTCCGGCGGAGCCGGAACCATGTCGGCCGACCTGGCCCAGAAGCTCGAACAGGCCGGACTGATGGGACTGGTGGTCACGGTCTTCCGCATCTACTACCGGGTGCGCCAGTTTCTGACCGGCTTGTGGGAGGCATTCTCCGACGCGTTCGGAAAGATCAGGGCGATTCTCGAACCCGCGGTCCGGGCGCTCATGCAGGCTTACGGCATGCTGTACAAAGCGATCTTCTCGGTCCTTGAAATCTTCGGCTTGGCGGCCTCTTCCGCCGATGCCTCCTCCTACCGGAGTCTCGGCGAGACCCTCGGCACGGTGCTCGGTGTGATCGCCAAGGTCGGCGCGTATCTCCTTAAGTTCGTCATCTACAACCTGGCGGCCGTCATCACGGTGGTGGCTTGGGTGGTGCGCGCGGTCGTCTGGCTCGGCAAGACCATCGTCACCGCCTTCATCGAGGCGGGGAAGTTCATCTACAAGTTCTTCCTGCCGGTCAGGCTTTTGGTCGAGGCGCTCCGCATGGCGGCCCGGGTCGTCCATACAGTCTGGCAGGTCCTCACCGGTGACCTCTCCGTGCTCGACGGGCTCAAGGCCATCGGGGGAGCGATCTTCGATTTCCTGGCCACGCCGTTCCGCTGGGCCCGGGACGTGATCGTCGGTGTCTGGGATTTCATCAAGGGACTCTTCTCCGCCGTCGGAAGTTTTTTTGCTTCCGCGGCATCGGCTTTGACTGCGGCCTTCATGAACCTGCCTCTGGTCCGAACGCTGGCCGATGTCTTCGGCGTGGTGCGGGGATTCTTATCCGGCGACACGACTTTCTTCGAGGCGGGCAAGGCGATTCTCGTATCCGTCGGAAAAGGCATCTGGTCGGCGGTCACCTATCCGTTCGAGACGCTCAAGAAGGCTCTCGGGTGGCTCCGCAGACTGCTGCCTTTTTCAGACGCGCAGACCGGCCCCCTGTCGGACCTCACGGGCTCCGGCGCGTCCCTTCTCAAGACGCTGGCCAAGGGAATGCTCGGCGTCCTTTCCCTGCCGGGCAAGGTTCTGAGTCTGGCGCTGCAAGGAATGCTGAACGCGGTCCGCTGGGTGTGGGACGGTTTGAAAAATCTGGGAAGCGGCATCCTTGCGGCGGTCACCTGGCCGTTCAGAAAAGGAGCGGAGGCCGCGTCCGCCGTCTGGCGCACTGTCGGCACTGCGGCATCGAGCGCTTGGAACGGGCTCATAACGCTCGGGCGTGGCGCTGCGGGCGTGTTGTCCGCGCCCTTCGGTTGGATGCAGTCCGCAGCCGGGACCGCATGGAACGGCATCGCGAGCGCCGCAATCGGATTCTGGGGGAGCATCGGGAGCATCGGGCGCACGGCTTGGTCGCTCGTCAGCACGCCCTTTTCGTGGATCGCTGATTCCGCGGGAGCGGCCTGGGACCGGGTTCAAACCTCCGCCGGCGCGGCCTGGGATGGAATCGCCAACCTTCTGCAGGGTGGATGGAACCGGATCGGTTCGCTGTTTCAGTCGTCCTGGTCGCTCCTGTCCGCACCATTCGACTGGATCGCAGGAACCGCTTCCTCCGCTTGGAGCCGGATCACCGGCATGGCGTCGACGGCATGGGACAGCCTCAAGACCATGGCGCAGAGCGCGTGGGAGTGGATCAAGGCCCCGTTCGAGGGTTTGGCATCGGTCGTATCGTCCGCATGGGAACAAATCAAAACCTCCGCATCGAGCGCCTTCGGATCTCTGGTGTCCAGCGTGTCCGCACTGGCGGGATCGGCGTTCGAGAGCGGCAAGGCGTTCATGACCGCGGTGGGCGACGGCATCAAGTCCGCCGTGAGCGCGCCGTACCAAGCCGCCAAGTCGGCCCTTTCGTTCGTGCGGAATCTGCTTCCGTTCTCCGATGCCAAGGAAGGCCCGCTCGCTGACTTGACCCGAAGCGGTGCGGCGCTGATTCAAACCCTGGCCGGAGGCATCACCAAGGCGGCGTCCGCGCCCGCCGAGGCCATGACCCGCGCATTCGGGTTCATGAACGGGCTGACCGGCAAGATCGCCGCTCCGGCCATGTTGGCGGGAACTCTGGCGCTCACACCGGTCATGGCGGGAGAAGCTCCCACGATTGCCGCTTCCTTGGAAAGCACCGGAGCGGCGGTTCCGATGGAGCGACCGGCCGCATCTCTTCCCACCGGCCGGGCCCGTCTTCTCGGCGAGACCAAAGGAGCGCTCGGCCCGGAATCCGGCATGCCGTCCGCACCTCCGGGAGAGACGCTTCGCCCGGTGCTCGAATCCTTGCTGGCGAAACTGGAGCAACTCGGCGAGCGGCCCATCGAGGTGTCGGTGACCACGCTGCTCGACGGACGGCAGGTGGCCCGTTCCGTGTACCGGGACCTGCGCGAGCGCAAGATCAAGAACTACGAGACGCTGTGAGGAACGCATGAAACGGGTATTCATTTGCAGCCGGTACGCCGGGGATGTTCCCCGGAACACGGCGACCGCCGAGCGGCTTTGCCGGAAAGCGGTGGAGCGCGGTTGTGCGCCCTTTGCGCCGCACCTTCTCTACACGCGCTTCCTGGATGACGGGAAGACCTCCGAACGCGAGGCAGGCATCGCCTGCGGCCTGACGTTCATGGAGTTCTGCGACGAGGTCTGGGTGTTCACCGGCGAAGGCCTTTCCGACGGCATGCGCCGGGAAGTCGATCATGCCCGGCGTCTGGGCAAGCCCGTGGTCGAGGTGGAGGTGCTGTAGCCGTGGCCTGGGACCAGAAAGAGATCACCGCATACCTGGTGGACGTGGACACGGGCGACTACCTCGATTTCCAGTACAACCCGAACGACATCGTCGACGAGAAGAGCACGGCCTATGCGGCCATCAAGATTCCGGGCATGAGCCATCCCCGCTACCAGTACGTGGCCGGCGAACCGCGCAAGATCGGTTTCAAGCTGGTCTTCTTCAAGGGGGCGGTAAAGGAGTCGGTGGACTGGCTGCGCTCACTGCTCTATCCCGAACACGCCGGAACCATGCTCAAGAATGCCCCGCACCGGGTGATCTTCATATTCGGAGACCTCTACCCGGGCGTGCTCTGCGTCGTCCGCCAGGTGAAGGCCCGGTTCTTCCACATGTTCGACCGGGACAACCTGCTGCCCCAGCATGCCGAAGTGGACGTGATGCTCGAGGAGTACATCGACCAGTCCGTGGACTACTCGGAGGTGCGCGGATGATCGGACGGCGATCCAGATACGCGGCATCCATACTCTACACGTCGGGAGAAGGGGATTTCCTGGGCACGCGTCTTCCGACCGAGGGCAAGCCACGCCCCGACGACCGGTTTCACACGGTGGTCGAGGGGGACCGGGTCGATTTGCTCGCCCATCGCTATCTGGGACAGGCCGATCTCTGGTGGATCATCTGCGACTACAACGACATTTTCTTTCCCATGGAACTGATGCCGGGGACCATCCTGCGCATCCCCTCGGCCGAACACGTCAGCATGCGGCTTCTGGACTGAGTCCCCGGACTCATACATCCATCCCGACACCTCGCGCCGCGCGCCGGTAAGTATCCGGTGGAGTCCGTCTTTCAGGCGGGCCGACTGGAGATCGGCGCATGGATATCGACACCTTCAAACCGACCTTTCTGATCCAGATCGAGGGGCAGACCCTCTCGGCGGATATCACGCAAGAGATCACCTCCTTCGTCTTCGAGGACAACGAGGAGGAACTCGACGTGTTGGAGCTCGCGGTCACCGACCGGAACCTCCAGTTCGTCGACGATCCTCTGTTCCAGGAAGGCAACGAGATCGTCGCCCGTTTCGGATATGTCGGCAACCTCTCGCCGCGCAAGAAAGCAGTCATCAAGGACATCGACTACGACTTCCCGGAGGACGGCGATCCGACGATCCGCATCAAGGCCTACGACAAAGGTTTCAAGCTGGCCGGGAAGGAGAACCAGAAGGTCTGGCAGAAGCCCGCGCCCGGCATCCTCTATTCCGAGATCGCCGAAGAGATCGCAGGGACCAACGGCCTCACTCCGGTGGTCACGCCCACGAAAGCCCGCCATCTGCGCGTGACCCAGAGCAACATTTCAGACGCCCAGTTCCTCAAGGAGCTGGCCGGAAAGGCGCGCGACAAGGACGGCGACGGCGTCACCGGATACGTCTTCTACATCCAGGACGACGAGCTGCATTTCCATCCCCGCGATCTGGACAAGAAACCCGCCGCGATCCTCGAGTACTTCACCGACCGCAAGGGCGTTCTACGTTCCTTCCGCCCCTCGACGCAATCACAGGGGGCCAAGGGAGCGGGCGTCGAGACCAAAGCCGTGGGCGTGGACCCCCGCAAGAAAGAGCCGGTCGAGCACAAGGCCAACAACGAGACCACCCCGGAGCGGACATCGCTCGGCAAGCGGACCTACCTGGTGGACGGGAACACAGGCGAGGGGGCGTTCAAGGAGCAGGAGTCCGGGCAGGTGGTCCCCACCTTTGACCGTTCCGAGGGCTTCCACGAGGAGCCCCGGCAGGAACCGGCACAGGACCTCTCCGAGGGGAAATTCCGCGAGGCGGAACTCCGCCAGGTGGAAGCTGACGCGGTGACCATCGGCATCCCCGCGCTGCGCGCCAAGCAGAACGTGGAGGTCAAAGGCGTGGGCCGCAAATTCTCGGGCGTCTACTACTGCCATTCGGTCCGCCACGCTTTCGGCGAGGGTGGATACCACTGCGAACTGAAACTCAAGAAAAACGCCCTGGGCAAAGGGGCCGGCGACAAGTCGGACGAGGCCAAGGGCAAGCAGAACGACCAGGAAGCGCCGCCCACGCCGAAGGAAGAGCCGCCGCCGATGGTGACCATCGACGCGGACAGCGGGCGGAGGCTGTAAGGAGGAAAAGCACATGGGAGATTTGAGCCGGAATTTCTCGAGGAGCGAGTTCGCCTGCCGGTGCTGCGGCAGGGCCGAGATCGATCCACGCCTGGTGGATGCGCTCCAGCAGCTCCGCGATCTTGCGGACGCGCCCGTCCGCGTCACCAGCGGCTACCGCTGCCCCGAGCACAACCGTGCGGTGGGCGGTGCGAAACAGAGTCGACATCTGCTCGGACACGCCGCGGACATCGTGATCAAGGGCTTGTCCGTCGCCGGGATGTACGAACTCGCCGAGCGGGTGACTGCTTTCCGCGAGGGCGGAATCGGCGTCTACCCGGAGCGGGGATTCATTCACGTCGACATACGCGAGGGGCGGTCCCGATGGGGACACCTCGACGGCAAATACGTTTCGTTCGAAGTAGCCATGACAACCAACGGAGGTGACCGCAATGCAGCAGTTTGAACAGATTCTGACCATCATCCTGGACCACAAGGAACTCATCGCGACCTTGTTCGTGACGCTCCTCACCGTCATCAAGCTCACGGCCTGGGGCCGGGCCAAGGCCGTGGCACTGGACGCGGTGATCGGCGTCATCGAGCGGCTCGGC
This sequence comes from Syntrophaceae bacterium, assembly GCA_013177795.1. NCBI lineage: Bacteria > Pseudomonadati > Thermodesulfobacteriota > Syntrophia > Syntrophales > Syntrophaceae > Syntrophaceae bacterium. Next base: position 229,830 of record JABLXY010000004.1, on the reverse strand, counting down.
GCGAAAGAGGTCAAAACCGGCGTCGCCGGTCAGGAACTCAAGCTCGAAACCGCGGCGCAGGACGCCCTGCGTCATGCCGTGGCCAAAGTCGATCCGAAGAAGACGCCGGACGGACCTGTCACCCGCATCGTGCGCGAGGTGCTGCGGGGCTTCCTGCCGCTGAAGTAATTCGGAGGACGAACCGTGATCGAGACACAGGACCGCCAGCACGAGGAACGCTACAAGAACCGTTGGTACGGAAAGTACCGTGCCTTCTTGCGGGACAACAACGATCCGGAGCGGCTCGGCCGCTGCCGACTCGAAATTCCTGCGGTGCTCGGCACCGGCAAGGAGAACTGGTCGGATTGGGCGTGGCCGTGCTTTGCCTACGGCGGCAACGAAGACATCGGGGTGTTTCTCGTCCCCGAGGAGGGCGCCTCCGTCTGGGCCGAGTTCGAGGGCGGCAACGTCCAATACCCGATCTGGTCCGGCGTATGGCTGGCCAGGAGCAACCCCGGCGAGCAACCGGAGGAATCCAAACGCCTATGTTCCGATCCGACCTGCCATGACTGTGAGGACAAGGTCGAGCACAAGCCCGACCGGCTGGACGACCTGGAGCACAAGAAACACCACGGCCACCCGCCGTACTACTGTCCGCGCCGCAAGGTTCTTCTCAAGACCGAGACCGGTCACACCATCGTTCTCGACGACCGGGACGAGGAGGAGTTCCTCAAGGTCATCGACCGGGCCGGGCAACTTCTGCACATGGAATGCCGCGTGAAGCGTGACGTTCAGACCGGCAATGCGCGCCGCCGGGGAACCAAGGACGCCGAGCAGGGCGACCAGCTCGACATCGACTCGGACATCAAGGACCAGAAAGCCCGGATCGAGATCACCGATCTGTGCCGCCAGTTCGTGCGCTGGGAGGCGTGGAAAGACAAGGAGAAAATCCATATCCAATCCTGCGACAAGTCCCGCGCCCGCTGGCAGAAGATTCTCATCGACACCACCAAAGGCAAGGAGAAGGTGCACATCTGGGGGCTCTGCGGTACGCAGGAAATCCTCATCGATTCCACCGCCGGGACCGAGATGATCCGCCTCACGGACAAGGCCGGCCAGGTGGTCGTGATGAACGCGGCCGCCGGTCAGGAACGCATTCAAGCCACTGATAAATCCGGAAGCGTGATCCTCATGGACGCAGTCATGGGGAACATCGTCATCCGATCCTCGAACAAGGTGTTGATCAACCCGTAGAGGAAGAACTTATGTATCCAACTGTTTCAATAATCATCAGGGGATATAACCGGGAGCGATATATCGGCCGGGCCATCGAAAGCGTGCTTGCTCAGACTTATACAGACTTCGATCTGCTCGTTTGGGATGACGGCTCGACCGACAAGACCGCCCAAATCGTTATCGAATGCGCCAAGAAAGACAGACGCATCCGTATTGCCGCATGCAACCACCGGGGGGCCGTCAGGTCCCTGAAAGCCGCCCTGGCCGACACCTTCGGGCCATACCTGTGTTGGGTGGACAGCGACGATACGCTCGCTCCCACGGCGTTGGAGGAAACGGTCGCGGTGCTAAATGAAAACCCGAACGTCGGAATGGTCTATACGGACTACCAGGTCATCGATGCCGCCGACCAGGTCAAGAGTTACGGCAGGCGTTGCCGAATTCCATATTCCAAAGATCGACTGCTTCTCGATTTTATGACCTTCCATTTTCGTCTCATTCGGCGTTCGGTGTTCGAGCAGGCCGGCGGCATCGACGACGAGTTTCAATGCGCCGAGGATTATGACCTTTGCCTGCGCCTTTCGGAAATCACCGAGATCCGCCGTATCCAGAAACCTCTTTACCATTACCGCATCCATCCTGAATCCGTTTCCCATGAGATGAGATTGGAACAGGTCCAATGGTCTCGGGAGGCCATTTCAAGAGCCTTGGAACGTCGTGGCCTGTCCGAGCGCTTCGAAGTCGACCTTCAGATTCGCGAGCAGTTCAGATTGAAGAGGAGAAACCCCGATGGATGAACGTGAACTCGGCCAACCGCCGTGTAATTGGGAGCAAAGCGAACGTCTTCTGGCGCGCACCTTTGAATCATGGCGCGCTGAGTTCCGCACCATCCTCGAAGACCACCGGCGGGAAATCCAGGCACGCTTAGAGAAGATCGAACGCGAGATCGAGAAGAAATCGGACAAGGAGAACGTGGACCTCTTGGTGCGGAACATTCAGGACGACCTTCGCCGCCACGCTGATGACATCAAGAACCTGCAGTCGGGGATGAACGAGAAGATGGGCGTTGAGACCATGTGGAAGGTGATCGGTCTCGTGCTCACCGTCGGCGGTGCCGTGGGCGGCATTGTCGGCTTTCTGATCCACCTTCTGGCGGGGAAATAGTCATGGCTCGACCACAGGCGAGACTCGGCGACATCTCCAGTCACGGCGGCGTAATCGTCACAGGAGCGCTTCGCACCGTTGTCAACGGAAGACCCGCAGCGCGACTGGGCGACTTGCACGTCTGCCCGATACCGGGTCACGGCGTGACGCCCATCGTCACGGGCAGTCTCGACACGGCGACCGAAGGACTGCCAAACGCCCGCATCGGCGACATCACGGCCTGCGGCGCGATCATCGTGACCGGCAGCCTGAACACGAACGACGATTGAGGGGGCGAGCAATGGAATTCGGTGAAATGGATTTCCGCTACTGGGATGTATTTCCGAAAAAAATCAGGGTCACGCGTAGTTGGTGGTCCATGTCGATCCCCCTTTCGATCCGAGGAAACCCCAAAGGCGAATTGCAATACGAATCCGTCAATTCGGACATCGCCTGGGTCGACTGGGAAGGACGAGTGCAACTCGGTTGGAGTGTCGGAGCGACGGTCATCATTGTCTATGATTCTCCTTCGCGGGACAGTGTCCGCTACATCCAGGTTGAAGTGATCGAGGAAAGCGGAGGCGGATATGGCATTCCGTCATAGGAGTTATTCGTCATGGTGATGTTTGACGAAGAAGGTTTCGGATACGGGTACGGATATGGTTACGGCGAAGAAGGCGGGCCGATCATCGAGCAGACGAGTTCCTCGGAATCCCACTATGAACTCATGGCGCTGGCGCGTCTGATCGCCGACGGGCTCGGCGTGACGGACAGCGAGGGTGAGCCGCCCTATCTCCAGCAGATCCGAGACGGTCTGGCCGAGATCAAAGGCATTCTGCAGCAGAGTCACGACGCCTCCGAAACCCTGCGGGCGGAAGCGCAAACGGTATTGGAGGCTCACGCAGAAAGCGCGCAGCAATACATGCAGGCCGTGGATCAACCAATGCCGCCGGATTTCGACCCCTTCGTCACGATGCCCGCCGGCACTGTTGTGAGAGACCTTCCCGACGGAGGACGCCTTTTCACCCTGGCCGATGGCGTCATGGTTCGGGTGGGACCGGACGGAAGACTGACGGCCATCGGTATGGATGGCTCTGTGGCCCTTCTCGAACCCGCGCGCGGCGGCGTGGTGACCCTTCCCGATGGGCGAGAGCTTACGCTCAAGCCCGAGGCGGTGCGGATGACCCATAAAGCGGCCGGGATCGAGGGGCTTCCCCTGGACATCGATCCGAACCAGACCGCGCAAAGACGCTACCGCATCGAGCTGCCGGGCGGATACCGGTTGGATGTATTCCAGTCAGAGCGCACGGCCATAATCGGCAACCCCGCGGGCACCTCGGTGGTGCTCGGCATTTCCCGCATCGAAGGCGTGGGAGAGGATATCGAGGTTCGTCTGGTCCCCGGCGGGGCCAAGGGCTTTACGGCCATGGAAAGCGGTCACAAGGGCGTCATCGAGGCCGACGGCACGATCCATGTCGCCATGGCGAACGGCTTGGACTTGGTCATTCATTTCCCGGACGACGATGGCTCCAATGGAGACCCAGGTTCGGGTGGCCCGCCCGGCTGCATCTGCGAGGAGCGTGACTGATGGCTTTGGATTTCCTCGGACGCGGGTTGAAGTTTCCCTTCCGCTTTCAGCGGCGGTCCGGGGGCGCACAGATCTCTTCGGACACCTCCACCGAACACGAACACATCCACGAGAGCATCATTCAGATTCTCGGCACCCGGCCGGGCGAACGCTTCATGCGCCCGGAATTCGGATCGAGGCTCAAAGACCTGGTGTTCGAACCGAACGACGAGGTGCTGAAGGGCCTGATCCGCCATTACGTGATCGAAGCCGTGAAGCGCTGGGAGAAACGGGTCGTCATCACCGGTGTGTCCTTCGACGATTCCCCCTCCAATAAGGACAGCAACCTTCTCCCGGTCCGCATCGCCTATCGCGTCATCCAAAGCCAGGTGGAAGGCAACCTGGTCTATCCCTTCTACCGCGAACCGCGCCAATCCGCTCCGCCCCGACAGTTCCGCTCCGTCGCCGGTAAGTAACAAGCGGGTCCTCGTCCGGATCGTCCGGCGGGACCACTTGTGACCGAACCGCAACGGACGAACGGAAATGGGCAGAGCGAGCATCGCTTACACGAACAAGGATTACGACTCCCTGCGCCGGGAACTGCTGGCGCGGGTGCCGCAACTCACCGACCGCTGGACCGACTTCAACGCGTCCGACCTCGGCGTGGTGTTGCTGGAACTCTTCTGCGGAATCGGCGATATGCTGGCCTACTATCTTGACGCCCAGGCGGCGGAGGCCTTCCTGCCCACCGCTCGTCAGCGGCAGAACGTCATCAACCTCTGCAAACTCATCAGCTACCGGCTCGACGGGCCGGTGGCCGCAACCACCGCTTTGCGATTTTCCCTGGCCGCGCCCCTCGACGCGGATCTCGTGATTCCGGCGGGAACGACGTGCAGGGCCCGTCTGGAAGAAAACGACATCGTGTTCGAGACGGCCGAAGACGCGACGATCCCTCGGAGCCGGACGAGCGTCGATACAGGCGCGCGCCAGGGAAAACGCAAGACCGAGACCTTTACGGCAGACAGGGACACGGGCGATCCGATCATCCTGGCCGGAAAGGAAATCGCTCACGGTTCGATCCGTGTGTGGGTGCAGGACCAGGAATGGACCGAGGTCTCCCACTTCCAAAAAAGCGGCTCCGACTCGCGCCACTTCATGGCCGAGACCGACGCGCTGGACATCACCCGGATCGTCTTCGGAGACGGATTGCGCGGAGCGGTTCCCGACTCCGGCGCGGAAATCCGCGTCCAGTACCTCGAAACCCTCGGGGCCGAAGGCAACCTGGGTCCCAATCTCGTCACCGAGCTTCTCACGGCCATCTACCTCGACGGCGGTCTGGTTCCCCTCGCGGTAACCAACCCAGTCCCCGCGACCGGCGGAGCCGCCCGCGAGACGCTGGAGCACGCCCGAAAACAGGCTCCGGCCGAGGTGCGCTCGCTCTGGAAAGCGGTCACCAAGGAGGATTATCTGGCCTTGGCGGAGGGGTTCCCCGGTGTAGCCAAGGCCCAGGTCCTCGACGTCAACGACTGCAAGAACATCCGCTACTACCAGGTCAACCTGGCCGTGGCCCCGGACGGCGGCGGTCCGCCGTCGATGCTTCTCAAGCAGGACCTCGCCGAATACCTGGAATCGCGCAAAGTCATCACCGTCGAGATCAACCTCTTCGATCCCGTCTACCGGCCGGTCTCGATTGACGCGGAGGTGTTCGCCTATGCCGGCGAGGACCTCGACCTGGTCCGGAGCCGCGTCGAACTGGCATTGGCGGACTTCTTCGCCTTCGACCGCATGAGCTTCGGCGCACCGGTCCATTTCTCGGATCTGGTAGCGCTTCTGGACGGCGTGCGGGGCGTGAGCCATGTGCGCATGTACACGCCGACCCAGGACGTCGACATCAGCGCCGGTCAGATCGCGGCGCTTGGTCAGGTCAACCTCGACGTGCGGAGGGCGTCCTGATGTCCTCCTACTTCGAAAAGAAACTCATCGACCTGCTTCCGGCGCTCTACCGCGAACGGGATGAGTCCGGCGATCTGGACGCCCTTCTCAAGGTCCCGGCCGCGAGCCTGGACGAACTCAAAGCAATGGCCGAGCGTTTCCCCGAGATTTTCGACATCGTGCGTTGCGAGGAGAGGTTCCTGCCGTTCCTCGGCGGGATCGTCGGTCACCGCTTCGATCCCACCTCAGACGCGTCGGTCCAGCGGCGTCTCATCCGCGAGGCCATAGAGATTTACCGGCGCAAGAGCACCATTCCCGCCATCGGCCGCTCGCTCGTTGACATCGGGTGGGAAGGGCGCATCGAGCAGACTTTCCACAAGGCGCTGCGTCTGAACCGCCGTTCGGTTGTCGGACGGGCCAAACTGCCGGGGCTGATCTACAGCCTGGGCGTCTACCGCATCGACAGCGACAACCTCGTCCAGGGAGTCCGGGACGCGCTGCCCTTCCATCATCCCGCGGGTACGCGGGTTTTCTTCCTGCAGTGGCTCTACACACTCCTGTCCATGGAGTCGGATTTCGAGGCGGTCATTAAGAAGGTCGTCGAGCGGGTGTGCCTCGGGCATCTGCACGAAACGTTCGTGGTCAACCACAATGCCCTGAACACGGATTTCCATCTCACCCGCAAGAACAAGACCTGGGGTTGGTGGCGGATCACCGACGGCACCACGCTCATGCAGGATATCGAGCGAGCCGCGGTGTGCGTCTCCCGCTGGCATGGTCGCTCGCCCCGGTTCCGCCTGAACACCGGCAACCTCAACGCCGAACGCCTGCCGAACCTGTGGATCAGCGAACGACGTGCGGCGTTCTGCTGCGAGATCGAAACCAAACCCGTAGTGGAACCCGGCGTCTCGTTCATCCGGCTGGCGGGCCAGGACCTGAATCGTTCGCGCCTGAACCGTTCCGCGCAGCCTTGCCGGATCAAATTCAGCCAGAAAGACATGCTCTCGGAAGCCGTCCAGGATGCGCCCGACCTCACGGGAGACCGCCGCACGCACCGGTACGGGAAGCGGTCGCGGCTCTCCCATTGGTTCCGCGTCGGGCATTCGAGGCTCGGAAGGGACGACAAGGTCTCCGGCGCGGCCGTGGGCCGTCACCTTTTCATCACCGCTTACGCCGACGCTCAGTGGTCGGAGGTATCCGGCGCATGGGACATCGTGGACCGCTGGCGCGCCCGCAGGCCCGGCTTTTCCCTGAACAACAAGGCGCTCAACCTCGCCGAACTGACCGACGCCTATGTGACCGAGGCCCGCGCATCCTTCGAGATGGACGTGGACACAGGCATTCCGCGCAGAAGACGCGTGGAGACGCTTCTGCTCAACCACCGCAGACTGAATCACACAGGCTTGCTCCTGTCCGTGGACCGGACCCGGCCGATGCGGCTCGGCTCGATGCCGCTCAACGCCTCGGGCTTCCGCAAGTCGAAGCCTTGCCTTCGCTGGCGTTTCCGCCAGCGGGACGATCACGCTCAGGCGACAGCCGGTTTCGAGGCGGCGGCGAACCAATACACGGTCACCCAATGGCCGGCGGCATAGGAGAGATCGATGGCGATACATCTGTACGAAGACCTGACATTGACCCTGCAAGTATCCGAAGGGGACCTCGCGAATCCCGATGACGACACCTACAACGGCACGGACGGGGAAGCGAAAGACAAGGAGCTGTTCGTGGCCAACGAACAGACGATCCTCGCAGCGGCCCTGGCATCGGGGGAAACCTCGCTCCAGCTCTTCGCACCTCTCTTCATCGACGGCGAAATCATCATCGTCGACGACGAACAGATGCGCATCCTGAGCGGCGGCGGGACGACCGTCCTCGCGGTGGAACGCGGCTACGGCGGCACAACCCCGGCCGCCCACGATGCGGGTGCCGTGGTCTATTCCGGGTACGACTATACCGGGCTGGTGATCGAACCGGTGGATGTAGCCGGGGGAGACGAGTCGGATTGGTACGTGCTGGCCCTGACGCAGGCGGGTCTCGATACCGCCGTCGGCGGCGCACCGCTCAACCTGGGCGATAAAGCCCACGACGTGACCCTTTCGTTCTGGCGTCGCTGCACGGTGCCGTCCGGAACGCCGGTGCAAAACAAGACCGACCTCAAACTCCGGCTCACCGGCACGGAAAATCCGATCCTGTAGGAGGAACGCATGGCCTATCACAATGTATCCGGGACCGCTTCGAACACGACCGACTTCCTCGTCCGCCTGAAAGACTTCCTGGTGGGAACGGTTGGATGGTCGCTTCACGACGACAGGTCGGGCGACGCCGAGCCCAGCTACGTGCTGTCGTCCACGGGAGAAAGCGGAGCCGAGGACATCTTCCTCCGGTTCGTCAACGACACGGCCGCCGACCGCATTGCGGTCCGGGCCTACCTATATTGGGATGCGGTGACGCACGCGGGCGTGAAAGAGGCGTTTCAAACCAGCTACACCTACATCAAGACCGTGGACGCTTCGGCTTTCCTGTATTGGATTTACGCCGACAAGGATCACGTTTTCATCGTCATCAAGATCGTCGCCACCTACTACGGGCATTACAGCGGTCTGATCAAACGCTTCTGGTCAGGGGCGGTGGCGGTCACCCAGGCGGCGGCCGGACCCGGCGCGGACATCACGGTGCAGGTCAACGACGCCACCCTTTTTACGGTCGGATTGAGCTACATCATCAAAGACGACGTCGGGATCGAGCGCGCCCAGGTATCCGCCGTCGACACGGTTTCCACCCCCAATACGGTCACTCTGGCGAGCCTCGTAAGCGCCTACACGGCGGGAGCCAAGATCGGCGAAGACCCGCAGCCGGTCGTAGTCGGCCACTACCAGTCCCCGGGCAGTATTTACGCCATCAACAAATTCGACGGGTGGGCGAGCGCGGCCGGACAGACCGGATCATGCGCCGCGGCCCACGGCAATTTCCACACCGCCGCCAATCCCGACCAAAGATTCGGACTGGTCACCATGTTCCCCTGGCTCGTCGCGCACACAACCGCGGCTTACAAGGAACTGCGCGGCGAGTTGATCGAGGTCTATGCCATCGGCAGCGGTGCGGCCGATTCGGAGGACGTGCTCACGTTAAACGGTGCCTCCTACAAGATCTTCAACCTGTCCGGTCCGGGATGGTGCGCGGTGAAGGAGTGATCCCATGGCGGTGAAGCAAGGCACCAAGAAGGAGATTTCGGCAAACGCCGGACGCCTGACCTCGATGTTCCGGGTGGTCCGGAACGTCGGTAAGGCGAACAGGATCACCGGGAGGCTGAGACGTGGCAATCCGTAGCGGAAACACTCTCTCCGTCCGGCCCTTCGCAGGGTCCGTGGTTCCGATGAACCGCTCCCAAATGCCGGCCTTCCCGGCTGTCGTGTTCGAGGCCGTCGGAGCGGCGTCCGAGACGCGGACAATCCGCCACGACACGGACACGGCCCTGAGGATCACGGCTGAGGTGAACACCCCCGCCGACATCCAGGCCGTGATCGTGCGGCCGGTCCTGCGGAGCTTCGATCTGCGGGGATGGGTGGTCCGTTTCCCGACGGTCCTTTCCGACGCAGCCGTCCGGATTCACCGGCCGGTCGAACGGCGGAGCGATACCCGCTGCGCGGTGTTCGCCGAGATCGAGCGGACGGCGGATTCGAAACAACTTGTAGTGCGCGAGACATCCCGTCAAGCGGAAGCGCGCCAGACCGTCTTCGCCGTGCTGATCCGCGAAGGCCACACGATCCAGACCTGAAGGAGGAATACGAATGTCACTTGGACTCATTGTCAAAACGGGCCGCATCCTCACCGCACGGCTGCTCATGGGCGATCCCATCGAGGGCATTACCCACTGCGCCATCGGCGAGGGCGACGCCACGTTCACCGATCCCATCAATCCGCCCGCCCCGGACATCGATCAGACGACGCTCAAGAACGAGCGGGCCCGCAAGAAGCAGTACAAGCGCACTTTTCTCAAGGAAGATCCGGAAGGGACGCTCATCGTCAACGGCATCCATTACATCGAAACCGCCGAGGAGACCCAGACCATCGGCGTCTTCTTCCGCTTCGAGGAAAACGAGGCCAACGGCATCACCATCCGGGAGTACGGCTTCTTCGGGGGCGACGTGGCCTACATCGCCGGGCTGCAGTCGGATTATGCGGCGAACGGTGTTTACCACCCGGATACCAACCCGACCGGTGAGGTGCTCGATCCCGGCTACCTGTACGAAGTGAAGAACATCCCCGACTTCAACAAGACCTCGGACACGCGCGTTGAGCTGGTCGGGGTCATCAAGATATAGGAGGAAAGACCATGTCCATCTCGCGCGATACGTTCGACCCGGCGAAAAATTACAAGCGGGTCCGTTACCACCAGGACCGGGACCTGCTCGACTCGGAGCTCAACGAGCAGCAGGACATCATCAACCAGGAGCGCAGGAAGCTCGCGGACATCCTCTTCAAGGAGGGGGCCATCGTAAGCGGCTTCGGCGTGACGGTCGCCGCCAATGTGCTCACCGTGGCCGAGGGGCTGGTTTACATCGACGGCTGTCTGGAGCGCGTGCCCGGCGCGGTGCTCACCTACGACCCGGCCAAGACGAGCGGCGCGGATTACGTCTATGTCGAGCTGCTCAAGTACAACTACGGCTACAACCAGGACGCCGTGCTCATCAATCCCGCGACGGGCGAACCCACCGCCGAACGTGAGAAGTGGATTCTATCGCTCAAGGATCACGACACGAGCGGTGAGGCGCTGCCCAACAACGTGACCCAGCGCAAGGTGGTCGCTCTCCACAAGTTCGACCGTGAGACCGGCGATGTGACAGCCACTGTCCGTGAGAAATCGAACCTCTACCTGCAGGACCTTCTTGGGACGCTGCCCGGAAGCCGGATCACGGTCGCATCGATCACGGAGGATCAACTTGCCTTCGCCGCCGCCGAGGGGCTGAACTCGCTGCTCCAGAATCTGGCTGAGCGCACCTACGACCAGGCCGGAAGTTATCTGGTCAAGGGGCTCGACAGCTTCATCGGCGACAACGACGGCGAGAACGTCGAGGTGATCACCAACGCGGGCCGCGCCTACATCCAAGGGTTCCGCCTGCAGAAAGACCTGCCCACAACCACCTTGGTGCCCAAGTCCACGGCGGTCAAGTCGGTCCGCGGCGAGCAGAAAACTTATGTGATCGGCACCCGGCGCTATGCCCTCAACAACACGCCGCTCAAGGAAACCACTCAGGTCGAAGCCATTGTCGAGATCGTCTCCAACATCACGCGCGGCTCCGTCGGCGGCGGGGAGGACCTGCTCGTCCCCAACCCGGTGGTGGACATCCTCGAGGTGAGCCAGGGCGCGACCGTCTTCCAGGAAGGATCGGACTGGCAGCAGTCCGGAAACTACGTGGACTGGCTGGGTTCGGGCAACGAACCCGCCATCGGCACGACCTACACCGTCCGCTGGACTTACACAAAACAGATGATCGAAGGGACGGACTATGTGGACGGAGGCTGGTTCGGACGCTCGGGACACCCGGCGGCGGACGAATATTTTTACCTGGTCACCGTTCAGAGCGCCACCGGCGAGACTCAGTACGACTCGGCCAAGGTCGTGTCCCGCGACACCCTGACCGGGGAAATCAACCGCCTCTCCTGGCTGCCTGTCAGCGGTGCGACCGGTTACCGCATCTATCGCGGCACGCAAAATACGGTCCGCGCGGACTTCCAGCGGCTCAAGGACGTGGCCGCCGGAGTTACGTCATACACCGACGACGGCGTGGACGAGATTGTGGGCGGCAACCCGCCCGCCTCCAACACGAGCGGCCTGACCATGTCCCCGGTGCAGGTCGAACCCGGCAATCTCTCCATCATCAACTTCGGCCGCACAAGCATCGGCGACGAGCCGGTGGGCGGCTCCAACTGCAGTATCGACTACGACTACTACATCGGACGCAAGGACATCATCTACGCCACCACCCGCGAGATCAAACGGCTGGAAGGCGCTCCCGCGGACTGGCCGAAGCTGCCCATCGTCCCGGAAGGTTCGCTCGGGCTGTGCAGCGTCGAGTGTCCGCCGAACTCGGTGGATCTGGCGGTCTTCAATTTCGGGCTTACCCGGATCACCATGGACCAGATTCACGAGATCATCAAAGACGTCGAGGACCTCAAGTACAACGACGCCCAGTTCCAAATGAACAACGAGCTGCAGAACCGGGACGCCCAGACCAAGAAGGGCGTCTATTCCGACGATTTCTCGAACGACGCCCAGTCCGACATCTACCACGGCGAGTGGAGCGCCCGCATCGATGAGGTACGGCAGTTCGCCGCCCCGAACCGAGCGGCCACGCCGCAGGTGCTCGATGTTGACTCTGCCGGGAGCGACGCCATTTTCAAGGACAGCCTCGTTCTCCTGCCGGGCACGGAGCGCGTGCTCATCGAGCAGACCGATTGGTCCGAAGACAAGAACATCAACCCCTACGCCGTGTTCGAGAAACCAGACGCCGCCGTGGAGGTGACGCCGAATATCGGTCGGCGCGGTCAGACAGGCGTGGCTGTGGTCGGCTCCAACTTCACCCCCGGCGCGACCGGCGTGACGGTGCGCTGCGACGGGAAAGTTGTGGCTTCAGGTCTCACCGGCGACGCGGTAGGCAGAGTCATCGCCTCCTTCGTCATTCCCGAAGATGTCCGCAACGGCAACCGCGTGGTCGAAATGACCGACGGCACCTACTCGGCGCAAGCCAACCTTCAGGTCAACGATCCCTTGGTCATCACGCGCATCGAAAGGGTCGTGGTCAACCGCACCATCGTGCAGCGTCAGACCATCGTCCAGCAGGTGCCGCCGCGCATCATCCGCGTCCCCGTAGTGCGAACCGTATGGCGCTGGCGTTGGGTGACCCGCCGCCGGGACCCGCTCGCGCAGACCTTCAGCTTCGAGCAGAACCGGGTCATCTCCGCCGTGGGGCTTCACTTCACGCAGAAAGACGCTTCCATCCCCGTAACCATTCAGATTCGCGGCGTCACGACCGGGCTTCCCAACGAGGTCATCCTGGCCGAGAAAGTCATCGCCCCGAGCGAGATCACCCTCGGTTCCGAGACCAAGGTCGTCTTCGACGATCCCTTCTACGCGGAGGCGAACACCAGCTATGCCGTCGTGCTGCTTACCAACAGCACCAACTACCGGGTGCGTATCGCCACACTGGGCCGCCTGGGGCAAAACGGGGTCATCACCCGGCAGACCTATACCGCCGGGGTGTTGCTGGAAAGCTCGAACGCCGAGACCTGGACGCCGCTCAACAGCTCCGATCTCACCATGCGAATCTACGGCTACGATTTCCAGCCCGAAGGCGAGGTCCGCTTCCAGCCTATCACCGGAGTGCAGTTCAGCGATCTGAACCTGGACGAGTATTCGTCCATTCCGGAAGGCTGTGGCATCGTGTGGGAGTATTCCACCGACGGCGGCGTCATCTGGGACGCCATCGTGCCGGCGGAGGAGGAGCGGCTGCCCAACCTCGCGGCGCAGGTGCTTGTGAGGGCGATCCTCTCCTCCAACGTTCCCAACGACTCTCCTGTGCTGAACTACAAGGACGTCAACCTCATTGGTTATCTCAACGACCCGACGGGTGCGTATTTGAACCGTGAGAACGAACTCACCCAGGGTGTCTCTTCCACCAAGGTCTACACCCAGATGAACATCCCCAGCGGGACCACCATCGATTGGTTCGCCTCCAACGACGGCGGGTCAACCTGGGAACCGATGTCCATCCAAACGACGCGGGAGATCGACCAGGAATGGACCGAATACACGCTCACCAGGACGTTCACCGATCCGAGCGGAACCAAGGTCCGCTACAAAGCGGAGATGACCGGCAACAACCTCGTGTACCCGAGGATTCACACCCTCGGCGCAACGCTGAGCTGATCGGAGGGATGTCATGATCGTTCGAAGACAAGGCGGATTGACCGAGTTCATTCCGTCACCACAGGAAAAACGCGAGGGCATCCTGCGGGATCACACCCTCGATCTGCTCGCCAATCTCGACGCCCGCATGCGGCGCATCGAGGAACTGCACGGTATTGAGCCGGAGGCCGCGGAGGCGTTCTCCGAACTCATGGCCCTCATCCGGCGTGAGGAGATCGAAGCCGGGCGGATCAACCGGGAACTGATGGACGCCGGATACCTGCATGAAGACCTGTCCGCCGCGGCGCTTGCGGCGCAGGCCGGGAGGAACCAACCATGAGCATCACCATCAAGAGCAACACCGACACGATTCTGGAACTGCCCGGGCTGACCGGCACGGTTGGACCCGGAAAGACCGCCGTCGTCCAGGCGATGACCCCGGACCTACTCCGCGCTGTGGATCTCGGCCTGCTGCTGGTCCCCTCCGGAGCGGAACCGCCCGATGGTCTGCCGCCGGTGGTGTTCGACCACCGCTACCCGCAGGTTCTGCCTCTAACCGCCGGGCGCGCTTACTATGTCAGGGTCCTTCGGGCCGTGGATGGTTTCCACGACGGGACTCGGGTTCGGGACTTCATCGCATATTATGGCGACGGAGCGGGCATGAGCTGCGCTTTCTCCGACAACGGCTTTGCCTGGGACGCTGAGAAAAAAGTCACCGGCATCGCGGCCAACGGCTATCACGTGGTCTGCGCGCTGAAGGCCGCTGACCGGCTGCGCATCCTCTACTGGAACCCGGACGTTCCCAACCAGCCCTATGCCATGGCCGGTCTGCGCACAGCGGTCTGTGATCCGTCGGTTGCCCCCGCCGCGTTCACGGGCGATACCCCGTGTTCCGGTGACCTGGTGACCGAGGGAAGCGTCCAGGTCTGGAACCGCGGCCATTACGGGCCATCATTTCTCTGGTACAACCCGCTGCCCACCTCGGTCGAAGGAAGACCGTTCACCTGGCGCTACGCCATGTATTTCATCGCCTCGACCGGCGGCAACGACAGCCTCGGCTTGGCCTGTTCCGATGATGCCGTCGAGTGGAAACTGATCGGAAACGGTCCGATCCTCTCCGGCCTGATCGACCCGCAGCCCTGGGAAGGCGCGAACGGCTACGTCTCCGCCGCACATGTCGAGCGGCTTCCCGACGGGAGATGGTGGATGCTCTACTCCGGGGGCTCCGCGGGAAACGCCGGAATCGGCTACGCCTGGTCCTGGGATCGCGTCCACTGGCGCAAGTCCGAGATCAACCCCGTGTTCAAGAACGGCAGCGGGCCATTCCTCGAGCGCTGCTACACGCCGAGCCTGGTCCGGGACGCCGACGGCTCGCTGCTCCTTTACCGGGCGGCCAAGGACGCGACCGCCTACCGGACCTTCGTTTCCCGTCTGCGGGCACCGGCCCTCGGATGGCGGGACCTGCTCGGCCCGGACCGGCTCGGTCAGGGGCTCACCGCGCGGGAGGCCATCCACCGGGGCGTCGGCACCCAGGCTGAACGCGACGCTGCTCTCCCGAACCCGTCCAAGGGCGACGAGTGGTTCAACACCGACCTCGCGGGCGGCGGAAAGTGGGAGAAACACACCGGCACCGACTGGAAGCGGAGCTGATTCGGTCCCGGTGTATTGATGGGATTAAGGACGGTCAAGCGACCGGCTGACCCAGCCCGGCGGCGCGAAGCGTGGCCTCGTCCGGTCCGCGTCCGGCGCAGCAGCCGGCAAGTTTTCCGTCGATCACCACCGCCGGAACGGAACGGATGCCCAAATCCTCCGCGCGCTTGGCGACCTGGGAGTTGTGCATATCCAGCACTATGACTTCGCAGGAAGGACAAGCTGCGCGATTGATCATGCCGATGGTTTCCTCGCACGCAGGGCATCCCGCGCTGAAAACCTCGATTCTGCGTTTGCTGTTCATAGCGATACCTCCTCATTCCTTTGCCCAAGGGGCGTTATGAATGTTTTTTGATGTAATCCCGTTTCGCCTCATCGCGTTGTCCACCACCTGGCGGACGTCGGCAAGGCATCAACGACCTTTCGGATTCTTGACGGCGCGCCGGCATCCGCCGTTTTTCTTTTCGAGCAGGATTCTCTCCAAGATCGTGGATTTTTCATTTTCCACGACGTCCCGTTCGATGTCCGCCGTAGTGTAATTGAAGCAATAACAGATCAGATCTTCCATCGATTCCTCCTTCAAATAGGTCCTGCCCCCTTATGTGTTCAGGACAGTTCAATCAATGAACCCGCCTGCCGAGGGCGAAATCCCACAGCGAAGCAGCGATAAGTCCGGCGACGCCCAGCCAGACGAGAGGCGTGACAAACAGGACGAATGTGAACATGAAAACCGCAACCGCGCCCGAGATATGGACCACCAGCGGGCCGATGAGTCTGTGACGCCGGTAAGTAACGCCGATGCCGATGCCCCCGATCACCAGAAAGACAACCAGCAACGGAGCCAGGACCACGTCATTGACCAAAAAACCCGCCCCGATTGCGGACAGCAACGCGATCAGCGGACCGAACCCCAGGCAACACAGAAGCGTGAACAGTGATCCCGCCAGGCCGACCTTTTTCAGATGTAGATTCATGAGACACCTCCCAGCCCGCTGTCTCAGGCGGAACAGCAGGACAGCTTCTTCACGTCTTTGGAAAAAGCCTGGGCGCAGAGTTTGATCCCCTCGGCCTGTGTCAGATACGGATGAAACATCGCCGCGATCTCCGACACGCCGAGACCAAAGCGGATCGCCATGGCCGCCTCCATGATCTGCTCGCCCCCCTCCTGGGCCAGGACACGCGCGCCCAGAAGTTTGTCGCCGCCGCGCTGCTTGATGAGTTTGATGAATCCACGCGTATCCCGCGCGGCGAGCGCGCGCGGCACATTGGAAAGATCGAGCTTGGCCGTATCGATCTCGATCCCGGCCCGCAACGCCTCCTTCTCGTTCATTCCCACGCCGGCGACCTGCGGATCGGTGAAGATCACCCAGGGAAGTGCGGCGTAGTCGCGCTTCCGGTTGCCGCCGTCCAACGCGTTCTCGGCGGCCAGGCGTCCCTCGTAGGCCGCCGTGTAGACGAAGGCAGGCTCCCCGATCACGTCACCGGCCGCATAGACACCGGCGGCCGATGTCCGCAGATGATCGTCGACCACGATGCGTCCGTCTTCACCCAGGCCGATACCAGCGCCTTCCAGCCCCATGTCCTCCGTGATCGGCCGTCTGCCTGTGGCGCAGAGAATGCGTTCCGCTTTGAAGCTTCTTTCTTCGCCGCCGATCCGCGCCTGAACGGTCACTTGCCCCGGATCATGGGACACGCGCTCTATGCGCACCGAGGTCTCGACAGCGATACCGTCCTCACGCAGGTAACCCGCCAGGGCGTCGGTCAGGTCCTCATCTTCATCGGGCAGGAGATGGTCGCTCCGCTGGAGGATCGTAACCTTGGCTCCGAGCCGGGCGAGCATTTGGGCGCATTCCAGCGCGATGTAGCGTCCGCCAAGGACGACCACCGATTCGGGCAGGCGGTCGAGTTCGAAGGCCGTGGTGCTGGTCAGAAGCTCGACTTCGCGCAAGCCGGGAATGGGCGGTATCCAAGGGCGCGAGCCGGTGGTGACGACGATGCGCGGGGCGCGTATCGTTCGGCCGTCCACCGTGATCGCATCCCGCGAGACAAACCGCGCGCGGCCTTCCACCAGCCGGACGTTCTCATAAGCGGCCAGGACATCGACATATTTCGCCTGGCGAAGGGAACCGACCAACTCGTCCTTCTGCCGGATGATCGCGGCGAAATCCGAAACATGGGATGAAGATTCAATGCCTACAAAACGGATATGCGCCGCCCGATGACGGGCTTCCGCTGCCCGGATGAGCGTCTTGGAGGGGACGCAACCGACATTGACGCACGTCCCTCCGATGACCCCGGCGTTGACCAGGATCACTTTCGCGCCCAACTCATGCCCTCGGATGGCCGCGGCGAACCCGGCGGAACCGCCGCCGACAATGATCAGGTCGGCGTCCGCGCCATTCGGCTTGGAAATATGAGCCGGAGCCGACCGCGGAGCATGAACCGACTGTTCAGTGCCGGACTTCTCCATCTCTGTACGGTATCCCGCTTGACCTATCGCGGAAACCACCTGTTGCGGGTCCAACTCCGTTTCTCCGATGACGAAGGCGAGGCCGGACTCAAGGTCGACCTCCGCTCTTTCGACACCGGCCACGCTCACGGCGGCTTTCTTGACCGTATCTGCACAGTGCCCGCAGGTCATGCCCCGGACGATGAAGCGGTATTCTCTCGATCCCATTATTGGATGCCTCCTTGTTTCTTGCGGGTATTTTCAATCGATGACACGGAATAGCCCGCGACCTCGACCGCCTTCCGCAAGACCGTCTCGTTCACCGCGGGTGTCGCGGTGATCACCGCGCTGCTCTGCTCGTAGTCCACCTTCGCTTCCGAGACACCGGGTACCTTGATTAGCTCCGACTGGATGTGCGCGGCGCAACCCTGGCAGGTCATGCCTTTGATGGTCATCCTCCATTCGACACTTTCAGTGTCTGCCCTGACTTGAGCCGTGCCGTTGCCCGCCAAGAGGAAACCGACGTAATTCGGGAAAAAGGCGAAGGCGAGCACGAAGACGGTGACCACCCAGAGCATGATCTTGTTCAATCTCTTGATCGTAAACCCCTTCGCGTGCTCCGGCGGACAACCACACGACTCCCCGCCGCCTGAAGCAGCGGCCGCGACGACTTTCGGCTTTCGGTAAGTGAAGAAGAACGCCAGGCCGAGCAGGGCGAAGGTCACAGGCAGCAACACGGGCCGGGATGCCTCGAACTTGGCGGCCATCGTTCCGCCCGATACTCCGAACGCGATGAGCAACAGCGGCAGCCAACAACAGGCGGATGCGAGCACGGCCGATATCAACGCACCCGCCTGGGCGATGGTCCCCGCCTTACTTGTCGCTTTGTCCTGACCTATTCCGTTCACTTTCATTTGTTTCGTCCTGTTGAAGCACTTCAAGGATGGGACACGCGCTGGTAACGGAGCGATTTCGACAGCTACCTACGAGCCGCGCGAGAACCGCCTCCATCCTCTGTAGGGTCCTTATCTTGCCGCGCACGTCCTCGATTTTTTCCTCAGCCAGTTTTCGAACCGCATTGCAAGTGGCCGACGACGACAAATCGACGCGCAATCCCAGTAGCTCTTTGATCTCCCTGAGCGTGAACCCGAGTTCCTTCGCTCGCTTTATGAAGCGGAGCCGGTGGACGGTTTCTTCGGGATATTGCCGGTATCCGGATTCCCTGCGAGGAGGTTCCTCGATGAGACCCTCCCGCTCATAGAACCGAACGGTTTCGATTCCGATCTCCGCGAGGCGGGCGACCTTTCCGATTGTCAGCGATTCCATCAGGGTCTCCTTTCGCTCTGATTACATTATAAGGTCCGTACTATACTACAGAGTCAAGGGTTAAAACCAAAAAAATATCTGTCCCTGGCAACCCAGTAATCCCGGCGTGTTTCCGCAGGTTACGCCTCCATGTACATAACTCATTGGAATCAAAGGGGCTATGTGTCGAATTCGCCTTGCTTTCTGTTCGGAAAGAAGCCTGTATGTGTGTGAACACAAGAGCCAATCCCTTGCCGGGAAAGGGCTTACAGAACGCAAGGAGAGACCATGGACTTACGCCGGATCAACTTCGGAATCGAGATCGAGACAGTCAAACGGACGCGCGAGCGGGTCGCCCAGGCAATCCAGTCGGTGGTGGGCGGCCAAGTCCGCCACATCGGCAGCCCGGGCAGCTTCGACCCCTGGGAAGTCACCGACAACCATGGACGGGTCTGGAAAGTGGTATCCGACGGCTCGCTCATCAATGTGCCGATCCACCTGCGGGCCGAGGTGGTGAGCCCCGTCCTGTCCTACGAGGACATCCCCGTCCTCCAGGAGGTCGTCCGGGCCCTGCGGGCCTGCGGAGCCAAGGTGGACGAACGCTGCGGCATCCACGTCCACGTCGACGCCACGGCCTTCGACGGCCGGACCCTCGCGAACCTCGCCAAGATCGTCTACAAACAGGAAGCGCTCATTCTCACCGCCCTGGGCGTGAACGAGACCCGTCGCCGGAGCTACAGCAAACCGGTGAGCGACGATCTCATCGCGCAAATCGAGCGTCGCCGTCCCAGGACCAGGGACCAGCTCAACCACATTTGGTACGGCTATCACAACCGGCAGCCCCAGCACTATGACAGCACCCGCTACCACGGGGTGAACCTGCATAACGTTTGGTACCGGGGCACGGTCGAGTTCCGTTGGTTCGAAGGGACGCTCCACGCGGGGAAGGTGAAAGCCTACGTCCAACTGGTCCTGGCCGTGGCAGCCAAGGCGCTGAACGGCCGGGCGGCATCGAGCCGCAAACGGTCCTTCGACCCGCAGAGCGCCCGGTACGACTTCCGGGTCTTCCTGCTCCACCTGGGGCTCATCGGCGATGAGTTCAAGACCGCGCGCAAGCATTTGATCGCCGCCCTGCCGGGGGACTCGGCGTTCAAGCGAGGCAGACCTAAACCGGAAAGTACCCAATCCGCAATTCAAAATCCGCAATCCGCAATCGAATCCCGGCCTCCGGCATTTTCGGGGGACGAGACCGGCGGGACGCAAGGAGGCGCGTCATGAGAGTGCTGATTCGAAACACCGCCCTCAATGGGCAGCCGCTGGAAGGCGACGGCGAAATCTTCACCGGGGCGACGGTGACCGACGTGGTCTTGGCCATGAAAGGAGCCACGCTCTTTTCCGACCAGCGGGACCTCGAGGATTACATCGACATGGTCCTGCGCAACGCCAAGATGCTGTCTGGCGTCGAGCTTACGGTCCGGGGCGATACGTCGGAGGAAAAGGCCGCATCCTTCCTGGATGCCCTGATCAAACATGGCCTTGCCGAGGTGCAGGACGACAAATCGGCCCGGATACCGATTCCCTCCCTGGTTTGGCAGGGCATCGACGCGGTCCGGCTCTCGGGGTTGACCAACATGCTCGACCGGCCGGTCGTCGCCCGGCTGGCTGGGGAGCTCGGATATCCCGATGCCGCGAGCTGGATCGAGGAGCATCCGAAGGAATACGCCGAGGGCGTCTTCCGCGGGTTCATCGTCGATCCGCAGGGAGGGAAATCCTGATGTGCGGGCTCGCGGGAGTCATCTTCGGAAATAAGCGGCGACGCGCCGAGGAGCGGGAGTATCTCGCCTGGCTCTTCACCCGCCTGCTTGTATTGAGCGAGGAGCGCGGACCACACGCCACCGGCGCGGCATGGCTCGACACCGACGGCGGACACCGGCTCTTCAAGCGGCCGGTGACGGCCGAGCGGTTCGTCACGGACAAGGCCTTCGCCGAACTCCTTGCCTCTATGGACAACCGCGCCACGCTCCTGCTCGGCCATACCCGGTGGCGCACCCGAGGGGACGAGCGGGTCAACAGCAACAACCACCCGATCCGCGCCGGGGAGGTGATCGGCACCCACAACGGCACCATTTACAACGCCGACTACCTGTTCCGGCGCTGGAAGATGCGGCGCTTCGCCGAGGTGGACAGCGAGATTCTGTTCCGCCTGGCCGCGAACGCCGCCCGGGACGGGGCCATGGATATCGAGCGGTTCAAAGCCCGGCTCCGACGCTGTCGGGGTCAGATCACCGCCGTCATCGCCTGCCGGACCGACCCGGGCACCGTCTTTGTGCTCAAGGGGAATCGGCCGTTGGAACTGCGCTGGCATCCCCGCCGCAAAGCGGTTCTCTACGCTTCGGACCCCGCATACCTCGACGCCGTGCTGGCGGAGGAAAAAGGCTGGCGTGAGATTGCGGTCCCGCCCATGAGCCTGGTGGTGTTCCGGCGCGAGGACCTGGCCGCGTACTCGGTGGAGCCCTTCGAGTTCGTCGCCCAGGAGAGAAAGGGCGCGGAGCCATGACAGACACCCCAATGAACCCGATGAACCAGGCAATGAACCCAACAGAACCCTCGAACGGGAACACAAGCGGAATGCTGAGACTCTTTGTCTACGGCACACTGAAGCGCGGTTTCTGGAACCACGACCGCTTCTGCCGGGGCGTCGTGACGGTGGAGGACGCCTTGGTCCGCGGCCGCCTCTTCGAGACATCCTCCGGAATCCCCGTCCTGCAGGTCCCGGAAGAGGACATCCTCGCCGTCGGGACCACCAATCCGCACGCCGACGTGGCCACACAAGCGCTCGTTGCGGCTCGTATGTCCATTCCCGAGCCAACCCCCGACCGGTTCCCGAAGAACGTCACGGGCGCGCCCTGGGGTCTCGTGTACGGGGAGCTTCTTGCCTTCGACGACCCCGAGACCCGCCTCCCGGCCATCGACCGGCTGGAGGGGTTCCACCCCGGCGGTCCCTGCCTCTACCGCCGTGTTCTGGTCACAGCATGTATGAACCAAGGAAAGGTGCTGACTGCGTGGGTCTATGTTGCCGGAAGCAACATAGAAGGCCGTTTCAAATCGTTACCGGACGGCACTTGGCGCTGAGCCGGTCCTCGATTGAACCCGCCGGCTATTCCAAAAAATAATTGACACGAACTGACACGAACTGTAACCTACATCTCTGTGATGAGGTATAATAAGGATAAATTTACCTGGACACTGCAGAGGTGCTTCTGATGGAAAACAAACCGGACAACGTCCTGACCATAGAAGAGTTATCCCTTTATCTGAAAATACCGAAGTCGACGCTCTACAAGCTTGTTCGGGAGGGAAAGATCCCTTCTCAAAAGGTCGGACGCCACCTGCGTTTCCATCGGGAGTCCATCGACGAATGGTTGAAGCGCGAAGATGAACACGTGAGGCGGGGGTAGCCATGGCCTTGAACGAAGCCGATACCTGCCGCCGCTATATCGTTCCCAAACTCCAGGCAGCTGGCTGGGATGACGAACCGCACCGCATCAACGAACAGGTTACGTTCACCGATGGCCGCATCATCGTGTCCGGCCGCCAGGGACGCAGAAGACCCGGAAAACGCGCCGACTACATTCTTCGCTACCGCCCCGACATGCCCATAGCCGTGGTCGAGGCGAAACCCTCATACGCCACCCCTGGCCAGGGTCTTCAACAGGCCAAGGAATATGCGGAAATCCTCGGCCTAAAATTCGCCTATGCCACCAACGGTCAAGGGATTGTCGAGTTTGATTACATAACCGGCCTCGAACGCGAAATAGCGGACTTTCCCATGCCGGAAAATCTGTGGACGCGTTTGATCAATTCGGAGTCTATCGACCCCCGGTCGGTGGAACGGCTTCTCGCCCCCGCATATCATTTGAGCGGCAAATCGCCGCGCTACTACCAGGAGATCGCCATCAACAGAACCGTTCAAGCGGTTCTTCAGGGACGCCGGCGCATCCTACTGACAATGGCTACCGGGACGGGAAAAACCGTCGTGGCCTTTCAGATCTGCTGGAAGCTTTGGTCATCGCGCTGGAACCGAACCGAGGACTACCGGCGACCCCGAGTCCTGTATCTGGCGGATCGCAATGTCCTGGTCGATGATCCTATGGCCAAGATATACGCGCCCTTCGGCGATGCGCGCTGGAAAATAGAAGGGGGCGTGGCCAACAAGAGTCGGGAAATGTACTTCGCAATTTATCAAGCCATCGCCCGAGACGAACGCAGACCCGGACTCTACCGTGAATATTCGCCGGTTTTTTTTGATTTGATCATCGTGGACGAGTGCCACCGCGGAAGCGCCAAGGACGACAGCAACTGGCGGGCCATCCTCGAGTATTTCGAGCCGGCAATCCAGGTTGGGATGACGGCCACCCCCCGGCGGCAGGATAACGCCGATACATACCGCTACTTCGGAGATCCCATTTACCAGTACAGCCTTCGCCAAGGGATCGACGACGGGTTCCTGGCCCCCTATCGGGTTCACCGCGTCATCACCACTTGGGACGCGGCGGGTTGGCGTCCGAGCCAGGGAGACCTTGACCGCTATGGCCGGGAAATCCCGGACGAGGAATACCGCACCAACGATTTCGAGCGCATCGTATCTTTGAAGGCCAGGACCGAGGCCGTCGCCAGGCATTTGACAGAATTTCTGAACAAGACAGGGCGGTTCGACAAGACCATCGTCTTTTGTGTCGATCAGGAGCACGCCGACGAGATGCGCCGCGCGCTGAACAACCTGAACGCCGACCTGGCCCGCCAACATTCCGATTATGTGTGCCGTGTAACGTCCGACGAAGGCGGCATCGGCCGAGGCCATTTGAGCAACTTCCAGGATGTCGAACGCCGAACACCCGTTATTTTGACCACGTCGCAGATGCTGACCACGGGCATAGACGCGCCGACGGTCCAGAACGTCGTGCTCGTCCGGGTCATCAACTCGATGACGGATTTCAAACAAATCATCGGGCGGGGGACCCGTGTCCGGGACGATTACGGCAAGTTCTTTTTCAGCATCCTTGATTACACCGGGTCGGCCACCCGCATGTTCGCCGACCCCGACTTTGACGGGGACCCGTCCATCGAGACGGAGCAGCATATCGACGAGGAAGGCCGGCCGACGGATTCGGAAACGGTCGTGACGCCCGAGGAAGAACCCGAGGCGGGCGACGAGGTGATTGTCGATCCACTGCCCCCGGATGATGGCGCTCCCGCCGAGAGGCGCAAATTTTACTTCGACGGCGGCCAGGTCGCCATTGCCGCTCACCTCGTCTATGAGCTCGACGCCGACGGCAATCAACTCAGGGTTGTCGGCTTTATAGACTATACCGCGGAAAAGGTGCGGACCCTTTATCGGAACGCGGCCGAACTTCGTAACGATTGGGCCGACCCCGATCATCGAAAAGAGATTATCGACAAATTGGGCGAACGGGGCATCGATTTCGACGCGTTGGCCTCCCTGGCGGATCAACCCGATGCCGACCCCCTCGACCTCCTGTGTCATATCGCCTTTAACGCGCCGCTGCGGACACGGCGCGAGCGCGCCCAGCGCCTGCGCTCCGAGAAGAAGGATTTCTTCGATCAATATGGCACCGAGGCGCGGGAGATACTCTGTGAACTTCTCGACAAGTACACCGAGCATGGCACCGCCCAATTCGTCATCCCCGAAGTGCTGGAGGTCCCGCCCATCAGCAAACGCGGCAATGTGATCCAAATCGCCCGTTATTTCGGCGGAGAAGACCGGCTGGTCGAAGCGATTCGAGAACTGCAAACGCTGCTCTACGCGGCTTAAGGGAAAATGATGGCCAAACGAACCAAGAAAGCGACCCCGCCCAAAACCACGGCCGAGCGTCTGGGCAGCGTCATCAAGTCCTGCCGGCAGATCATGCGCAAAGACAAGGGCCTGTCCGGCGACCTGGACCGGTTGCCGCTCCTGACGTGGGTCATGTTTCTCAAGTTTCTCGATGACCTGGAGCAGATCGAAGCGTCGCGCGCCAAGATGAGGGGAACGAAATACCGCCCGACCATCGAACCGCCTTACCGCTGGCGCGACTGGGCCGCTCAAGACAATGGTGTTACCGGCCCGGAGCTGATCGCCTTCATCAACCAGGAAGAGGCTGTCCGGCCCGACGGGACGAAAGGGTCGGGGCTGTTCGCTTACCTGAGCGGCCTGCACAACGGCCCCACGAGCCGCAAGCGCGTCATCGCCAGCGTTTTCAGCCGCCTGACCAACCGAATCCAGTCCGGCTACATCCTGCGCGACGTCATCAATCAGGTCGACGCGATCCATTTCGAGGCCCAGGATGAACTCTTCACCCTCGGTCACCTCTATGAATCCATGCTGCGGGAGATGCGTGACGCGGCCGGCGATTCGGGCGAGTTCTACACCCCGCGTCCGGTGGTGCGCTTCATGGTCGAGGCCCTCGACCCGCACCTTGGAGAGACGATCCTCGACCCTGCCTGCGGCACCGGCGGCTTCCTGGTGGAGTCCTTCAACCACTTGGGTAAACAGGTCAAGACCGTGGAGGACAGGCGGGTACTCCAGAAACAATCCATATTCGGCGGCGAGGCCAAGCCGCTTCCCTATCTCCTCTGTCAGATGAACCTGCTCCTGCACGGTCTCGAAGCCCCTCAAATCGATCCGGAGAACAGCCTGCGTTTCCCGCTCAACGAGATCGGCGACCGCGACCGGGTGGACGTGATCCTCACCAATCCGCCCTTCGGCGGCGAGGAGGAGCGCGGCATTCTGAACAACTTTCCTGAGGCCAAACAGACCACGGAAACCGCCCTGCTGTTTCTCCAAATGATCATGCGCAAGCTCAAGCGCGGGCCCAAGCCCGGCCGCGCGGCCGTGGTCGTGCCTAACGGCACCTTGTTCGGCGACGGGGTCTGCGGCCGGATCAAGGAGGAGTTGCTCACGGCCTTCAATCTCCATACGGTGGTGCGCCTGCCCCAGGGTGTATTCGAGCCCTACACCGCCATCCCGACCAACCTGCTTTTTTTTGACCGCTCCGGCCCCACCGATATCATCTGGTACTATGAACTGCCCCTGCCCGAGGGGCGTAAGAAATACACCAAGACAAGCCCGCTGCAATACGAGGAGTTCGCCGACCTGCTCAAATGGTTCCACGCCGAGCGCCGCCGCGAAACCGAGCACGCCTGGAAGGTCAAGGCGCGAGACGTATTGGCCGGCGGCGGTAACCTCGACATCAAGAACCCGCGCGGCGCGGAAGCCCTTGAGCACCTGCCGCCCAAACAGCTTGCCGAGAGCATCGCCGAGAAGAACCGCCGGGTCGGCGAGATCATGGAGGAGATCAAGGCCATCCTATCGGAGCCGGCTGCATCGGGGGGGAAGGTCCGATGAGTTCGAACGGCTGGCGAAGGGTTCCCTTGAGAGAATTGCTTACCATCGATCTTGACAAAGTTCCCGTTAGGGCCGGTGTTCAATACCCAATGGTTGGAGTTTACAGCTTCGGCAAAGGGCTTTTTCATCGTGAGCCAGTTGATGGAACAACTTGCAGTTACAAAACCTTCAACCGGCTCAAGTCAGAACATTTTGTGATGAGCCAGCTTTTCGGTTGGGAAGGCGCTCTTGCCTTGAGTTCGGAGGACTTCAGCGGCCATTTTGTGTCGCCTCAATTTCCGACGTTTCTTTGTGCGCCTGAGTTGAATCGTGAATACCTTGGATACTTCACACTCCAACCTGTTTTCTGGCATGACTTGGGCAGCCGAACCCGAGGAATGGGAGACCGGAGGAGAACGCTTAATCCAGAAGCTCTTTTTGCATGTGAAATCCCCCTCCCGGACCGCAAGGAACAGGACCGGATCGTGGCGAAACTCGACGCCTTGTCCGCCCGCATCGACGAAGCCCGCGAATGCTATCGCCAGATCGAACAAGAAGCCAGTACCATGCTTCACAGTGCCTTCTCACGGATCATCGAAGGCGCTCCGCGATTGCGGATTGGTGATGTAGCCCCCCTTTTAAGACGACCAGTGGACGCCACCGTTGACGGTGAGTATCCGGAATTGGGTGTTCGCTCCTTCGGCAAGGGAGTCTTTCATAAGCCCACACTTCTGGGTGCGGAGTTGACATGGCAGAAGCTTTTCCGTGTCAAGGAGGGCGACATTGTCATCAGCAACATCAAGGCATGGGAAGGAGCGATTGCTGTAGCTGGACCCGATGACGATGGACGCGTTGGCTCACATCGCTACCTCACGCTCGTTCCTGTCGAGGGCAAAACGACGGCTGGTTTTCTATGCTTCTACCTTTTAACGGCCAAAGGACTTGTAGACATCGGGTATGCTTCTCCAGGTAGCGCGGATCGCAATCGAACTCTTGGTCAAAAGGCCCTGGAAGAAATCGAGGTTCCGATCCCGGATTACGGCCAGCAGGTTTGGTTCGACCGCCTACAGGCAAAGGTGCGTGAAATGCTCATGACACAACAGGATGGCCTAACAGAACTCGACGCCATGCTTCCCTCGATTCTGGACAAGGCGTTCAAGGGAGAGCTTTAAACAGGTATGCCCAAAACAGAGAACCAAGCACCCAAGCGCCCGAAGCAGCGCAAAACGGTTTCAGCCTTGACGAGCAAGAAGCTCTACCAGGAAGCCGACAACCGCTGCCCGTTCTGCGGCGTCGCGGATGTGGCGGTGCTGGAGATTCATCATATCGACGGAGACCCCTCGAACAACAAGATCGAAAACCTGATCGTCGTGTGCGGGAACTGCCACTCCAAGATCACGCGCGGGGAGATTTCACCGGCGGATGTCCACGCCAAGAAGATGGAACTGTTCTGGACCCACAGGGCGTCACCCCGGCGGGCTGAAAAAAGCCCCAGGCAGTCGGTGAGTGTGAATGCCGCGAGTGTCAGCGGCAGCATTATCGCCAACACCGTAACCTTCGGCCGCAAACGGTCGCCCCGGATGCAATACCCGGTGGATTCCATCGGCGCGGACACCATCAAAAAGGGATACATCGACTATCTGATCAAGCGCTACTTCGATTATCGTCAGGCCGACGCCAGCTATGGCAGCTTCCGCTCCTTCAACCATGCCGAAATTCACACCACCATTCAGCGCAAGTTCAAGGCGAAGACGTTCTTCATCCATGTTTCGCGCTTTGAGGAACTCTGCGACTACATCAAGGGCCGGGTGGACCAGACTATTCAAGGCAAGCGCAACCGCTCGCGCGGCATTCCGAACTACGACTTATTTGAAAAATACGAGGCGGAGCAATTGCGGCATGGCTAATGAGTCGATCCTGAAAAACTCTAAAAGCGGGCCATCAAGCACAAACGTGTAACGCCCGAACATCTGGACGAAAAACGTGCCCAAGTAATTTGAGGCACAAAAAATACAGTATCCGGATGAACTTCCGGAAATTGAAGGCCGCGCAGGCCATGAACAGGTTCACGGAATCGCCGATCCGCCCTTTGAGGTAGTTTCGAAGCATCCTGTGATCGTTCTTGAGATGGCCGATGATTGGTTCGATGGCGGCCCTGCGGCGAAAGCGTGCCCGAGCTTGGCGCTTTTCGTGTTCAGTTTTTGGGCCTTTGCCTGATTCAGGGATTTCGATGCGGGTATCCCCGATCCTGCGCTTGCCTCGGTAGCCACGGTCGCAGATCGCCATGGTCGGCCTTTTGCCGACGATACTCTCGACCTGGCTCAGAACTGCGGGGAGAGTATGGCCGTCGAAGGGGTTGTCCGGGAAGGACAATGCGCCAACGATGATGCCGCTGATCTTGGTCACGGTCACGGATGCCTTGGCGCCGAACTCGTACTTCTTGTGAGCCTTGCCTTTGCTGATGCAGGAAACGTCTGGCTCATGGAGGCTGTAAATTTTGCCCGTGTCGGAGCGCTGCTGGCGTTGAACGCGGTCGTAGAGGTCAAGAGACTGCCGGTGAATCTCAAGCGCTTCCGGGGAAAGCTTTCGTCTCATATCGCGGATCAGGACGCCGGCGATAGTGCGCAAACGCCTGATAGCTCGCTGGGCCTCGCCCTGTTTGCGGCCTTTTGACTTGAAGCGAATGGTCCGCAGCAGCTTCTTGATCTCACGCTGGTAGCTGCGCCGGAGTTTGACGTCTTCGAGTTTGGCCATGATGCGGCAACGCGTCACGATCTTGGTCAGCAGCTTAGTGTCCGTGGGAAAGGTGATGTTCTTTTCCTGCACGGTGGAGTCCACGATAACTTCCTCTTCCTTGGCCTTGTCGCCATGGAGGGTCACGGAGACTTCGAAAATTTTGCGCACGCCGTCTTCCCCGATGCGACGCCGAAAATAGGTCAACTCGGACGGGTCGCACGGCAGCTTCCAGGTGAAGCGCTGCTGACCGCAGAAGGCCTGGAAGTAGGGGTTTTGAACCCAGATCTCGACGACGCGCTCATCGCTCAGGTTTTCAAGCTGTTTGAGGATGAGAAGCCCAACCATCAAACGGACGGGTTTGGCTGGGCGACCGGATGCGGCATAAAGCGGACGAAAGCTGTCCTCAAAAACCTGCCACGGGATGGCCTTGGCCAACCCCAGAAGGTGGTGTCGAGGATCGAGTTGATCGATCAGATCTGGGCAGAGGAAGCTGCGCTGACGGTCCGATTTTTTGGGCTGCATCGTTGGTAACCTCGGAGTGATTTCGACCAGAAAAAATGCATTATCACTGCATTACTGGTTATTTGAAATACATTATCTCCGATTAAATTTCAATAAATTTCAGTGTATTGTCACATTATCAGGGTCGACTAATGAGCTTTACACATGGAGTCGCCTGTCCGTAACGACTGAACGCGCGACGAGGCTGGAATCGTTATGACCGAGCGATGCCAAACGATGAGCCTGCATGACGCGGCGATAGGGTTTCTGTGAGAGACTGAGATTGTCTTAGAGCCGGCGGAAATTCAAGATAAGGACTATACTATACGGACAACTCCCAGGAGAATTGAAGTTTTTTGGTCATGACGGAAAACCACCAAGGACATGATTTTTCATCAGTTGTTACGATTTCCTCACAAAATAATTGCGCATCATGCCCATATCCTCATGTTCCAGGTTGTGACAATGGTACAAAAACATTCCCGGATAATCATCAAAATCAACCAATATTCTGATCCGTTCACCGGGCATTAGCAAAACCGTATCTTTCCATCCTTCATCAACATAGCCGTCATGAGCAACGCCGCCGCGTTCAATAACGCGGAACTGTTTACCATGCAGGTGAATGGGATGGGGCATGTTCATCATATTCATCATTCCACCCCCGGCGTTGTTGAATTCCCATATCTCCGCCGTGTCCAATCGGACTATCTCGTCGTCTGCCACCTCCTCCATTTGAAACACCCGGCCGTTGATGGTCCATTGCATATGCCGCATCGTGAGATAAAATTGCCGGGGACGAAAATAGTTCACAGCGTCTTTAGGACTGACAGGCCCGATCTCGGAAAGTATGTCCGGGAGACGGTAATTTGTTTTCACAGATCGGGTCACATTCACCTTGAGTACAGGAAAGTTCACACCATCTGGAAGGCGTTGATTCTGGTCCATCATTCCGCCCATCATCATGCCGCGGCCCATCTGCCCTCCACCCATGCCGCCGGCGTCGAAGGGAAGGCTCATAAGGGATGTCTTATAGCCGACTGGCTTATCGCTGAAATCGGCCCAAATCTCCAATCGCTCTCCCGGGCTAAAAAAAGCGTACCGACGATAGACCGCTTTTTCCAGTAAGCCGCCGTCTGTACCAATGATGGTCAGAGGGCGGCCGTCTTCCCATGCCAGCTTATAATTACGTGAATTGGAGCCATTCAGCAGGCGCAGGCGATAGGCACTGGTCGATACCGGCAGTGTAAAATCCGGCATGCCGTTCACCATTATCAAGTCGCCCAAAAACCCGGTCATCTGCTCCATTCTGTGCCCTGACATGTACACAAGCTGATTTTCCGGATCAAAGGTTCGATCCTGAATCACCAGCGGGACATCATATTCACCTTCGGGCAAGCCAACGGCTTGTTCTTCTGCATCGGACACAAGAAAAAGGCCTGCCAGACCACGATACACCTGTGGGCCGGTTCTGCCGTGTGGGTGTGGATGATACCAATAGGTACCGGCTCTGTTCTTGACTTCGAACTCATACAAGTAGGATTGCCCCTGCGGAACGACATAGCGCGGGTGTCCGTCCATGATCGCGGGCACATGCAGGCCGTGCCAGTGCACGATAGACTCTTCCGGAATGGCGTTATTGAAGCGAATCCGTATTTTTTCACCCTGATGGACTTTGATGATCGGGCCAAGGTAGCTACGGGGCATTTCAGCAATTCGAGCACGGTCGCCTTTGTGCACCGTCGCATGGTAGCGCCAAACCCTGGTGGGGTTTCCCGGAAAAACAGAAACCTCGCCGGGGCGCGCGGAAAGGGAAATGTCGAGGTCGGGAACGAATTCTGTATCCTGGGTTTGCCCGGCAGCCAAACGCTCAAGCCCCGGCCAGATCCCGCCTGCCATCAATCCCAGCGTACCATAGCCGGCCAGCTTGAAAAATTGCCTTCTGGAATGCCCGTTATCCATTTTCATTCCTGTGTTTTTGCCTTTCATCGCAAGCCTCCCACGGGGCCTACCGGAGTATCTCTTTTTTCATGGATTCAAATTCATCGCGGGTGATTTCTCCCTTGGCATAGCGTTCCTTTAAAATATCCATTGCCTGAGTACCTGTGCTGACTCCGGAATGGCTTCTGCTACCCGTGTTTTGAACCAACCATCGAATCAAAAAGACGATGCCGGCGATGACTAAAACCCAAAACAATAACATCATTATCATGCCAAACCACCCCATTCCCCAGTCGCCCATCATCCATCGTCCCATGTGCCAGTTCCGGTACCCGCCGGATTGAGCGAATGCGGGGCTTAAAAGAATATTGTTCAAACCCCATATCGTGAGAAGTCCTAACAAAACCTTGTTGTAAAAAGATTTGATGACCATATCTTTCACCTCAATGGTAATTCAAGTTGAGACGAATATGCTCCATCACCATCCGCAGTATCCGCCTCGGCCATCCCCGTAGCCTGGCGCGCGGCGGTGGTAGCCTCTGCCGTCTAGGTCATACATAGTGCCGTAGGAGCTGCTATTTCGGTAATCATCGCCATGATATCCATTGTAGCCATATCGGTATGGGCCATGGCCCGTTCCGCAACCCGCCAGCACCGTTAATGCAAGTCCCAAAATCGCAATAAGCGTGATTGGCCTTATCGCCGTTTTCAAAAAATTCCTTTTCATCGGCTCACCTTTCTATCGAGTCGTCATTTGTTGCAATCGTCAACCGGTTCCCTGTAGGTTTCGTGTATGACAATGGGCGGCGTTCGCCGCCCTGTCATACACCTTCAACCGCGTAACGAGTTTACCACATGCAATATCCACCACCACGGGGACCGTAACCCATCATTGAACCGTGGCCCCGATACCCGCGATTGTAGTTGGGGACGGATTCTCTGGCTTGCATTTCATAATCCAGCCGCTTTTGATCAAGCTCGCCCCGCAGCTTGGAAATTTCGCTCTGCAACGTTGAGGCCTTGCTGGTGTCCGGGTTTTCCTTGCTCAACTCACCTTGCAATGCGAGTTCCTTCTCATACAGTTGTTGCCTGATGCCTTCAGTCGCCTTGAAGAACTCCGAGCGCTGCTGATCCAGCTTTGCGATTTCATCGGCGGAGAGATTGCCGTAATAGCCGCTTCCTCCCTGCCAGCCCGGTCCCATCATGCCTGGTCCCATCATATGTCCGTATCCAGGGCCCCATTGGGCAAACGCCACGGTCGAGATTCCAAAAACGGCCAATACAGCCAGCGTCATAAGTCCTTTAGTATTTCGTTTCATTTCGTGCCTCCATTATGTAATTTAATTTTTTGCGATTTGTTGTTGTCCCCAATCATAAAAGCGGCCGCTTTCTGAAAGCCGTTTGGCTTTTATTTTAAGAATAGAGCAAACATGATGCCAACACTCTGCCATGCCGTCCCAAAACGAATATATGTAGCTGTAATAACTTAACTTTTAAAATATGAAGTGTGCGGTAGGATAGATCGTATTAAGGCATGCAGGTGGGGATGTGGTTCGATAATACCCACTTTAGTCTTTCCTGAATTGCATTGTGGGGTTAAAAGGGACAGTTCATGAAAAAGCGGGACCTCTATCTAATCAAAGCCATCCCGAGATGACCAGGAAAATGGCGAAGCCCGCAAGAAGGCTAAGCGCGGACCAGCGGCTATCTTCGGCACTCTCATGGGCCTCGCGCATCATATCC
Source organism: Syntrophaceae bacterium (assembly GCA_013177795.1). Taxonomy (NCBI): domain Bacteria; kingdom Pseudomonadati; phylum Thermodesulfobacteriota; class Syntrophia; order Syntrophales; family Syntrophaceae; species Syntrophaceae bacterium. The sequence goes on along the minus strand of JABLXY010000004.1, from coordinate 196,358 downwards.
TCCATGGCGGCAAGCATATACAACCCGGCGACAAAGACTAGTCCGGCCATTTTTATAATTTCGCTCCGCCCTTGAAGCATGACGTATGCAAGAATAGCGGCAATGACGACCGGCAAGAGAAACGAAGCGGAAACGAGTAGCCGTTTGGCCCGCCCCACGCCCTTATCCCGGAAGTTGGCAATGGTTGCGAAGCCTTCGGGGATATCCGCCAATACCTGGCCCAAGGCCAGGATGAGCGCCATTTGGCTCGACACCGCCGATCCCGTGCCGATGAACAGTCCATCCCCGACAAGATCGGTTGCCACCGCCAGGTAGACCATCCATGCCCCTGCTCCAGCTCCGGCTTGTTTGCCCTCTTGCCATCGTTTGACGCCGGATTCTATGAACAGGTAAGCGCTGCCACCTCCCATGAAAGCCAAGGCGAGCAGCCAGGCCGGCGCGCCAGCAAGTGCAGCCGGCATCACTTCGACCGCAACAACTGCGAGGATAATTCCGGTGGCAGCATGCAGGGCGTGATTGAGTGTTTTTTTCGACGGCCGCAGCCACTCAGCGAGCACGCCGCCGCTGAAATTTCCCAGCGCCGGAAGCGTCGCCAAGCCAAGGACCGTTAAGAATTCGCTTTCCATTAGGAAGCTCAATCTATTCCATAATCTTTGAGTTTCTTGTGAAGGGTCTTGCGGTTGATGCCAAGCCTGCGCGCTGTTTCGCTTTTATTCCCGCCACTGTCTTCAAGCGTGGCCAAAATCGCCTCCCTTTCAACTTCCTCCAAGGGGCGGTTGGCTGCAACCGGTGGCGGCGGAGCCGCCCAGTCGCTTTTCTCGGCATAGCTTTCGGTGATGGTGGCGGGAAGTTCTTTTTCGGTGACGTGCTCGTCCGGCAGGAGAATCACGGCGCGCTCAATGACGTTTTCAAGTTCCCTGACATTGCCGGGCCAAGCGTATTTGAGCAGCATATCCATTGCCAGCGGCGAAAAGCCTTTAACCCGCTTGTGGTTTTTGGTCGCGTACTTGGCCAGGAAATGCTGAGCGAGTACAGGAACATCATCCTGGCGTTCGCGTAGCGGCGGGATACGAAGCGTGACGACGTTCAGTCTATAGAAAAGGTCTTCACGGAATTTTCCGTTTTTCACATCCTCCTCCAGGTTTCGGTTGGTCGCGGCGAGAATCCGCACGTCCACGCGCAGGGTCTCCTCTCCGCCGACTCGCTGGATTTCCCGCTCCTGGATGACTCGCAGCAGTTTGGCCTGCATCGCGGCGGAAGTCTCGCCGATTTCGTCCAGAAAAATGGTGCCCTTGTCAGCCTGCATGAAGCGGCCCTCGCGGCGTCTGTCCGCGCCCGTGAAAGCGCCTTTCTCGTGACCGAAAAGCTCTGATTCCAACAGCGTTTCGGTAAGGGCCGCGCAATTGACCACTACCAGCGGCCGGTCCTTGCGTTGGCTGTTGTGATGGATGGATTTCGCGATCAACTCCTTTCCTGTCCCGCTTTCCCCGGTGATCAATATGGTTGCCTCCGATGGCGCGATCATGGCCATCATGTCGATAAGCGCCTTCATCGGTTGGCTCTTTCCGATGATATTTTTCAGTTCGTAGTCAGCGCTCAGTTTAGATTTCAAGGTGGCGTTTTCGGATTTCAGGCCGGAATGCTCAAGGGCGCGCGCCAGGCTTATCTTAAGCACTTCAAAGTCCAGGGGCTTTGTTAAATAATCGTAGGCCCCGGCCTTTAGGGCCTCAACCGCCGAATCAACGGAAGAATAGGCGGTCATGATGAGAATCGGTATGGCTGGGTTGTATTGCTTGATTTGTTTCAGGGCCTCGATACCGCTCATATGGGCCATGCGGACGTCCATCAGAATCAGGGCGAAGGGCCTTGCCTTGACGCTTTCCACTGCTTTTGCGCCGTCATCGGCCGTGAACACCTGGTAGCCCCAGCTTCTGACAATGGTTTGAAGGGTTTTTAAATGATTCGTGTCGTCATCGACGATCAAGATGTGAGATGAGCTTGGTGCGGTCATATCTACCTCATTTTTTCGTTCTGCAAGGGCAGGGCAATGGAAAAAACGGTGCCTTGACCAAGGGCGCTGCGGACCTTGATCTGCCCCTGATGGGCTTCGATGATTTTATGAACAATCGCCAGCCCCAGTCCGGTCCCCTTGGGTTTGGTGGTAAAATAGGGGTCGAATATCTTGCTCAAGTCATCCGCAGATATTCCACGACCATTGTCCTTGATATCAATCGCAAATATGTCGTCTTCCCTGATGGCGCTGGAGACGGTCAGTTGACCGCCCTTTTCCATGGCTTGCAAGGCGTTCAGGTACAGATTTAAAAAGCACTGGGTCAGACGGTCCGGATCAACGTTCATATCTGGGATATCGGGTGTGAGATGTAATTGAATATCAACGTTTTTTGCGGCCGCCTCTTGTTGAACCAGCCTGACCGAATGCATCAAAATCTCGTTCAGATCCGACGGCTTCGGCTTCAACTTTGTTGGCCGTGCGAACTCCAACAACTCACTGATCACCCGGCTCAACCGATCCACTTCTTCGATCATGACCCCGGCCATCTCCCTATCCTCGCTGCCTTCCTCGAACTTGCTCTTGTAATAAGAGGCGATGCCCTTGATGGAACTCAAGGGATTTCTGATTTCATGGGCCACACCGGCGGCAAGGCCGCCGATGGCCGCCAGTTTTTCCTTGCGGCGGACTTCATCCTGAAGGCGGCGGATTTCGCCAAGATCGCGAATGATCAGAACCTGCCCGACAAATCGCCCTTCCTCGTTGATAATTTTCGATGCGCTGATGCTAACCGGAACAACCTTGCCCTCGGCGAATTCGCATTCCATTTCTTTTTCGGATATCGATTCGCCTCGGTCCAGGCATTCCGTTAATCCGCAAAGATGATATGGCAGAACAGCGTTGGACTCCTTACCTCGTGCTTGGGACAGATCCAGTCCGGTGATACGCTCGGCGGCGCTGTTGAAAAATGCGATTTTTCCGTTTTTATCCGTGGCGATCAACCCGACGGGGAGACTGGTCACCACCTGGTCCGCCACCGCGCTGGTATCTTGAAGCGAGCGCCTGGCCGAGCGATAGCTTTGCAACCAGAACATGGATATGAAACCGGCCAGTCCCAAGACAACTAATACGCCTGATATAATGGCCGTGTTACGGATATCCTCCAAACGCGCGTCCTCAAAGGGTTGGGGGTCCAAACCAACCAGCATCACCTGTTCTTCGTCGGCACTTGTCGAAGGAAAGCACCAGTCATTATCCATCCCCATCATCATGCCGCGCCCTTGCATGATCCGGCCCATGTGATTGCCCATCCAGGTGTTCCGGCCGGAAATAGGCCGGAAATATCGGTACACTTCAAACGCATGCCGCTGGTTGTCGATGCTTCTAAAACGCCAGTTGATTCCCTCCGACGGACTTAGCTTGCCTTCAGGCGAATCCGTGCTCATCTGGGTGCCAATCAATCCGCGATTGCTGCTGGCCAGAACCAGCCCCTGGTTGTTCACCACCGTAATGTAAAGGACGTCCGGAACCTGGGCGGTTTCTTCGATCAGGGTTTGAACCTGCTGCCCGCCCCACATCATGCCCATCATTCCGGTCCGGGCGCCGGCCTCCACCGCCTTGATGATTGCGGCGCCCTTTTCACTCAAGATCTGGGACATGTATTTTTTTTCTCGGCTGTAATTTTGGTAGGCCAGCACCACCGCGACGATCAGCAAAATTACCGCCGATCCAATGATGACCCAAGGCGATGTGGGTAGGCTGGTCCGTTTTCGGCGAATTGTTTTTGGAATCATGGCAACCTCGATCTCCTTGTTTTTTTAATAGTATACACATGAGTGGGTATTTTGGCAACAGTTCATTTTCTTTGGAATGGGAATATTGGGTAATATGGCCACAGATGGTGGGGTGGTTAACCTTCAAAGGCTCTGAATGTCCACCTCTTCATATCTATTTATATCAAAAAATTCAAATACATAGATTGTATTTTTGGTTTTATGGCACGCAATTTGATATCAGTAAAAGCAACGGCGACCATGGTGCCATGGACATTCAGTTTATGTAGAAAAAAACACACTGGAGGTAAAAACATGAAAAAGGCGATTCTCATCGTTGTGGCGGTGGCCTTCACCGCATTGATCGGAACGCAGGCTTTCGCCTGCTATTGGGATGGCTACTGGGGCGGCCCCACAGGTGGGCCGATGGCGGGGTATTACAGCGGCAACTATCAGGGATTTTACGATCAAACCGCCCAACTCCGTCAGGACTTGGCCGCTAAACAGGGCGAATACAACGCGCTGCTGGCAACGTCTAATCCCGACCCCAAACGGGCCGCGGAGCTGAGTCGGGAAATCACGGTCCTGCACGACAAGTTGAGCGCCCAGGCGCGTTCGCACAACCTGCCGGCTCCGAATGCCGGATACTCCGGATACTACGGCCGGATGGGCGGATACGGGTGCTGGTGGTAACATCAATAAAGATGATGAGACGGCCGGGCGGCTTCCGGCCGCCTCGCTATTAAACCGATAAGGAGATCTGGTCATGTGGGGCTGCGATTACGGACCTATGTCAGGAGGCTGGTGGGGTGGATTTTTCCCGGGGAGTTTACTGTCTCTGCTGATATGGGGCTTGGTTATTTTTTTGATTGTGTATCTTGCAATTCGGATATTTAAGGCCCAAGCGCATGGCCCGCAGGGACCGTCTCAGGATCGTTTCGATTCCGAGGCTATCTTGAAGGCGCGATTCGCCAGAGGGGAAATCTCACGGGAAGAATTTATTAAAATGAGGCAAATACTCTCTCAGCCATAAATGGTGTCGGTTGCTATAAATTGGAAAGGAAGTGTCGCCATGCAATCAAAAAAAGATTATCAAACAGGTGAGTCCCAAAGATCGACGGATGTGGAGCTGGCAGGCGCTGAGCAGGATGCCCTGGCAAAATATTTTGACGGCATGGGAACGGCCACTGCCAGAATCATCATCAACCGGCACATTAATGACAATCAATGGGAAAAATACGGCCTGAAGGATTTAAAAAACACCGGGCGCTATTACATTGCCAGAATAGTAGAAAAGGACGGCGGTCTCATCGATGAGGTCCTCATCGACAAACAATCCGGAACAATTCAGTCGCTGCGAGGCAAACCCGGTAATGGAGACTGAAAGCGACCATGGCGTTGAAAGCATATGAGATGACAACTTCATGCAAAACCACGCTCAAGGTCGGGGATGTGCTCAACAATAAATGGGTGATCCTCGGATTTCTCGGCAAGGGCGGAATGGGCGAGGTCTATCGTGCGCACCAGAACAATCTGAATCGCGATGTGGCAATCAAGGTTGTTTCGCGGGAATGGCTCGAATCCATCGACGAGGGCGATGAAGAGGCCGAAACACTGGTCCAGCGGTTCAGGCGGGAAGTCCAGGCCATGGCTCAGATTCGGCACCCCAATATTTTACAGGTTTTCGACCATGACGCCATCACCGTAAAAAAGTGCGATCAGGACGCGTCCGTAGAGTACATCGCCATGGAATACATTCCCGGCGGGTCTCTTAGAGACACCATGTCTGAGGAAGGATTCTACCCGGAAGAGGCTCTTATCAAGACCTGGGTGAGGCGGTATTTTTTTCCCCTGTTGGCGGGTGTGATGGCACTGCACGACAGCGGCATCGTGCACCGCGATCTCAAACCTGAAAATATTCTCATGGACCAGGACACGCCCAAAATCGCCGATTTCGGCCTGGCCCGTTCGAGCAGGCTGAAACCGGTCACCCAGTCCATGGACGTGAAAGGTTCGCCTCACTACATGTCTCCGGAACATTTTTTCGATTTCAAAAGGGCCGATCAGCGCGCCGATGTTTATTCCCTGGGCAAGATACTTTTTGAAGCCGTTGACGGCAAAATCAAGTCTGGAACGACGCCGTTTAAAAACGCAAAACTGGCCAAAACCGAATCACCTTTTTTCCAGGAGCTGGACCGAATCATTCAAATGGCCACGGCCGAGAGCAGAGACGAGCGGACGGAGTCGGTCCGGGACTTGCTCGGACAACTTGAACGCGTCATCCAGGGACTGGAGCTTCAAAAAAAGGCAGAAAAATGGTCCAGATCAAATTCCGCTTCCCCTTTTTCGAACGCCAAATGGATATGGGCAGGGATCATTGCCGCGGTGCTATTGGTCACGTCAATGACCATCTGGCATCTAACGGGCGAACCCGGTTTGCGAACGCAAAAGGGTGCCTTATCGACATCCATTAGCCAACACGAAACCAAATCAAGGCCGGGTAAGGATGAATCCTTCGCGGCTGAACACCTTGGCAAACAGCACTTCATTCAAGGAGGAGCGTTTACGATTCCCGATGTAGCGGGTGGAGATGATGAACAGTCGGTTCAGGTCGCTCCCTTTTATATGGACGAGTTCTTCGTCACGAATCAGCAGTTTGTGGGTTTCTTGAATCATAACCTTTCAAAAATTTCCATAGAAAGCGGCGTAGTAAAAGGCAATGGAGCAAACTGGTTTTTGTTGGGCGAGGTACGTTCGGGGTATGAACCGATCGTTTACCGCAACAACGAATTTCATACAAGCGATCCAGCCTATGCGTCCAGCCCCGTCCTTCGCGTCACCGGTTATGGCGCTTCGGCTTTCGCTCAATATTTTGGCAGACGACTGCCGACACAAGTGGAAATGCTCTTTGCCATGGTCAAGGGGACCGACAGCTCGACGGTGAAAGAACCCTCAAGAGATGTTAGTGTACCACCAATGGAAGGTATGATGCGGATGATGGGAGACTGGCAAAACGAAATGGAGAATTGGCCGGGAGAGAAGCGGAGCAACGCATCCCCTGAGCCAAATCCGAGCGCCAAAGGCGGCGCTGAGCCGATGGGCTCCGATTTTTTACTGTCAGCCGCGTCTTTTTCACCGAACCTGTTGGGCATAAAGGGGCTGAACCATGAAATCGGTGAATGGGTTTTTACAGAGGGACAGGGCCAGCCATCCGGGGGAGTATCGAAAACACATCGCTATGCGGTTATTGGTGGGGTCGAGGGGGCTCCAAAGGATAAAAATTCTTTGCCCACGGTCGTTGAGCGTTTCCCTTGGGAGGGATTCGAGGAAATTGGTTTCAGAACAGTTGAAAGTGCCGCTGTTGGCGATTCGGCGAAATGAGAGAGGCGTTTAGCTAAGCTATGAGAATAGCGGTGATGTCAGATATTCATGGCAATTTTGAAGCATTTGGCTGCTGCATGGAAGATATTGAGCGGTCAGGTGTTGACCGGGTTGTCAATCTGGGCGACGCCATCGGATATGGTCCACAACCAGAAGAAGTCCTTAACCTTTTGGAAAAGCGGTGCATACCGAATATTCTCGGCAACCACGAACTGGCTGTGCTGGATAAGAAATATCGTGGCGATTTTTCAACCCAAGCGTTACGCTCCCTGGAACAGACCCTGAAATATTTAACATCTGCGTCGTTGCGCTATATTGGAACGCTTCCCCGCTATCTGGAAATGGAAGGGGCGCTCATGGTGCATGGCTGCCCGCCTGATTCACCGACGGATTACTTGAACCACATGAGTTTTTCGGAAATCAGGGAGACATTTACGTCAAATGGTTTCGACATTGCCTTCGTCGGGCACACCCACCACATGATGCTCATGGGTTATGATGGAAAGGATCTTCAGTTCGATCCATTGCAGCAGGAAACCATTCAACTTAGGTCGAAATATCGGTATATCGTCAATGTCGGCGCAGTCGGCCAACCCCGAGATGGCGATCCGCGCGCAAAATATGTAATATACGATAGCGATTGGAAAACTCTGCAAATCAGGCGAGTTGATTACGACGTGGATCGGGTGATCGCTTTGATAGGTGAGCGAGGTTTTCTTCGACGGGACGCCCAAAGGCTTCTTATCGGGGATACGCCCGATAGGTGCGAAATTTATAAATTGGCGTCTCGTGATAGATAAACAGCGAGGAATCACTATATGCAAACCATTCAAGAAAAGAGGTTCCGGGTTCAAAATCTGGATTGCGCCGCCTGCGCGGCCAAGATCGAGCGGGAACTGTTAAAAACCGAAGGCGTTGAAGCGGCGACTTTGGATTTCGCCAACCTTACTTTGCATTTGAGGGCGGCTGATTTATCGAAAGCTCTCGCGACAATCATGCGGATCGAACCCGACGTCAAGATCGAGACCACAACCCAGGATTCGAAAGCGGACATCGACCGGCCAACAGAGGCAGGCAATTTTCGAAAGCAAGTCGGGGTTATCGTCATCGCGGGCATTATTTTTGCGGTTCACCTGTTTACTGAAGACCAATTACACCAACTGCCATGGGCGTGGGTGGAATATCCCATTGTATTAATGGCATATTTGCTGTCCGGATGGAGCGTATTCACAGGTGCGCTGCGGACCTTGAGGCGCGGACAGTTCTTCGATGAGAATGTACTCATGGTCCTTGCCACGGTCGGGGCCATGGCCATTCATGCGTTATCCGAAGCGGTTGGAGTGATGTTGTTTTTCAAGGTCGGCGAACTGCTTCAGGATATGGCGGTTTCCAAGTCTCGACGATCAGTCCGCGGGCTATTGGCGGCTCGACCAAACCGGGCTTTGCTCAGAACCGCAAGCGGTTTTAAGGAAACAACACCCGAGAAAGTGAACGTGGGCGAAATCATCCTGGTCAAGCCCGGCGAGAAAATCGCCCTAGATGGCAAGGTGATTGAAGGAACCTCGCAGATAGACACGTCACCTTTGACCGGCGAACCGGTTCCTGTTCAAATACGTCCGGGAGACCTCGTCCTTGCTGGCAGTATTAACAAGTCCTCGGCGCTCGCGGTTCAAGTCACAAAGCCTTTTGAGGCGTCTTCGATTGCGCGCGTATTGGAACTGGTGGAAAGCGCGGCTACCCGAAAGGCGGCCACTGAAAAGTTCATCACTACTTTTGCCCGTTACTATACACCGGCGGTGGTGGCCATCGCAGCGGCTATTGCCCTGGTTCCGCCACTGCTCATGAATGACGCTCAATTCTCGACCTGGATATATCGCGCCTTGGTTTTACTGGTGATCTCCTGTCCCTGTGCTCTGGTGGTCAGCATCCCGCTCGGTTATTTCGGTGGAATCGGCCGGGCCTCGCGCAGCGGAATCTTGATTAAGGGATCAATGTTTATCGATGCCCTTTCAAAAGTCAAAACAGTGGTCTTTGATAAGACCGGCACCTTGACATGCGGCGTTTTCACGGTGGATCGGGTCGTGACCGACAATGGATTTTCATCTGATCAGGTGCTGCAAATGGCCGCTGCGGTGGAGCTGCACTCCGATCATCCCATCGGCAAATCCATCGTAGAAGCGATGAAGAGCAAAGGACTTGCTATCGATGAATCGCTGGTAAGCGACCACGTTGCCATTCCCGGAAAAGGGGTAAAAGCTCTCTTTGACGGAAAAATTATCGCCGTCGGCAACGATGCACTTTTGCATGAGAGACAGCTCGACCATGGGCAATGTGTTTTTGACAGCACCGTGGCCCACGTAGTGGTGGATGATCAATACGCCGGCTACATTCTAATCGGAGACCAGCTCAAACCGGATGCCAAGCAGGCCGCGGAACGGCTGCGGGCAGATGGGGTTTCGAAACTTGTGATGTTGACGGGGGACAACGCGTGCGCCGCCGCAAGCGTTGCCAAGGCTCTCAATCTGGATCAATTTCATGCCGAATTGCTACCCGAAGACAAGGTCCGCATTTTCGAACAAATCCTCACGGATACCAAAGGGGACGGAAAGGTTGCCTTTGTTGGAGATGGTATCAACGATGCGCCGGTCTTGGCCCGGGCAGATGTGGGAGTGGCCATGGGTGCCCTCGGTTCGGACGCCGCCATCGAAACCGCCGATGTGGTGCTGATGACCGACGCACCGGCAAAAATGGCCGAAGCGGTCGGGCTCGCCAAGCATACCCGTCGAATTGTCTGGCAAAATATCGCGTTGGCTTTTTCCGTCAAAGGCGTTTTCATTTTTCTAGGGGCTTTTGGGATGGCGACTATGTGGGAAGCCGTCTTCGCCGATATGGGAACCGCCCTTCTTGCATTGCTTAACGCAACGCGGACGCTTCATGAGAACCCAGCCTTGAAAGTAAAATCAGATTAAGAATGTTTCCTGCACCTAAAACCAGCCACAAATTTATAACCAATCGATATTGCAGGTTTTCGGTTAACAGCCGGAGAACGAGAACGGTTATGAAGAGGGTTGCACACGGGGAGCCAGCAAACGAAACGGGACCTTGTGTTCAAGGTCCCGTTTTCTTTGGTATCTCGCTGTCCGCTTCCGTCTTCGACCGGGCGGCAGGGGAAGAGAAAATCTTCCCCTGCCGCGGACGTTCAGTCTACTTCTTCCAAACGGGCGCCGACGGGCCCCACTTCTCGGGCAGCTGCGCCTTCTCGGGCCAATCGGGCGGAACCCGCTGGCCGGGCTTCTCGCCTTCCTTCTCGATGAGCTTCTTCAGGCCCGGGCGCGCAAAGCGCGGATGCCCCGCCTTCTCCGTCCGGCCGTTGATCACCGCCTCGCTGCGCAGCCTGCGGCCGATCGTCTTCTCCATCTTCTGGCCCAGCCACAGCATCCGGTCCACGTCGTAGCCGTGCTCGATCCCCAGCTCGTCGATCTGCACCAGAAGATCCTCCAGGCAGATCAGACCCACGTAGCGCGGATCCTTGTAATAGTATTCGCCGGTGCCGCGGACCGGGCAGTCGTCCAGGAAGTTCGCCGGCTGGCCCCCCAGCCCTCCGAACGTCCCCTCGAACCGGCATATCCCCGCCTGCAGCGCCGCCAAAATCGACGACGAGGCGATCCGCTTCGTCTCGTGCAGGTGGCACAGGTGCGCCTCCGGGTTCGGCATCGCATCCAGGATCATCGAAAAATACCGGTACACGTCCGCCGCGTTGGCCGACCCGTCATGGTCTGCGTGCTCGATGTCAAAGGCCCCGATCGAGAACCACCGCTTCGTGAACTCCACCGCGTCCTCCAGCTTCGTCGCCCCGCTGATCGGGCTGCCCCATATCGTCGACACCGTGCCGCACATCTTGATTCCCGCATCCGTCGCCTTCTTGATGCAGCGCTCCGCCTCACGCCAGTACTGCGTCAGCGTCGTGCCCGAGTTGGCAAAGTGATGCTCCGGATCCGTCGACACCATCATCAAAATCCGGTCCGGACCGTAGCCCTTCTTCTTCATCTCGATGGCCCGGTCCACCGCCGGCTCGCGGATCGTCACGCACGTCAAGGTCACGTCCTTGTCGATGTCGATCTTCGCCCGGGCGCAGCGCTTCCTGAACCCGTCGCTGCGCATGGCCTGCATCACCTGTTCGGCGTCGCGGAACTGGGGAATCCCCTCGGGGCTGCCCAGGTTCGTCACCTCCAGCTCCCTGCAGCCCGCCAGGATGCTCTCCTGGCCGTAGAAAATCTTGGCCGCCGTGGAGATGAACTTCTCCTCGTGCTGAAACCCGTCGCGGATCGTGATGTCGCCGATCATGACCTTCTTCGGCATCCGGGGAAAAATCTTCCAGAAATCGTACTCCGTCGCCATGTCTCTCCAATACCTCCCTTTCGATTAGATTTGATCTGAATGGTTGACGTCCCATCGCTCATCCCGGCGGGATGAGCAGGGAGGGGGCGGTGCCCGGTTACGCCGGCGGCTTCACCGCCCGCTGCTCCCCTTCCCACAGACAACTCCCCGACGCGTCTCTGTCACTTCCGGGCCAGGTCGAAACGGTCGAGGTTCATGACCTTGTTCCACGCCGCGACGAAGTCGCGGAGGAACTTCTCCTGCGAATCGGCACACCCGTAGACCTCCGCCAGGGCGCGGAGCTGGGAGTTCGAGCCGAAGATCAGATCCGCGCGCGTGGCGGTCCACTTGAGCGCACCCGTCTTGCGGTCCCGCCCTTCAAAGACATCCCCATCGCCCGACACCGGTGCCCACGTCGTTCCCATGTCGAGCAGATTCACGAAGAAGTCGTTGGTCAGGGCCTCCGGCCGCTTCGTGAAGACGCCGTGCCGCGTGCCTCCGTAGTTGGTGTTCAGGACGCGCATGCCGCCGATGAGGACGGTCATCTCCGGCGCGGTCAGCGTCAGGAGCTGCGCCCGGTCGACCAGCATTTCCTCGGCCGAAACGGCGTACCGGGTCTTCTGGTAATTGCGGAAACCGTCCGCCTTCGGCTCGAGGACGGCAAACGAGGCCACGTCGGTCTGCTTCTGCGACGCATCCATCCTGCCCGGGGAGAAGGGGACACTCACCTTGCAGCCGGCGTTCTTCGCCGCCTGTTCAACACCGGCGCATCCGCCCAGGACGATCAGGTCGGCGAGGGACACTCTCTTGCCGCCGGACTGAGCGCTGTTGAACTCCTTTTGAATTTTCTCCAGGGTCTTGAGCACCTTCGCCAGCCGCGCCGGCTCGTTGACTTCCCAATCCTTCTGCGGGGCGAGGCGGATGCGAGCCCCATTGGCGCCTCCCCGCATGTCGGAGCCGCGGAACGTGGATGCCGACGCCCAGGCCGTCGAGACCAGTTGGGAGACGGACAGGCCCGAGGCAAGGATCTTGCTTTTTAGGGAGGCGATGTCCTTTGCATTGATCAGCTTGTGATCGACGGCCGGGATGGGGTCCTGCCAGATGAGCTCTTCGGCCGGCACCTCCGGGCCGAGATAGCGCGAGCGGGGACCCATGTCGCGGTGGGTCAGCTTGAACCACGCCCGGGCGAAGGCATCGGCGAATTCCTTCGGGTTCTGAAGGTATCGTCGGGCGATGGGCTCGTAGATCGGATCGAAGCGAAGGGAGAGGTCCGCCGTGGTCATCATGGGCCTGCGCTTCTTTGACGGGTCGTGCGCATCGACCACCATGTCCTCCTCGGCCACGTCCTTGGCCAGCCATTGATGCGCCCCGGCCGGGCTCTTGACCAGCTCCCACTCGTATTTGAACAGCACCTTCAGATAGCCCATGTCCCATTGGGTCGGGTTCGGCTTCCAGGCGCCCTCGATGCCGCTGCTGATCGTGTCGCCGCCCTTGCCGCTGCGGAAGCTGCTCTTCCAGCCGAGACCCTGCTCTTCGATGGGGGCGGCTTCCGGCTCGGGTCCCACGTAAGATGCGGGACCGGCGCCATGGCATTTGCCGAAGGTGTGCCCCCCGGCGACGAGCGCGACGGTCTCCTCGTCGTTCATCGCCATCCGCGCGAAGGTCTGCCGGACGTCACGGCCCGACGCGACCGGATCGGGGTTGCCGTTCGGCCCCTCGGGGTTCACGTAAATCAGGCCCATCTGCACGGCGGCCAGCGGGTTCTCGAGATCGCGGTCGCCCGAGTAGCGCTTGTCGCCGAGCCAGGTGTCCTCGCTGCCCCAGTAGATGTCCTCTTCGGGTTCCCAGACGTCCTCGCGCCCGCCGGCGAAGCCGAAGGTCTTGAATCCCATCGACTCCAGAGCGCAGTTGCCGGCGAGGATCATCAGGTCGGCCCAGGAGATTTTCCTGCCGTATTTCTGCTTGATCGGCCAGAGAAGACGGCGTGCCTTGTCCAGGTTCACGTTGTCCGGCCAGCTGTTGAGGGGAGCCAGGCGTTGGGAGCCGGTCCCCGCTCCTCCGCGGCCGTCACCCATGCGGTAGGTGCCCGCGCTGTGCCACGCCATCCGGATCATGAGCCCGCCGTAGTGACCCCAGTCGGCCGGCCACCAGTCCTGCGAGTCGGTCATCAGCGCGTAGAGATCCTTCTTCACGGCCGAGAGATCGAGCTTCTTGAATTCCTCGGCATAAATGAACCCCTCGTCCATCGGGTTGCTCTTGCGGGAGTGCTGATGCAGGATCTTGAGGTTCAACTGGTTCGGCCACCAGTCCCGATTCGACGTGCCGCGGCCGGCAATCGGTTTATGCGCCTGGCCCGTTAGCGGGCACTTGCTGTCTTCAGTCATGGTTTCATCTCCTTCCGTCGGGCAAGACGTTCATCTTCCAAATTCCGGGTATCGTTGCCTTGTTGCGCATGATTATTCGTCTCTACAGAGAATTATTATTCACAGCATGGTAAAAAAAACGGCGTTCTCAATTCTGCTTCTGGCATTCGGGGCAGAGGCCGAAGAATTCAAGCTCCTCGTAGTATATTTTATATCCCGTCTTGCGGCTTATTTCCTCTACCAGGGGATCGATGTTCATCAGCTCGGGATCCATGATCTTCCTGCATTTGACGCATATCGCGTGCGGGTGCGGTGAGGGGTTGTTGCCGTCGTAACGGTTGCTCCCATCGGGGAAGCTGAGCTCGAGGACCTCGTTTAGTTCCTTCAGAAGCGATACGGTTTTGTAGACGGTCGCCACGCTTGTCGTGGGAAACTCCACCTTTACTGTCTGATAGATGTCATCGACGCTTGGATGACCCTTGCTTTCAGCGAGTATTTTGAGAATGGCGAGGCGCTGCGGCGTTATGCGGAAGTCCCGTTCCTTCAGCTTGGCAAGCATCTCCTCGACTCGTATTTCGGGATTCCTGGCATACATGGAAGGCACGACATAATGATAATGCTTATTTTTAGAAATTATCTATTAACAAATTCTTATTCCTCTGTCAAATCTTTTTTCCTTTCATCTCCGGCCATCCTTTTTCTGGGATACGATGCTGATTTTAAAAGATTTGCCGAAAACCGTGCACACATCCCACTTCAGATGAAAAAGCGGCCTTCAGTCGCTCGTCGGGCAAAGTTTGAATTCGACGACCGCCCCGTTCTTTTCGAGGCTCCGACTGAGGCGAACCAGATTCTCCTCCTTTCTGGTGTTTATGATCAGATCGTAGTCAAAGAACTGCTTGTCGTTGGTGACGGCCAGGCACATGTTCGATATCTTGAAACCGTGTTCCTTCATGAGGGCCCGGATCTCTGCGTCTGTCATCGCCCGGTCCCGGTGAAAGCGGATGAAGTTTTGGACGTAGAAGAGCATGGGGAGCTGCCGCTCCACGAGCCGGTACAGGGTCAGCGTGCTCAGGGTCAACCCCGTGACAACCACCAGGGCACTGTAAAATCCCACTCCTGCCAGGATTCCGATCGCCGCGGTGATCCAGATCGATGCCGCCGTCGTCAGCCCGCGGATCGAGGCTCCCTCCTTCATGATGACACCGGCCCCGAGGAACCCGATCCCCGTCATAATGCCCTGGGCCATGCGTGTCGGGTCCACCCGCACCGTTTCGATCATGGCCCCGGTGAACCAGTCCCGCTGATAGATGGTCACGATCATCAGCAGGCTCGAGGCCATGCAGACCAGCGTGTGGGTTCGAAAGCCGGCCGGCCGCCCGTAGTAGCTTCGCTCGAGCCCGATCAGCCCGCCCGCCACCATGGCCACGACGAGATGAATGAAGATGTCCAATGTCTCCTTGTTCATGTGGGACCTCCTTCAGCCTGAAGTGCCTCATTGCAACGGTCCCGTGCAATGTAACACGATTGTGCTGCAAGAAAAATTCCTTTTGCATTATTTTCTTGATCTTTTCCTGCAAGTGCCATTAATTGTGCCAACAGGCTGTTGGAATGGGAAGATGACCCCGATGGCGGCAGCTGATAAAAATGACGGGAGGGGGCCATGAAGATAGAGATTCCTTACGGGGATACTGCTGAAACGATCGAATTGGCGGACGGCAACATCGAGCAGGTCATCGTGCCCAATGCCGTACAAACCGGTGACGAGGCCAAGACTCTCAGGGACGCCATTTTCAACCCCCTCAAGTCCCCGGGGATCGAGGATTTCCTGAAGTCCCGTGAGAACATCCTCCTGCTCGTCAACGATGCGACCCGCCCCACCCCGACGGGCGCCATCATGGAGATCCTCTACCCCCTGCTCAGGGGCAAGAATTTCAAGTTCCTCATTGCCACGGGCAGCCACCGTGCGCCGACGGAGGAGGAGTACGACTTCATCTTCGGGAAGCTCTATGGGGAGATAAAGAACCGTGTCCATGTTCACGATGCCAAGAAGAGCGCCTGCTACTCTCTCGGCAGGACGAGACACGGCAACGACCTGATGCTGAACGCCCTTGTCCGCGAGGCCGATGCCATTATCCCCATCGGCAGCATCGAGCCGCACTACTTTGCCGGGTACACCGGGGGGCGGAAATGCTTCATGCCGGGAGTGGCGAGCTATGACTGCATCACGGCGAACCACAGGCTGGCCATTTCTCCCGCCGCCCAGGCGATGGTCCTGAAGGGGAACCCCGTTGCGGAGGAGCTCGACGACGCCGAGCAGCTTCTCGAAAAGCTGAACATTTTTGCAATCATGACCGTTCTCGACGGCGAGCATCGCGTCTATGCCGCGGCAGCCGGGGACCTGAAGGAGTCTTTTTACTCGCTGCTGCCCCGCGCCGACGAGGTCTTCGTCGTCCCCATCAAGAGGCAGGCCGACATCGTGGTGACCGTCGCCCTGGAGCCCAACGACATCGATCTCTACCAGTCCCAGAAGGCCCTGGACAACGGCAAGACGGCCCTCAAGGACGGCGGGATCATCATCCTCGTGTCCGCTTGCCGCAGCGGGGTCGGCTCACAGGCCTTCCTGGACCTGCTGAGCTCCGAGCCCACCTGCAAGGCCGTCATCGAAAAGCTCGACCGGGAATACAAGCTCGGCTACCACAAGGCGGGCAAGATGGCCGAGATCGGTGTCAAGGCCAAGATGTGGGCCGTCACCCCCCTGGATGCAAGCCTGATCAGCAAGGCCCACATGCGCCCCTTCGGCCGCGTCTCGGAGGCGCTGCGGGCGGCGCTCGAGGAAAAAGGCCCAGGCGCGAAGGTCACGTTCATCATGGACGGCGGGATGACCATCCCGCGGCTCTCGGCGGCCTAGACGGCTTGTGTTCCGTTGACAGGGACCGAGGGTTCCCTTATAGTGAGCGGGCTTGCAACAGGGGGCTCCGCCCGCAACTGCACCCGAATCGGGCATCATGCAAGGCTTGAACATGACAGGAGGCCAAATCGATGATCGCAGACGACATCAAGAATAAAATCCGAGGCATCGTGGGGGCGGAAAACGCCCTTGATTCCGACCTGGACCGTTTCGGCTACTCCTATGACGCATCCTTTGTGCCGCTCTTCCCGGCCAACAAGCCGGAACTCGTCGTGCGGCCCGCCACGACGGAGGAGGTCTCGAAGATCATGGCCATCGCCTGTGAGCACGGCATCCCCGTCACGCCGCGGGGTGCGGCGTCCGGGCGCACCGGCGGGAGCATCCCCCTCAAGGGCGGGATCTCCATGTCGCTGGAGCGCATGACGAAGATCCTCGAAATCGACGTCAACAACATGATGGTCTGGGCCGAGGCGGGAGTGCGCACGATCGACCTCTACAATGCCTGTGCCGCCAAGGGGCTCTTCTACCCGCCCGACCCGGCAAGCTGGAAGTTTTCCACCATCGGCGGGAACGTCGCCGAGAACGCGGGCGGCATGAGGGCCGTCAAGTACGGGGTGACCTCCAACTATGTCATGGGCCTCGAGGTCGTGCTTGCCGACGGCACGGTGCTGCTGACGGGCGGCAAGGCCATCAAGAACGTGACGGGCTACAACCTCACGAGCCTCTTCACCGGTTCCGAGGGGACCCTGGGGATCATCACCAAGGCGCTGCTGCGGCTCATCCCGATGCCGAAGAAACGCGGCACGCTGCAGCTCATGTTCCGCACCCTCGACGACGGCTGCAACACGATCCACCAGATGCTGCAGTCGGGCCTGCTGCCGGCGGCCGCCGAGATCATGGACCGCTTCTGCCTCGAGGCCGTTGCCAAGCACCGCAAGACGGAACTCGACCCCGCCGTCGGCTGCTGCATCATCGTGGAGATCGACGGCGAGGATGATGCGGCCCTCGACACTCAGGCGAAGAAGATGGAAGCCGTGGCGAAACAGTGCGGGGTCTACCAGTTCCGCGTCGCCCAGACGCAGCAGGAATCCGACGAGCTCTGGGCCATCCGCCGGGGTCTGAGCTCCGCCATCGCCAGCCTCGTGCCGAACCGGCTGGGAGAGGACATCTCCGTCCCACGCGACGCCTTCCCCGAGGTGGTGCGCCGCATCGGCGCCATCGCCGGGAAGCACAAGCTCACCATCGCCGTCTACGGACATGCCGGCGACGGGAACATCCACCCCTCGATCCTGTGCGACCTGAGCAAGCCCGGCGAGGAGGAGCGGGTCCACCGCGCCGTCGAAGAGCTCTTCGACGCGACGCTGGCCGTCGGGGGAACCCTGTCGGGCGAGCACGGCATCGGGATCACCAAGAAGCCCTACATCGCCAAGGCCCTCGGCGAGGCGGGGGTGAAGACCCTGGCTGCCATCAAGCAGGCCCTCGACCCGAAGGGCATCCTGAACCCCGGCAAGATCTGGTAACAGACGAAGAGAGACGAGAATCTCATGCGCAATGATACGGACAAGAAACTTCTGGAGGCCGCAAGAAAAATCGTCAGCCAGTGCGACCGCTGCGGGACATGCCTGCCCGCCTGCCCTCTGTTCGAGGTCAACAGCGTGGAGGCCTTCAGCGCCAGGGGCAAGAACGTCATCGCCAGGGCCCTGACCGAGGGCGGCATCGAGCCCACCCCGGAGGCGCTGGCCAAGGTCAACTTCTGCCTGCTTTGCCGCGCCTGCGTCGATCTGTGCCCGAGCAAGATCGCAACCGACGACGCGATGATCCACATCCGCCAGTACCTCGTGAACAAAACGGCGGCGCCCAACACGCGGTACAAGGCCATCGGCAAGATCCTCAAGAGCCGGGGCATGGTGACGCTTGCGGCGGGCTCCCTGGCGCTTCTGCGCAGGCTGGGCCTCAACAGCGTTTTCCCCCACGGCATGGTGCCCGAGGAG
This sequence comes from Syntrophaceae bacterium, assembly GCA_013177795.1. Classification (NCBI taxonomy): domain Bacteria; kingdom Pseudomonadati; phylum Thermodesulfobacteriota; class Syntrophia; order Syntrophales; family Syntrophaceae; species Syntrophaceae bacterium. The sequence goes on along the minus strand of JABLXY010000004.1, from coordinate 177,552 downwards.
TACACGCGGGCCCATTTCCTTGCGGCCTTTGCCGGGCCCGCCGCCCTGGCCGGCAAGACGCCCCCGTCCCAGGTGGCCGTCACGGCGGCCACCCGCGTGGCCTACTTCGAGGGATGCGGCATGCGGATGATGTTCCCCGAGGCCGCCGCCGAGACGCTCAATCTCCTGAAGGCCGGGACGAAGCCCCTCGTGAAGGACAACGTCTGCTGCGGCCTTCCGCACCTGGCCCACGGGCTTCGGGACGAGTTCCTGGAACTGGCACGGAAGAACATCGAGATCTACGAGGACGCCGACGCCGTCGTCTGCGACTGCGCGAGTTGCGGCGGCACCCTGAAGCACATCGCGTCGTACTTCGCCGACGATGCCCGGTGGAAGGACCGCGCAGCCGCCTTCAGCCGCAAGGTGATGGATTTGACCGAGTATCTCGCCAAGGCGGGCTACACGCCCCGGCAGAGGGTGGAGGCGACCTTCACCTACCACGACCCGTGCCACCTGTCCCGGGGTCAGGGAATCCGGAAACAGCCGCGCGAGCTGCTCAAGGCGGCGGGCAACTTCGTCGAGATGAAGGATGCCGACGTCTGCTGCGGCGGGGCGGGCTCCTTTCACCTGGACTACCCCGACATCGCCTCGAAGATCCTCGACAAGAAGAGGGCCAACATCGAGAGGACCGGCGCCGCCGTCGTGGTGACCGGCTGCCCGGGGTGCCTCATCCAGCTCTCCAAGGCTGCGAAGGCAAGCGGCGGCAAGTTCAAGGCCATGCACATCAGCCAGGTGATCTGACCGCGTGGCAGGGGCTTCCTGAAAGCAAAAACCCCCGGACGCACAGGGCCGGGGGTTTTCTTGCTCAGAAGGGCATCACGACGACACGGCTGAAGGAGAGCCACACGGGGCTTCCCTCGGCCAGCCCGTCGGTGGCGGCGGGCCCGGTGGCCCTCACCTCCAGGGGGCCCAGGGCCACACGGTAATCCATCTCGTTTCCGAGGTAGATCTTCCGGATGAGACGCCCGGGGACGGCCTCGGGCGCGGGTTCGCTCAAAACCGCGATCGTCTCCGGGCGGGCCGCCAGGACGACCCGGTCCCCCGTTTTCATGGCCGCATGCAGTCGGCCCTTCAGGTGCACCGGCCCCGGGATGTCGCTGAGGGCCACGACCCCGTCTGCGCCTTCCAGGGCCACGAGGGTCCCCTCCAGGAAGTTGATGAGACCGATGAAGTCGGCCACGAACCGGTTGGCCGGGGTTTCGTAGATCTCCCGCGGGCTGCCCGTCTGCTGGACATACCCCTTGTCCATGACGATAATCCGGTCCGACATGACCATGGCCTCGGCCTGGTCGTGGGTCACGTAGATGACCGTGATCCCGAGGCGCCGCTGCACGTCCTTGATCTCGAAGCGCATGCTCTCGCGCAGCTTGGCGTCGAGGTTCGAGAGGGGCTCGTCGAGCAGGAGAAGCGCGGGCTCGGCCACGAGGGCCCGCGCAAGGGCCACGCGCTGCTGCTGCCCCCCGGAGAGCTGGCTGGGCAGGCGCTTGTCGAGCCCCTCCAGGTGCACGAGTTCGAGCACGCGGTCCACCTTTTCGCGGATCTGCTTCTTGTCCATCCCGCGGACCTTGAGCGGGTAGCCCACGTTGGCGAAGACGTTCATGTGGGGCCACACGGCGTAGGACTGGAAGACCATCCCGATGTTGCGTGCCTCCGGGGGCTTGTAGAGATTCGTCTCGGAGCAGCTCACGAGTTCGTTCCCGATGAACACGCGGCCGGTCGTTGCCCGCTCGAAACCGGCGATGATCCGAAGGGTGGTCGTCTTCCCGCAGCCCGAGGGTCCGAGCAGGGAAACGAATTCACCCTCCCGGATCGTCTCGCTGAAGGCCGCCACGGCCTCCACGTTTCCGAACTTCTTTGATACGTTTTCAAGCCTGACATCCGCCATGGATCGTCTCGTTCCTTTCCCCTGCTGCCTGCCCCATGCCTTCGGCCCCCGCCGCCCCGCACGGTCAGATGGTGATCTTCCCCTTCGTGATCCTGGAAACCAGCACGTTCCCCACGAGCACCACGACCAGAATCAGCACGGCGAGCACGGAAGCGGCCTGCGGGTTCGAGTACGTCTGCATCTCGTAGAGAATGACGCCCAGGTTGTGCGTGTTCGGGCCGTAGAGCAGGATGGTCATCGTCAACTCGTAGAACGTCGTCATGAACACGAGAAACCATGCGGCGATGAGGCCCGGGCGCACCAGCGGCAGGATGATGTCCCGGAAGCTCTGCAGCCAGCTTGCCCCGGAGATCTGCGCGGCCTCCTCGAGCGACAGGTCGATCTGCTCCAGGGAGGCGCAGACCGTTCGCACGGAGAAGGCGAGGTACTTCACGATGTAGGCCACGATCAGGATCGAGAAGGTGTTGTACAGGTTCAGGCCGTATTTCCCCGAAAAGGCGATGATGAGCGCCAGCGCGATGACCGTGCCCGGCGTCGCGTAGGGGACCGTGGCGATGAGGTCCGCCGCACGGGCCAGAGGGCTTTTCGCCTTGACCCGGTAGTAGGCGATGAGGCTTGCCACCACGAGGGCCAGGGTCGCCGCCACGACGCCGAGGAAGAAGCTGTTGTAGAAGGCCTCGAGCGCCGTCTTGAAGGTCAGGATGTAGCCGTAGTGCTCCAGGCTGAGGTTCTCCAGGGAGATCGGTTCCCCGAAGATCCGGACGAAGGAGGTCACCACGATGGCCCCGATGGGCAAAATGACCAGGAGAAACCCGAGCAGACCCGAAAAGACGAGGGCCGGGATCCGGAAGCGGCCCAGGGAGACGGGCAGCACCCGCGAACTCTTCCCCCCCACGAGGGTGTAGCGCTTGCGGCTCAGCAGCCGGTTGCCCAGGGCCATGGTGAGCACGGCGATGACCATGAGGACGACGGAAAGCGCCGTCGCCTCTCTCATGCCCGAGGATGTCCCCATGTAGACGTACTGGATGACCTGCGTCGAGAGCACGTAGATGCGGCTGGGCATGCCGATCATCGCGGGCACGCCGAAGGCCGAGGCCGAGGCGGCAAAGACCAGGAGGCCCCCGGCGAAGAAACTGGGGGACACGAGCGGCAGCGTGATGTCCCAGAAGACCCGAAGGGGGGAGGCCCCGCTGATGCGGGCGGCCTCCTCCAGGGTGTTGTCCATCTGCTCCAGGGCGCTGGCCACGTTCAGGAAGGCCAGCGGGTAGTAGAACAGGGTCATGACCCATACGAGGCCCGGGACGGTGTAGATGTCGAACGGTCCGGGAATCTGCGCCCCGAAGACCTCGACGAGCATCTTGTTGACGTACCCCACACCCGGGGTGAGCAAAAGGATCCAGGCGATGGCGCCCACGTAGGGCGGAATCACGTACGGGATGAAGAACAGTGAGCGGAACAGGCGCCGGTAGGGCAGGTTGCTGCGCACGACGAGCCAGGCGAGCCCCGTGGCGAAGATCATGGAAAAGAGCATGGTGAGACCGCAGACCCAGAGGGTCATCACCACCGCGTCCCAGTTTCGCTCCATGCCGTAGACGGCGAGGTAGTTCTCGAGGCTGATTTCGCCGTCGGCCCCGAGGAAGCTTCTCAGGACGAGCAGGGCGAGCGGGAACAGGACGAAAGCGACGAGGAAAAGGAGGGCTGAGCCGATGACGAGGTTGCGTACGCTGAAGATCCTGCCGAGGGTGGACATGAGCGGGGCCGCTCCGCAAGGGGAAATGCCCGCCGGCCGCGGCGGGGCCGGGCCGGCGGGGCGAGAACCGGAAACTACCGGAGAACCGTCCTGTCGAACCTCTCCTTGACCTTCTCAGGCTCCCGGCTGATGGCTTCCCAGTCCATGGGGAGGGCGAACTTGTTGATCTCCGTGATCTTCATGGCGGCGTTCCGGGGCGGGGGCATGTCGGGCCGCACCGAGTGCATCCAGCCGTCCAGGATCGCCTGCTGGCCTGCCTTGGAGAGGAAGAAGTCGTAGACGGCCTTGGCCGCCGCGGGGTTCTTGGTGGTCTTCATGATCGCGATGCCCGAGGGGTTCACGACGGGCCCGTCGGAGGGGTACACGAAGCCCAGGGGCTTCTTCTCGCTTATGGCCTTCAGGACGTTCTCCTCCAGAAGCATGCCCACGGCGAGCTGGCCGGAGAGCAGCTTCGTCTCCACGGCGCCGTTTCCGGGTTCGCAGGCGATGCGGTTTTTCCGCAGGGCCTCGAAGAAGGGCCAGCCGTGCTTGGGCGAGCGCACCAGGCCCGACGTGCCCGCAAAGGCCGTCCCGGACAGCAGCGGGTTGGGCATGCCGACCTTGCCCGCCCACTTGGGGTCGGCCAGGTCCCACCAGGTCTTGGGGACGTCCTTGGGGGCCACGATGTTCTTGTTGTAGGCGATGCCGATCACGTTGATCCGCACCCCGGAGAAGTAGCCGTCCTTGTCGAGCCATGCGGGATAGACGTACTTTGCGTTCGGGGACCTGTACTGCAGCAGCTTTCCCTCCCGCTTGAGGGTCAGGTAGTAGGCCGGGTCGGCGATCATGATGAGATCGGCCATGGAGGAGCCCTGCTCGAACTCCGCCACGAGCTTGGCGATCACCTTCTCCGAGCCCCCGTAGAACCACTGGACGTCCAGCTCCGGGAACTCCTTTTTCAGCACCGGCTTGAGCTGCTCGATGATGTGCAGGTAGATGGAGCTGTAGATCATGACCTTGCCCTTCACCGGCTCCGCGGCGAAGGCCGAGCCTGCCGGCAGGACCGCAAGCAGGATCAGGCCCGCCGCCAGGACCGCCCATTTCGATCGCATGCGCTTCATAGTCCCTCCTCCTGGGGTTTGATCCGTCGATTGATGATTCGATGCGTCCGGGCTTCACCGGACGGCGGATCCGCCGGCCGGCGTTTGCCGCCCGGTCTTTCAGCGCTGTCTCTATAAGGACAAATCAGGGGATTTGTCAAGGCAAGACGACGAGGTCTTCCCGGCCCATCCAAAAGAGCAGGTCCGACAGATTCATCCTGGACCGCACAAAGGGGGAAAACGCAACCGCCCAGCGGAGCTCCTGTTCGGATGTCTGCGGTTCCGTTTCCTCCGGCCGGCAGGGGAGTCCGGATTTTCTCAGCAGGGGCTCGAGATCCGCCGCCCGCATGGTCAGGCGCGCCAGCTCCCGGCGAAGGTCCCCCCAATTCTGCTCGAAGATTCCGACCCGCTCTTGCGCAACGGCCCATCGTGCCGATTTTTTTTGATATTCACCGGTGAATTCCGCCAGGGCGGCCTGCATCTTCTCCCGGAAGGCTTCTGCACCTCCCGGCAGGGGAGCCTCGAGAAGCCTCTCTTCCAGGACCTTGAGGGCCGTTTCGGCGTCTCCGCCGCGCCATCGGGCCCCCCGCAGGCTCTCCATTTCCAGAATCCGGTCGATCGTCCGGGCGCTCACCAGGGAACCCAGGGCGACCTGCTCCCCGTGGAAGACCAACTCCCGGCCCGCCGTGAGTTTCAGGAAATCCAGGCCGTGGCTGATGACGTGCTCGAAGCCCGAAAGCGGTGTCGTCTCACCGGCGGTGGACATGGAGATTCCCGCCATGGCCAGCGCTGCCGCGGTGCAGGCCGTGGCCTCGGGAGGCAGGGTCTCTTCCCGGAAGCCGGCCGCTGCGGCCCGGATCCCTTCGGAGAAGGGTTCCATGAGGCGGAAGGCGGACTCGTCGTACCCGTCCATGACCCCGAGGCGGTATCCGAGGAACCAGTCCCCGTAGGCCACGAAGCGGGCCAGGAGATCGCCGTATCCGGCCCGGGACATCCTGGGCGGGGCGCATTCCAGGAAGGGCTTCACCCAGAAGGCGGCCGACACCGGCCTGGACTGCAGGGTCCGCTTGGCCCCGTGGTAATCGATGACGGCAAACGCCGATGTGAAGGCCGTGACGGTCAGGGCCGTAGGGACCGAAACGAAGGGGATCGGCACGTTTTCCGTATGCAGCGCGTGCTTCACGAGGTCGGTGATGCTGCCTGAGCCGAGAACAACCGCTGCGGCGTCGCCGCCGTCACGCACGACATCCTGCATTCGCCGGAGACAATCATGGGAAGCGTGGAGATCCCCGCGCGGGAGGGCAAGGGCTGCGGAGAGGTCCGTCCAGCGGTAGGGGATGCCTGCTGCGGCCAGCAGGGAACGGAACGCCCCGTCGATGTCCGTCTCCGGTCCCTCGGCGCACCTCTTGGAGACACCGTCAACAAAGACCCGGATCCTTCCGCCTGCCGGCAGGCGTTCCCGGTGCCAGCGGGCGAGGGCGCCGCGCAGATCGGCGAGGGACTCGGCATAATGCTGGACGGGAACGTATCGGGCCTTATCCGGGTTGTTGGGAATCCCCTCCCGGTCCAGGGCCTGCTGGAGGGCCTCAAACCAATGGTTCATGTCGTCGGGTCCTTGCGCACTAGAAGATCACGCATTGTAAACAAGGGGATGCAGAAAGTAAAGCGGGCGGGGGAAAAAGAAAGGTTGTGCTCCGCGGGCAATTTCCGTACAGTGTCAGGCACATTCGCGCACCGCCCATGCGTCGACGGAGTTTCGCATGAAACGAAGAAAGGGAAAAGTAGCCCCTCCTGAACGCCTTCCCGCCCTGGTGGATGATTGCCCCTGCGTGCAGGTTCGCTGCCACCGCCACGGAAACTGCGTGGAGTGCATCCGGGTGCACCGGACAAGGCAGGAGCACATCCCGGAATGTCTCCAGGGGATGTTCCGCGACCGCATCCGGGAGCTGGCCGCACTCGTGGAATACGGCATCCGGGACTTGAGGAGGACCCCCGAATACTGGGACGAGCGCCTGGGCAGGGAAGCCCCGGCTTCCGCCCCGAACAAGAAAAATCCCCGGCGAGAGCGGCGTCGGGCAAATCCCCGACAGTGAAAGGGAAGTGACCCGGGGCCCCGTCTTCACGTTTCGTTGTCCCCTGTTGAACGGATCTTTCAATACCGGTTCCTTCCGGCGACGCCCAGGCATCCCCGCCCCTCCGGCCGCCTGACGCCTAACCCGTTGTCCGACAAGACGTTTCGGGTTTTTTTTCGGCGTCACCTTCTCCCTGGCACGGGATTTTCAATATCAGCATGCAAGCAAAACGGCCGAAACCGCGGCATCGGATACAGGCCGGCAGGAAAGAAACGACAGCGCCGGCATCGACCGGCCGTGGGAGGAACCATGAGAACCGGAACCATCACAGAACCCCGCTGCACACTGACGGACATCCTGGCGTTGAGCGCGTGGGGGTTCGTCATCGCCGCAGGCTCTCTCGTCTTCTTCTGGGTCGGGGTCCTCATCGACGGTGAGCTGAGCACCGAACCCTTTTTCATGCTGGGGCTTTTGATCCTGGCGGTGTTTCTCACGATCGGGCGGCTCTGGAAAAAGGCCTTTGCGATCAAGGAACGGATGCGCTCCGGGCTCATCCCGGAGCAGGAACGGAAAGTCCTGAGGCAGCTCGGGAAGACCGCGATAACCCCTCCCTGGCGGCAGTAAGCCCCGGATCGTCACATCAACGCGCAAAGGAGGCAGGTCGTTTCGGCCTGCCTCTTGTGCTGTCTGCGGGCGCTGTCCGTGAGGCCATCGCCCGGGTTCGGAAACTCGCCTCCGAGCCCGTCGGGGTCAACCTCACGACCCTGCCGTCGCCGGGCATTTCCGGTTTTCGCCACAGCATGCCCCTGCCGGCCTGCCCGCAGGGGCGGGCTGCGGACTGCCGCGGCCGGACGGCATCTTTGGTCTTGACGGTGCAGGCGCGGCCCCCTATTCTAACGGCGTTTCAACGACTGACCCAGGGTAGCGCGTCATGGACATTCCCACCGCCATCCTCATCGTCTTGGGGCTTTCCCTGTTCGAGTCGATCACCAGCATCGACAACGCCATCATCAATGCCGAGGTTCTGCAGGGCATGCAGCCCTGGGCGCGTCGGTGGTTTCTCACCTGGGGCGTCTTCATTGCCGTCTTTGTCGTTCGGGGAGTCCTGCCCTGGCTCATCGTCTGGGTTATGACCCCTGGGCTCGGGCCGTGGGATGCCTTCACGGCCAGCCTCACAGGCGACCCGGCCGCGCTCAGGGCCATTCAGGACAGCGCCCCCGTGCTTCTCATGGGCGGCGGGGTCTTCTTCGTCTTCCTCTTCTGCCACTGGATCTTCCTCGAGCCCAAGAAGATCGGTCTCCCCGTGGAACGCATCTTCGCCCGCCAGGGGGCCTGGTTCTACGCCGTCGTCTCCGTCGCCCTCACCGTCATCGTCTGGTTTGCCCTCAAGGACAGCCCCATGCTCGCCTTCGGTGCCGTCGTGGGCTCGACGGCCTTCTTCATCACCCACGGCTTCAAGCGCTACGCCGAGGAGCAGGAGGCACGCGTTCTCTCCGGCGAGGCCCACATGTCCGACATCGGGAAGATCCTCTACCTCGAGGTCATCGACCTGACCTTTTCCATCGACGGCGTCGTCGGGGCCTTCGCCTTCACCCTGTCGGTTCCCCTCATCCTGCTCGGCAACGGAATCGGCGCCGTCGTCGTCCGGCAGCTCACCGTCTACGGCGTCGATCGGATCAAGAAATACGTCTATCTCAAGAACGGCGCGATGTACTCCGTCTTCGTCCTGGGCTGTGTGATGATCGCCCATGGGTTCCGGATGCACATCCCGGAGTGGCTCGCCCCCGTGACGACGTTTTTCATCGTCGGCTACTTCTTCCTCAAGTCCCGCTGGCAGGCCCGACGGGCCGCGGAGTCGGCATGACGAAAAAGCGGCGGCCCGTCCGGCGCCGCCGCTCACGTCGATAAGGAATTGTCTCGCACTCCCTGGCCCCCGCCTTGTTCGTTCCGTCGGTCTGTCGTGCCGAGACCGTCCGGCGGATGGAAACGTTCCGGGTTTACAGCATGAAGATGGCCACGATGACAACGCCGACGAAACCGGCCATTGCAGGCCACAGGTTGCGCCGGGCGATCTCGACGGGGTCCGTGCCCGTGATGGCTGCCGCCGGGATCACGGCCCAGGGGATGATCGTCCCGCCGCCCACGGCCACGGCGAAGAACTGTCCCAGCGCCCCCAGGGTGGCAACGTCGAGCTTCGTGGGGCCTCCCAGGGCCTGGGCGAGGGTGCCCACAAGGGGAAGCCCCGAGAACCCGGAACCGTCAAGTCCCGTGATCCCGCCGACCACGGCCTGGATGAAGGCGATCGGCAGGGCGCTCAGCGGGACGGTATTGGCCAGGGCCTGTCCCAGGTCGAACAGCAGGCCCTTCGCCCCGTCGCCGAAGATCGCCTTGGCCGTTCCCGGAGAGCCCATGAAGAAGAATGCCGCGATCAGCAGCACCGGGGCGAAGATCCGGATGCCGAACTGGAACCCTGCCCGGGTGTGCTCGGTGAGCTTCGCGAACCCCTCCCTGCCGTAACCGCCTATGGCGACGAAGACCATCACGATCCCGACGGTCCCGCCCAGCAGGGCCGTCGCGTCCCCTCCCCGCAGCTTGAGCACCATCATGCCCACGACATCGAGGGCGAACAGGACGGCGATGACGGGAAGGGCGATCCTCCTGAACCCCGGGGTGGCGGCGGTCCACTTCTCTCTTTCTTTCAGGGCCTCGGCGGAGGCCTCGAAGGGGGCCCATTCGATGGGCTTGCCGGCATTGGCCCGGATGTCCTTCTTCACGGAACGGAAGGAAAGCGGCAGGGCGATGGCCGCCCAGACGACGAGCATGGGGGCGCTCTTCCACATGACGGCATCGACGCTGACCCCGGCCGCTTTGGCGGTGATCCCCGGGGCGCCCTGGATGACGAAATCTGTCGTCAGCGCGCAGCCGTAGCCGAACATGCTGATGGCCATGGCGGCGTTGATGGGGGAGAGCCCCGCCTTGATGGCCGCCGGCAGCAGCAGGGCCCCCACGAGCGCGATGGCCGGCGAGGGCCAGATGACCCAGGCCACGAGCATGATGACGACCCCCATGACCCAGAACGCCACCTCGGGCGAGACGAGCATCCTCTGCACCGGCCGGAACATCATTTCGGCCAGTCCCGTTTCCTCGAGCATTCTCGCCATGGCCACGATGATCGAGATGATGGCGATGATCCCCAGGAGTTCGGAAAAGGCGACGGTCAACGAGTTGAAGACGGCCTGCACGGCCCTGACGAAGCTGCCCGTGACGACCCAGGCCAAGACGAACGAGGCCACGATGCAGACGATCGGCGTCTCCTTCCGCATCGCCATGGTGACGAGCACGGCCACGACGAAAAACGCGTAAACCCAGTGCGCGAGAGTCAGTTCCACGTCAGTTCCCTCCGTTGAAAGCGTTCAGCAGGCCCGCTCGCTCCACCCTCCTGCGGATGGACTCCCGATCGGTCGAGTATAGATTCGTCGCCTTCATTCTCTCGAAGTACACCGACCCCGAGAAGGTGAACTTGCACCCCAGGCCTTCCTCGGTGGCCATCTGCTCCCGCACGAAGCCGATGACGTCGCCCGCGGCAAGAGAGCGTGGCAGGATCAGCGGCTTCTCGCCGCGCAGGTGCCTGACGGCATTGTAGCCCGCCAGCGTCCCCGTGACGATCGCCTCCGTGTGGCCCACGAGCAGGCCCGCCTTCTCGCCTGCGCAGAAGAGATTCCCCACCCCCTGCACCCTGAGGCCGTCGTCGCGCGGCGACATGCCCACGAAGCGGATGGAGTTGCCCAGACCCCCGGCATAGGGGTCCTCGTAGCGGGCGTTTTCGAAACCCCCGATTTTCCGTAGCGCCTTGAGCGGGAAGAAGGGGACCATGAGCTTGGCATGGCCCGTGTCCAGAAGGACGAGGTTTGCCTGGAATTCGGGGATGGCGTACTGCTGGCATGCCTTGATCGAGCTCTGGACTTCCCTCTGCAGGGACTGCGGAAGGGGGACGACGACGACCCCCCTGCGGTTTAGCTCTGAGACGAGGTCCCGCGACAGGGATTCCTTCAGGAGCTTGCAGGAGCCGCTCATGGCGCCCACCCGGCCCCCCTTCATGCCGACGAGCTCCCGCACGCCGCAGAGGGCCGTGACGCTCACCCGTCCCCCGAAGGCCGGGCAGCGCAGCACGCAGAGCACGCAGCCGTTCCCGTGCTTCGCGCACTGGCCGGGGGGGCCCGCCGTGCCCGTCGCGTCAACGTAGGCCCCCGCCGTGAAACTGACCGTCTCTTCGCCCTCCTTGCCGTGGACGGCCGTGATGAAGCCGTCCTGCATCTCCACGTCGTTGATGCGGGTCGCGAGCCGGATCTCGATGCCCCTGGACTCGAGGAAGGCCCGCACGAGGGGCTCCATGGTGGCCACGTTGTACAGGGAAGCGTGGGGGTGTCCGGGAAACTCGATGTCGCGGTGCAGGGAGTTGGCTTCGGTGAGCTCGAAGAGCTCGCCCCCGCCCATGGCGAGCATCTCCTCGGCGGCGGTGAGGCGGCCGTTGTTGCGCATGATCCCGCCGACGAGCCCCGTGCCCAGGAGCATGTCCGTGCGCTCGACGAGGGTGACCTCGGCCCCCTGCTTTCTGGCGGACAGGGCGGCGGCGCATCCGGCCCAGCCGGCCCCGATGACGACGATACGCATGGAATTCTCTCCCGGGCGCAATTGATGCATCCTACCCGTTCCTTCGTGACTTGTAAATGGAAAGTGCCGGACGGCGGCCCCGCGAAAAAGGGCTAAGGTCAGGACGCGGATCGCCCGATTGAACTACCGAGGGCGACTGATGAAGGCATCCAGGGCAGATCTGCACCAGTTCGAGTACGGCGTGGGGCTCGCTTCGCTCGTGGTCCTCGTGGCCGGGCTGAACATCCTCGATGTCATTTTCACGCAGCTGATCCTCGCCGCGGGGGGTGCCGAGTGCAACCCCGTCGTCCGGGCGGCCATCGACGTCTACGGCGACCGGTTCTGGGTCTGGAAGGTCGCCGCCGTCTCTTCCCTGCTCGTCCTGATATGCCTCTACAGCCGCTTCCGGCTCTTCCGGGCCATCCTTGCCGGCACGGCCCTGCTCTTCGCGGGCGTCATCTCCTGGCAGATTCACCTGCTTGCCAACGGTCCCCTCGGGCGCTGACCGGCCGGGCTCACCGCAACCCGGCCGCGACAGCCGCGGATGTCCCCCGTCGGCCCTGAGGGCTGCAGAGAACCCCGGCGTCTTCATGACCCGATAGAGGCTATCGGAAAAAAAGGAATACCTGAAGGGGAAACAGGACTTTTTTCTTGGGTCCCGGACATTACGCCGCCCGGTGACGGTAGCTCAGGCACATGCCGTCGCCCGTCGTCGCGCTGACGATCACCGTGTCGAACTCGGGGTGCCTGCGGATCATCTCCGTGTACTCCTTCAGGTCCCCGGCGGCGGAGACGGCGTTGTGCACGGCAATGATCGCTCCGGGAGCGAGCTTCGCCGGGTGGAGCTTTTGGAAGTAGTCCACCTGACCGTCCTTGTCGGCATCGAAGAACACGAAATCGAAGGGGCCTGCCAGCCTCGGGATCTCCGTGTGGGCGTCCCCCCGGATCAGCAAGATCCGTCCGGCGAGACCTGCCTCCCTGACATTTCTCTGCGCGATGGCATGACGCCCCCTGTCGATCTCGATCGTCGTCAGCCTTCCGCCCGTCTCCTGGAGGCCGAGGGCCATCCAGATGGCCGAGTACCCCTGCGATGTCCCCACCTCGAGGATGCGGGTCGCGCGGGTCGCCTTCACCATCAGGCTCAGGAACTCGCCGTCCTTGCGGGGTACGCTCCAGTAGTGGCCAATCTTGGATTCCATGGCGTCCAGGACCTTGTGGATCCGTGCCGCGTCAGCCCGGGGCATCGGGCTTGCAGTCTCTGTGGCCTGCCCCGTCGCGGAAGACGCGAATGCCCCCGCGGCAATAAGGCCCGCCGCTGCCGCCGTGCAGAACTCCCTTCGACTCAGAAAATTGTTTGAATACATAGGTTTACCTTCCCGCCTGTCTTTTCTTCTTCTTCTCTTGGGCCCTCCACGCCGCAAGCCCTGCGGCGACCGTTGCCAGCCCGACAACGCCTTCCAGCGGCCTCTGTACGACGGTGAAGGCCGTCATCGCCGCAACCCCGGCGAGGAAGAGCCACGGGACGACCGGCCAGCCGGGCACAACCACGGTTTCCCCCTCCCGCTTTCTCAGGACAATGAGGGCTGCCACGGCGGCGCCCGTGCACAGGCTCAGGGTGAAGCCGATCCAGGTCAGGAGCGCTTCGAAGGTCGCGCTCCACAGAAAGAAAAGGGCAAGGCCCGCCTGGGCGGCGATCGCGGCCCTCGGGGGGCCCTCCGCGACGGCAAGCTGCCGCGGAAGGTAGCCGTCGGCGGCCATCTGCGCGCAGACCCGAGGCCCGGCCATGACGAGAGACGAGACGCTGCTGACGAGCACGAGCGCGATGAGCCCCGCCACGGCTTCCTCCAGGACGGCTCCGCCCACGGCCCGCGCGGCGATGCGACCCACGTCGAGCTTGCCGGCCAGCTCGGCGGCCGGTGCTGCCAGGACGAACGCGGCGTTGAGGGCCAGGTAAAGGACGGTGACCAGCGCCGTACCGAGGAGCAGCGCCCGCGGGACCGTGCGCTCCGGGTCCCGGATCTCGCCCGCCACGTAGACGGCGGCGTTCCAGCCGGAGTAGCTGAAGGAGATCCAGATCAGCGAAACCCCGAAGGCTGCGAGGGGGAAGGGTTGCCTGGGCTCGGCGGGCGGCGCTTCGCCCACTGAAAAGACAAAGGCGACAAAGGCGGCGATCAGGGCGACCTTGAGCAGGACCGCCCAGTTTTGCACCAGGGCGCCCCGGCGGACCTCGTAGGCGTGCACGGCAACGAAGACGGCAATCAGGATCGAACCCGCCGCCGCCGGGGAGAGACCCCCGAGCCAGGGCTTCGCGTAGGTCCCGAAGGCGAAGGCCGCCGCCGCGAGCGGGGCCGAAAAACCGACGAGCAGCGAGAGCCAACCCGCCACGTACCCCGCCGCAGGGTGCAGGGCGCGGGAGAGAAACCGGTACTCCCCGCCCGACTCGGGGATGCGCCGCGCGAGTGCCCCGTAACAAAGAGCCCCGAGAACGGCCTGCACCCCCCCCGCGGCCCACGCGAGCAGGACGTAGAGCGGCGATCCGAGGTCCGCGAGCAAAAAACCGCTTGTGGTGAACACGCCTGCGCCGATCATGTTGGCCACCACGAGCGCCGTGGCGCTTGTGAGGCCCAGACTCCTCTGCGATGACACGTTGCGCTCCTGCCGGTCTCGTTCCAACGACCGATTCCCGCGAAGTATAGGGGACCCGCTGCCCGGCGACAAGCGATATCTGTGCGGCGCCCCGGAAGTCGCTCCTTGAATCGGCCGGCGAGGTGGTTTACCATGGGGCCGCATGAAACCCGATCAAGGAGGGGACGATGAACATGCAGGCCGTGGTGCGCAGGGGGGTTGCTCTGGTGGTCTCCGCTTTCCTGGCCGGCATGCCGGGCCCGCAGGCCGCGGCGAAGGAGCCGTCGCCCCCCAAGAGCAGGGGCGAGACGAAGACGGCCCCGGCCGGTGCACTGCCGGCGACCGTGTCGATCGTGAAGAAATGGGACGGCGATTTCCCGGTCAGTGCGCTGAAGAAGCTGCCCCGGGGCCAGCAGAAGACCCCGGCGGGGTACATCGGGGACAAGGCGGCCTTCGCCGAGATATGGAAGTCCTTCAAGCCGGGCGAGAGCGTTCCCGCCGTCGACTTCAAGAAGAACCTGGTCGTCTTCACCCGCAACGTGAAATTCTACAACCGCAAGGCGATCACGAAGGTCACCTTGCTGGACGGGGTCCTGGAGGTCCAGGGCATTGAGACGGTGACCTCGGTGCCGGTGACGGACAGGGTGGCGATGGCCATGGCGGAAGTCCCCCGCCAGGGGGTGAAGAGCATCAGGGCGGGCGACAAGTTCATCCCGGTCAAGTGACCCTGCGCGCGGGAAATAAAATCTTGACCTGCCGAAGGGGCTGTAGTAGCGTGATGCTGCGTCGAAGGCGGCCTTCAGGAAGGGGCCGGGGCGCGATTGTTTGCAGAGCAGCATTTTGACGTGTAGGGGTTGGCCGCCATACTCTCAAAGTGTGGCGGCTTTTTGTTACCCGCCCGCGGCTTTCATCCGGGCCGTAGCGCACGGGCCGCTTGGCGGAAGACCCCGGCAAAGGAGATTGACATGAACAAGAAACTGTACGTCGGAAACCTCTCGAGCGAGGCGACAGAGGAGGACCTGCGTTTCAATTTCTCCCAGGCCGGCAACGTCCTTTCGGTGAGCCTGATCAAGGACCGGATGACGGGCCTGAACAAGGGCTTTGGCTTCGTGGAAATGGACTCCGAGGAAGGCGCCCGAAAGGCCATCGAATCCTTCAACGGCGGGGAACTCCACGGCAAGGTCATCGTCGTCAGCGAGGCGAAGTCCCCGAAGGACGGTCCTTCGGGCGGCGGCTTCGGCCGGGACAGCCGGCCCCGCCAGGGCGGTTACGGCAGGCCGGGCGGCGGCGGAAGGCGTTACTAGCGATCCCGACGCGACAACCGGCCCGCCCTGTTCGAAGGGTCCGACGGGCATGTCGGGTCGCCCTTTCGCGTCGGTGCCGTGCGCCTGCATGAAGCCGGTAGGGGCGATGGATGCGGCCGTGCGAGTCCTCACCGTCCCTTGAACAGGGCTTCCCTGCGCTCGATGAAGGACCGGATCCCCTCGGCGGCGTCCTCGCTTTTCATGATGGGCGCAAGATCCGGAAGCAGGCGCGCGATGGCCGCCCGGTCTCCCTCAGCGCAGGCCCGCCTGGCCGATTTGAGCGAGGCCTGCACGCCCAGGGGCGCCTGCCGGGCCACGGTCTCCGCGATCGCCAGGGCCCGGCCGACCTGCCGACCGGGTTCGACCGTCTCCTGCACGAGGCCCAGGCGCAGGGCCTCTGCCGCGCCGATCTCGTCGCCCGTGAGCAGGTAGCGCATGGCGTTTCCCCAGCCGATCTCGCGGTGCAGGCGCACCGTGGCCCCGCCCACGGGGTAGATGCCCCGCTTGACCTCGATCTGGCCGAAGCGCGTATCCGTCGCCGCCACGCGGATGTCCATGGCAAGCAAGAGCTCCAGGCCGATCGTGTAACAGATCCCCTGGACGGCCATGACCATGGGCTTGCCGACCTGCCTTGCCTCATCGAGGCCGAAGGGGTCGCAGGCGCCGGCGGGCAGGTCCGGGAATTTCGCCCCGCCGAAGTACGGCGCCCATTTCGGCAGGTCGAGGCCCGCCGTGAAATGCGTCCCATGGGCGAAGAGCAGCCCGCAGCGAAGCTCCCTGTCGCGGTCGAGCTCTCCCAGGGCCGCCGCAAGCTCCAGGTACATCTCCACGTCGAAGGCGTTCATCTTGTCGGGCCGGTTGAGCCCCATGAGGAGCACGCGGCCCCGCCGCTCCACGGTGATCTTCTGTTCGTTCATCGCCCATCCCTCCGATTCCTGCTTGGGTCGCCCCGGCCATCCCGATGAGCGCGGTGACCCAAACGTTCCGGGCCGCCGGGAGCCGTAGCGGGACGGCGGAATACCCCGACGGAAAAAGCCCGGCCTGATGCGGCCGGGCTTCACCGTTTCCAGGATGGCGGCTTTTTTACTTGCCGACCACGAGTTTCTGCCCGGGCCTGACCGGGTCATTTTCGCCCAGGTTGTTGAGCTTTCGCAGTTCCTCGGGCTTCATCCCGTATTTCTTGCTGATGCCGTAGACGGTCTCCCCCTTCTGGACCGTGTGCGTTTTCTTGCCCGGGGCGGCGGCCTTTTCCTTCTTGTCCTTGGCAGCCGGTTTCGGCTTCTCCGCCGCCGCGGCGACGGGCCTCTTCTCCAGGGCCTCGACGCGCTGCGCGAGCGTGTCGATCCTGCCCGCTATCGCCGCCTCGGCGCCCTCGGCGGGAAGCCTGGCCTGCAGCGCCGCCTGCTGCCGTTCCAGTGCGGCGATCTTCTGCTCCATCGCGGAGAGCTTCGTCTGCATGAGCCGGACCTCGTCCTTGGAGACCCCTCCGCCCCCGAGCATCAGGTAGGCGCCCCCGAGAACGGCTAGCACCGCGATCCCGACCGCGGCGATCATGCCGACTTTCTTCTTGTCCGGCCCCGACTGTTTGCGTTCCGGCGAATAGACCTCTTCCTCCGCGTCCATCAATCGGATATCGGGATCCTCGGGCATGGCACATCCTCCTCCTGGGTGTAATTAGGCCCCCCTCCAGACCCAAGAGCCCTATACCATAAAAATGCAACAGATGAAACGGGAATCGGGTTGTGCGGGGAAAAGGAAGGGGGCCCGACCGGAATCGGGCCCCCCAGGAGGGAGGATAAGGGCAATGCGCGTTGATCGAATCCGCCGTCCGCCGATCAGAAATTCACGGCGTCGATCCCCTTGAGCCCGAGGATCCGGCGCGCCTCGTCCGGCGTCGCCGGCTCGATGCCGAGTTCCCGGGCGATGCGGATGATCTTGGCGACCTGCTCGCCGCTGCTCTTCGCGAGCACGCCCTTTTCCAGGTAGAGGCTGTCTTCGAGACCCACGCGGGCGTGGCCCCCCATCAGCAGCGAACCCGTGCACATCGGGATCTGCGTGCGTCCGGCGGCGCAGACGGAAAACTGGAACTCGCCGATCTGCTTGCGCGCCGTCTCGACGAGGTAGACCAGGTGCTCCAGCGTTGCCGGGATGCCGCCGAGGATGCCCATGACGAACTGCAGGTAGACGGGCCTCTTCGCGATGCCCCTCTGCAGCAGGAAGGCCAGGTTATTGATCATCCCCACGTCGTAGATCTCGAACTCGGGCTTGGCCCCGTTGGCATAGATGATCTCGAGGTACTGGCGCATCGTCTTGAACGTGTTGGGGAAGATGAAGTCCTCCGTCAGGTCGAGGTACGCCTCCTCCCAATCGTACTTGAACTCCTTGACCTGGTCCTTGATGTGGAACAGGGCGAAGTTGAGCGAGCCCGCGTTGAGCGAGGTCAGCTCCGGCTTGAGGTTCGAGGCCACGCGGACGCGGTTCTCAACCGGCTCACCGAGCTTGCCGCCCGTGGTGAAGCACATGACGACGTCGCACTGTTTCTTGACGGCTTCGGCGATCTCCCGGTAGATGTCCTGGTCCGCGTTGGGCAGGCCTGTCCGGGGGTCCCGCACGTGTATGTGCACGACGGCGGCCCCCGCCTCGTAGGAGCGGAGGGCCTCGTCGATGATCTGCTTCGGGGTCACCGGCAGGTAGGGCGACATGCTGGGGGTGTGGATGGCGCCGGTGAGAGCGGCGGTGAAGATACGCTTGTTGCTCATGGTGTCTTTCAACGTGCCTTTCTATTCGTAGTATTTTCGGTTCTGCTCGAATTCCCGGATGAAATCCTCGACGAGCTCCGCAAGCGGGTACGCAGGCTGCCAGCCCCACTCCCGGCGGGCGCACTCTTCGCTGATCCTCAGGGAGCCCAGCTCGCGGAGAAGTTCCACGACGACGGGGTCCGGCCTGAAGGAGAGCTGCGCCCCCGGGATGCGCCGCCTGACGGCGTCCACCAGCTCCTGCGCCGAGTAGGGCGGCGTGATGCCGGCGATGTTGTAGATTCTCGTCTCGATCCGCCCCGGGTCAGCCTCGGAGAGCCTCTTCAGGGACATGGCGGCGTCCTTGAAATAAAGGGCGGGGCAGCGTGTTTCGGGAGCGCAGTTGATCTCGTAGGGGAGCCCCTTGAGGGGATACTCGATGGCCCAGGCGTTGTAGATGGACATGTGCGCCGTCTTCGCCCCCGGCCCCACGATGGAGGGCAGGCGAACGCCCCGGAAGTCCAGGCCGAAGCGCCGGTGGTACCACCTCCCCGCCAGCTCCCCGAAGGTCTTCGTGATGCCGTAGAAACTCGACGGCCGCTGGATGGTGCGGTCGTCGATCGTGTCGCCCGGGATGTCCCGGCTGTAGGTGGCGATGGTGCTGCCGTAGACGACCTGCTTCATCCTCTTGATGCGCGCAGCCTCCAGGATGTTGTAGGTGCCGACGACGTTGGCGTCGAAGGCCGCCGGGTGATTGTTCTCCGAGGGCAGCGAAAGCATTCCCCCCAGGTGAAAGATCCGGTCGACGCCGTGCCGCTCGATGCAGTCCATCAGGACGGGCAGGTGGGCGAGGCTTCCCTGCTCGTAGATGAAGCGCCCGAGCTGCCCGGCCAGCGGGCCCTCGACGGGAGCGATGTCGAATACGACGGGCTTCTCCCCGTCCTCGATGAGGAGTTGCGCGAGGCAGGACCCGATGAACCCCGCCCCGCCGGTGATCAGTGTGGCCATGGTTTACCTTGTGGATCTGCTGTCGGCCCGGGACGGGGCGCTCCTGCGACCCCGTCCCGGCGGCGCCGAACATCGTTACTTCATCTTGCAGCCCGTCTGCTCGCAGGGCACCGAGACGTCCTTTGCGGGGATCATCGTGGCGGGGCCCTCGAAGGCGTGCTCCTTGAAGAACTTGTTGTTCTTCACGATCTCGACGACCCAGTAGGGCGTCTGGGCCTGGTGGTCGCAGGCCCGCATCGTCCAGGTCCCGGCGATGCCGTCATAGGAGAGTCCTTCCCAGGCCTTGATGACGGCGGCCACGTCGGTCGTGCCCGCCTTTTTCACCGCCTCGGCCCAGAACATGGTCGCCATGTAGGCCTTGCCGCGCAGCCATGTCGGGTAGTAGCCCTTGTCCTTGTAGAATCTCTGCACGAACTCCTGGTTCTTCTTGTTGGGGATGGACAGCACGTAGACCTCGGCGCCCATGTCGCCGACGATGAGCTTGTCGTCGCCGAGCGTCTTGATCATGACCTCGTCGTTGATGTAGTAGGAGAAGACCTTCTGCTTCATGCCCATGGGGCGCCCCTGCTTGAGCAGCAGCGTCAGGTCGTTGCCCCAGTTGGGCGTGAAGATGACCTCGGGCTTGGCCGCGATCAGCTGGCTGGCGTAGGGGGCGTAGTCCTTCGTCCCCGCCGGGTGGTACAGCTCGGCGACGATTTTCGTCTTGGGCGCGATCTCGGCGAGCTTCTTCTTGAAGGCGGCCACGGCCTCCTTCCCGAAGGAGTAGTCCTGGGCGATGATGCCCACGCTCTTGTAGCCCTTCTGCGCGATGAGCTGCGCCAGCGCGAAGGAGCGGCCGTCGGTGCTCCCGCCGGGCCGGAAGAAGTTCTTGTTGCACTTCTCGCCGGTCATGCTGGAGGCGTCCATGCCGTAGGTGAACATGATGACGTTCTGCTTCTCCGCGAGCTGGGCCATGGCCGCCCCGACGGAGCTGCCCGTGCCGCCGGCGAAGAACTTCACGCCGTCCTTGAGGATCAGGTTCTGCGCCTTGCGCGTGGCCACGTCGGGCTTGAGCTCCGAGTCGATGGGGATGACCTCCACCTTCTTGCCGAGTAGCCCGCCGCTCTCGTTGATGACCTTGGCCGCGTACTGCACGCCCTCGAGGTAGCGCTCGCCGATGTCCTTGAACGTCCCGGAGAGCGGCTCCGTGACCCCGATCTTGATGGTGTCCTGCGCCGCCGCGGACCCCGCGAGCGCGAGCAGGACGGACAACACCGCCAGTCCGAACAGTTTCTTCATAAATCCATACCTCCCGTTTCTTTGACCCAAAGGCCTTGCTGTTATTCCTTCAAACCCCCAAAGGGGCGGGAAACAGTTTCTCAACGCCCGTTCAGCGCGACCCTGCCGCGGCCGGCGGTCGCTCCCCGGAACGGAAGCGAAGGACCGATCCCGCCTCCTTGCGGGATGCAGACCGTTGTCGGAATCGGCCTCTCGCTTACACCTCCAGATAGTTCTTCCGGATCTCCTCCGCCGCCAGCAGGGCCTCCGTGTCGCCCTCGAAGACCATGTGCCCCTTCCCCATGATGTAGAAGCGGTCGGCCACCTTGATGGAGGCCTTGAAGTTCTGCTCCACCATGAGCACCGTCACCCCCGATCTGCGGACGGCGGCGAGCATCTCCAGCACGTCGCGGACGATGAGGGGCGCCAGCCCTTCCGTGGGCTCGTCGACGAGGATGAGCCTGGGGTTTCCCATGAGGGTCCTCGCCACGGTGAGCATCTGCTGCTCGCCGCCCGAGAGGTGGCCGCCCTTGTTGTTGCGGCGTTCCCTCAGCTTGGGGAACTTTTCGTAGACCTGTTCGATGGTCCAGGCGCCGTTGCCGCCGCCCTTCGCCTCTTTCACCCCCATCAGGAGATTCTCATGGACCGTGAGGCTCCGGAAGATCCTCCGGTCCTCGGGAACGTACCCCACGCCCAGGCGGGCGATCTCGAAAGGCTGTTTCCCGACCAGCTCCTGCCCGCGGAACAGCACGCTCCCCTCGCTGGGCTTCACGAGGCCCATGATGCTCTTGAGCGTGGTGGACTTCCCCACGCCGTTTCGCCCGAGCAGGCATACGAGTTCGCCTTCGTTCAGCGACATGGAGACACCCTGCAGGATGTGGCTCTTTCCGTAGTAGCTGTGGATGTTTCTGACTTCCAGCATGTCATCCGTCCCCCAGGTAGGCGTCCTTCACCCGCTGATCGTTTCGGATCTCGTCGGGCTTGCCCGAGACGAGAATCGTGCCGTAGTGAAGGACCGAAATCGTGTCGGCCAGCGAGAACACCACGTCCATGTCGTGCTCGATGATGATCAGCGTCCGTCCCGCCGTGACGCGGTCGATCATCCGGATCGCCTGGCCCGTCTCCTCGCGGGTCATCCCCGCCGTGGGTTCGTCCAGCAGGATGAGCTCCGGCTCCGTGGAGAGGGTGATGCCGATCTCGAGGGCGCGCTGCTGGCCGTAGGACAGGGCGCTCACCGGCATGTGCATGACGTCCTTCAGCCCGACCTCCTCGACGATGGCCAGCGTGCGCTCGTTGATGTCCCGGTTGTGGTCGGGCCTGCGGAAGAAGTGATACCGCATGCCGTACCGGGAACGCACGCCGGAGCGGATGTTGTCGAAGACGGAGAGCTCCTGGAAGACGTTGGTGATCTGGAACGACCGCGAGAGGCCGATGCGGTTCAGCACGTGGGCCGGCTTGCCCGAAATGTCCTCGCCCTTGAACAGGATCGCCCCCGAAGACGCCTTGAATTTCCCGCTGATGATGTTGAAGAGCGTCGTCTTGCCCGCCCCGTTGGGGCCGATGACGGCGTGCCGCTCCTTTTCCCTCACGGTGATATCGACGCCGGTGAGGACCTTGAGCCCCGAGAAGTCTTTGTGAATGTCCTTGACGTGAAGGTATTCGCTCATGATGACGCTTCCTTGGCTGCCATGGGTTTTCCCGTCCCGCGCCTGCCGGCGATCAGGTCCCTGGCGGACTGGATGATCTGCGACAGCCCGCCCGGGATGAAGAGGACCATGAAGACGAAGATCAGTCCCATGAACAGGGGCCAGCGGTCCGTGATGTCGCTCAGGTAGTTCTGGAGGACGATGTAGACCAGCGCCCCCAGCATCGGTCCCCAGAAGGTCCCCGTACCGCCCACGAAGGTCATGAGCAGCACCGTCGTCGTCATGTCGACGCTGATGGCCGACTGGGAGCAGAACTGGAAGTGCAGCGTGTAGAATGCCCCCGCGAGCCCCGCCACGGCGCCCGTGAAGGTGAAGAGGATCAGGCGGCTGATGTTCGTGTTGTAGCCCAGAAACTTCATCCGCTCCTCGTTTTCGCGCATCATCAGCACCGTCTGCCCCATGGCCGTCTGCGTGAAGTACCAGCAGAACGCGATGGCCGAGCCGACGATGACGAGGGTGAACCCGTAGAAACTCTCGATCCCTGCCAGGCTCACCGTGGTGAACCCGAGCGCGAGATCGGGCCGCGTGACGCTCAGCCCGTCGTCGCCGCCCGTGATGGTGTGCCACTTCGTCGCCACGGCGTAGAAGAGCGAGTTGAAGGCCAGCGTCAGGAGGGCGAAGTAGGACCCCTTGTGCCGCAACAGCAGTCCCCCCGTGACGAAGCCGACGGCCGTCGTCATGGCCAGGGCCAGGCCGATGGCGCTCCAGATGGAGAGGCCCGGGATGTGAATCAGCGAGACGGCGACGGTGAAGGCGCCCATGCCGAAGAACATGGCGTGCCCGAAGGACAGCAGCCCCGCATAGCCGAGCAGGAGATTGTAGCTGACGGCGTAGAGGGCGAACAGGATGATCTCCGTCAGCATGTTGAGGTGGTAAGGCTTGAGCACGAACGGCATCGCGGCCCCCAGGACGAAGAGGGCGGCGATGAGGACAACGGGTGCGTTTCTCTGGTTCATCATTGTTTCTCACCAAAGAGTCCGGACGGTTTGACGATCAGGACGGCGGCCATGAGGAGGTAGACCAGGGCCACGGAGAGCTTCGGGAAGAGCAGGACCCCGAAGGACTGCAGCTCGCCGATGAGGAACGAGGCGACCACGGCGCCCCCGAGGCTGCCGAAGCCGCCCACGACGATCACCACGAAGGCGTCGATGAGGATGTCATGGGCCATCCCCGGGTACGTCGTCAGCAGCGGCCCCGCGATGACGCCCGCAAAGCCCGACAGGGCGGCGCCGAAGGCGAAGACGCCCATGAAGATGAGCGGCACGTTGAACCCGAGGGCGTTGACCATCTCGCTGTCGTTGACGGCGGCCCGGAGGATGATCCCGAGGCGCGTCTTGTACAGCACGAGGGCCATCACGGCCCCCACGAGGACGGCGCAGATGAAGATGAAAATCCGGTAGACGGGGTAGGTGATGCCGATGATCTCGACGGTGTCGCCCAGAAGGCCGCCGATGTTCACGGCAAGCGGGAAGTTGCCCCAGACCCACTTCACCACCTCCGTGATGATGTAGGCCAGCCCGAAGGTCAGGAGCAGCTCGTGCAGGTGGCCGAAGACGTGGACGCGCCGCAGCAGGAAGCGCTCGATGAGGGCGCCGATCGCAAACAGCAGGATCGGGCAGACCATCAGGGAGAGCCAGAACCGGTCCGTCGCCTGCAGCATCGTGTAGGAGAAGTAGGCGCCCAGCATGTACATGGCCGCGTGGGCGAAGTTCAGGACGTTCATCATCCCGAAGACCAGGGTCAGGCCCGCCGAGACGAGGAACAGCAGGCCCGCGTAGGCCAGTCCATGAAGGAAGAACACGGGGATGTCGCTCATGTGTTGAACCTCTTGGCAATGCCCTCCGCCCCTTGCCGGGGCCGGGGCGCCGATCGTTTTTCTGTTCAGCCCTGCTTCACGCCCCCGATGATCTCGCGGAGAATGCGCAGCAGGACCGTGTCGCGCTGCCGGATGATCTGCTCGATCTTCTCGGGCGTCCACTCGTAGAACCCCCGCCCGGCCTTGACGCCCGTGGCCCCCTCGGCGATGAGCTTCTCCAGGACAGGCGCCGGTGTTGTCGCCGATTCGAGATGGGGGAACAGGTACCGGTGGATGTCGCGGGTCAGGACGAGCCCGGCCAAATCCGCCGTCTCCATGGGGCCGATGAAGGGCATCCGCGCGCCGAAGCCGTACTTGACGACCTTGTCGATGTCCTCGGCGCTGGCGACCCCCTTGTCGCACAGCGACACCGCCTCCCGCCACATCGCGTGCTGGAGACGGTTGCCCAGAAAGCCCGGCACGTCCTTGAGGACGCGGACGGGCACCTTGCCGACCGCCTCCATGAGGGCGACGATCGTCTCGAAGGCGGCCTCCCCCGTCTCCTCGCCGCGGATCACCTCCACGCAGGGCAGAACGTGCGGGGGGTTCCAGAAGTGGGTCCCGAGGAAGCGGTCCCTCCTGTCCAGGGCGACGGCGATCTCGGTGATGCTGATGGCCGAGGTGTTGCTCGAGAAGATGGTGTCGGGGGCCGAGCAGCGCTCGACCTCGGCGAAGACCGTTCTTTTCAGCTCCAAATCCTCCAGGATGGCCTCGAGGATGTACTGGCAGCCGCCGCACAGGGCCTCGAGCGATTGACAGAGGGTGACCCGGCCGAGGCAGGCCGCCACATCCTCCGGGCGGGCCAGTCCGAGATCGATGAACACCTTGAAGTTTGACTCGATTCGTTCCTTCGCGGCTTCGAGCGTTTGCCGGTCCGAGTCGTAGAGGTTCACGTCGTAGCCCGCCGATGCAAAGACCTGCGCGATGCCGTGCCCCATGAGGCCGGCCCCGATGATGCCGATGCGCCGGATGTCCTTCACTTCCACGGCTACGCGTTCCTTTCCCTGCCGTTGGTGGGGTTCCAGATGACCATGAAACACTTCACCTCTTCAGGGCCGATGGCCTCCCCCCAGTGGGGAATGCCCGAATCGAAATAGATGCAGTCGCCCTCCTCGACGACATACTCCTCGTCGCCGTGCAGGAATCGCATCGTTCCCTGGATCACGAAGAGGATCTCCTCCCCCTCGTGCTGGTACAGGGTTCGCTTCTTCGGCTTGACGGGGAGGGTCAGGATAAAGGGTTCCATGGTCTTGTTCGGGAACCGGTAGGCCATGGCCTCGTAGGAATATCCGAAGGCCGTCCCGTTCCTCGCAATGAGGGGCCTCTCGTCCTTTCGAACAAGACAAAAGGATGTGCGGGGGGCCTCCTCGCCGAGGAGGGCCGATATGGTGACGCCGAGGGCACGGGCTATGATGCCGAGGGTGGAGACGGGGGGGGACTTCTTCGACTTTTCGACTTTCGAGAGGTAGCCCTTCGTAAAGCCCGTTTTCTGGGCGAGCCCCTCGAGGGTGATCCGCTTCTGCGTCCGGAAGGCCTTGATCCGCTTGCCGATTTCGGCCTCGACGATCGCCTGCTCCCGTTTCATTATAGATTACTTTCCTGGCTCACAAAGGCGCTTATTTTCGTAACTGCTTTATTTTATGAATGAAATGGATAAACAGAATGTATCCTGACAGGAAACTTCATAGTCCCAACAGGGCGGTTCTGTCAAGAATTATTTGACGGGCGATTCATTTTTTCGGATTGCGCTGGGATCTCGAAAAGCTAGAAATGAACCCGGTCAAGCCCTTTGAGGCCTAGGATCCGGCGCGCCTCGTCCGGCGTCGCCGGCTCGCTGCCGAGTTCCCGGATGATCCGGGCCATCTTCGACACCTGCTCGGCATTGCTCTTCGCGAGCCGTCCCTTTTCGAGGTAGAGGTTGTCCTCCAGCCCCACGCGGCAGTGTCCGCCCAGCAGGACCGACTGGGTGCAGATGGGGAACTGCGCCCTTCCCGCGACGCAGACGGAGAACTCGAATTCGCCGATCAGCTTCCGGGCATAGTCGTGCAGGAACATGAGGTTCTCGGGGCTCGGCGTGATGCCGCCGAGGACCCCCATGACGAATTGCAGATAGACGGGCCGCCCGATGTGGCCCCGCTGGATCATGACGGCCAGGTTGTTGACCATCCCGGCGTCGTAGATCTCGAACTCGGGCTTGGTCTCGTTCTGCCTGAAGATCCGGCAGAACTCCCGGATGGACTTGAAGGTGTTCGGGAAGATGAGGTCTTCCGTCATGGCGAGGTACTGCGGCTCCCAGTCATGCTTGAACTCCTTGTACTTGTCCAGCGCGGGGAAGAGCGCGAAATTCATCGAGCCGCCGTTCAGGGAGGCCATTTCGGGCCTATACAGCGCCACGGGGGCCACGCGCTGCTCAACCGTCATGCCGAGGCCTCCGCCGGTTGTGATGCAGATCACGGCGTTGCACGCCGCCTTGATCCTGCGGACGATCTGTCCCATGAGTTCCGGGTCAGGGGACGGCTGTCCCGTCTCGGGGTTTCTCCCGTGGACGTGAACGACGGCCGCCCCGGCCTCGCAGGCCGCCACGGCATCGTCGGCGATCTGCTCGGGCGTGATGGGCAGGTAGGGCGACATGGTGGGTGTGTGGATGCTTCCGGTGACGGCGGCGGTGATGATCGTCTTCTCCCTCATTCTCTCCCTCCTTGCGCGGCATCAGGCCTTGGAATCTTCTTCCGGAAGCGGCGGCAGTCCCAGGCGCCGCCTCGCTTCGAGGCATCGCGACCCCTCGCCCCCCGCCCTCCAGTGCGGTTCGAAGCTGCGGCACACGGATGGCCGGCGGTCGTATATGGAGCAAAAGACGCTGCGGCCCGGCTCCCCGCGGAGCGCCGCGCAGCGGCCGTCGGGATCCCGGCGCATGGCCCTGCGCAGGGCCCCCACACGCACGGTGAGGGCCGCGGGCACCCCTCCCCGGGTCGCGTCGTCCGCTTCGGCCCAGTAGAAGGAGGCACGGAAGACCGTGCAGCAGGCGCCGCAACGGAGGCAGGGGTTCTGCGGCGGCCGTCCGTCGGCGGTTCCCGCCCGGTTTTCACGAGCGTCGGCCATGACCTGCCATCCTCTGTTTTCCTGCGGCTATCACCTGATAGACGCGTGCCGCGAAATACAGCACCGCGACAAGGTAGGCCGGCACGAACAGCCACCAGGCAAAGGGGTTCGGGATGCCGCTGTACGACGTGCCGTCGGGCACGCGCAGGATGTTTCTCCAGTCCCAGCAGAAGGAGATGATGAGCAGTGCCGCGCAGCCAAGGGTGATGCCCCAGTCACCCCAGCGCCAGCGGATGCCGTATCCCCTCTCCTCGAGGAAGATCAGCAGCGTGCCTGCCGCCGTCATCGTCGCGGCGATAAGCACCGGCGCGATCACGGGTCCGACCCAGGGCAAGGGAATGTAGAACAGAAGGTCCCAGGTCATGAGGCTCTCGGGCCACCCGAGGATGACCTTCAGCCACAGGTAGTAGAAGATGTCCCAGACGCCGAAGGCGATCATGAAAAAGCAGAAACGCTGCAGTCCGTTTCGCCCTGCCAGGATCCCCGCCGCGGCGAGCATGACCAGGGTTGCCGCCTCGCGCCCCATCTCGACGGGGATCAGGGGGTCCACGATGCGGCGGCCGCCCTCCCAGACCGTGGCGAGGGGAAAGTCGAAGGAGCCCCCGAAGTAGATCTTGCGCAGGTAGACGACGACGGCGCTCTCGACATAGGCAAAGGCGATCGCGAACACCACGACCCAGGCCCACCTGTGCCGTGTATCGCGGGTGGAGCGAACGTCTCCTGCGTTCATCATCCGTCCTCTTCGGCCTTTGACGGGTCGTGAACGAGCGATGGAAGGATGTCACGCTGAAAGGATTATAAGGCAGGGCCACCCTGCGGTCCAGCCGGAAAATCGGCTGCGGCGCCCGCTCCGGGGTGGTCTCAGTGGACCGTGAACGGGTGCGCGGCCTTCCCGACGAGGACCCACTGGCCGTTGACCAGCTTCCAGGCATGCACCAGGACGGTATAGCGGCCGGGCGTCGTGACCGTCAGGTTTTGCGTGCCCGATGGGTTGCTGAAGGTCACGGGGCCCTGCGGGTCTCCCACGGCGCCCCAGGTGTACCCGTATGTCTGGCCCGGCACCTCGGGGGTGATCCTCGCTTCAAAGGTGCCCCGCGCCGCCCCGTCGCGGATCGTCATGGCCGACGGCCCCGCGATGGAGACGGTCGGCTGCACGCGTGCCCTGCCGGCGATCGCGCGGGAGGCCTCGGCCGCCTTGACCCACTGCCCGCCCGCCCATCTCCAGGCGACGACACGCACCGTGTTGGTCCCCTCGCCGGGGATCGCCGTCTTCACGCGATCCCCGTTTCCCCCGAAGACCTTACCGTTGAGGCTCCATACAAAGCCGTATTGCGCCCCCGCGACCGGCGCGGTCAACCGGGCGTACAGTGCGATCTCGTCGCCCACGAGGGCCTCCGGGGCCGAGACGGCGATTTCCAGCGCCGAGCGGGCTGCCTCGGGGTCGCGGGCCATCGACTCCTCCATCGCACGGCAGCGGGCTTCCTGCTCTTCGATCTGTCCATCTGCGGGCCGGTCCGCCCGGGCGACGTAGTTTCGCCGGGACTGCAGGTTCATCTGCAGAACGGACAGCGTGTTTTCCGCCTCCTGCCGTTCCTGCGCGAGGCGCGGCAGCTCGCCCCTCAGGCGGGCAAGCTCGGGGGGCAGCTCCTCGTGGAGCCTCCGTGCCGTCCGGTCACGGCGGCTGCACGCGCCGGACAGCGAGGGGAGCCATGCCTGCCTGCACTCCTCCTCGGCCCTCGGCAGGTCGGCCGAGAGGGCCTTCTGCTCCGATTCCAGCGCGGTGAGCCTCTGCACGGCGTCCCGGTGCCTCGGGATCAGGTCGCTCAGCCTCGCCTGCAGCTCGGCGGCCTGGGTCTCCATGCCGGCCAGGTCGGCCCGCATGCGGTCATAGTACCGGGCCTCGTCGATCATCTGGGCCAGCCTGTGCCGGCAGGCCACGGCCTCGACCCTGCCCGTGCGGGCCAGTCCGTCGTTTTTCTGGGTTTCCGCGGGTCCCGGACAGGGAAAGACCGCCAGGCAAAACAGGGCGAGCAGGACGAACGAAACCATGGATCGCGACCGGGCACGGATCATCGGCAGCCTCTCGGGCGGGGTTTATGCGCTCTGCCGCGGTTCATGCAGGAGCGGTGCCATCTGCACACTGCGAAAGGCAGCGCATTCTGCAGGGAAAGCAGGAAGATGACCCGGCCCTCTCGACGGCTACTGGATGCGCCGGTCGCGCCATAGCAGGACGTTGGCCCGGTTCGTCATGGCCGGCGGGTTGATCCCGATGCGGCGCGAGTGCACGCCGCCCACGGCACTGCTTGCCGTGACGAACAGGTCGGGCGATTTCGTGCTCGGGTTGTAGGAGATCATCGGCGCCGACGGCACTCCCGCCCCCAGGCTCATGCTCTTGGCCGACCCGGGCAGGATCCCCGTGCCGCCGACGAAGTCGATCCCGTAGAGAAGGCCCGTCCCGCCGGAGCCGCAGGCGCTCGCGGCCCCCGCGGTCGGCGTGAAGGTGGTGAAGTAGACCACCCCGCCGAAGACCGCCGAGTCGGAGAGCACCTTCTCCCCCGTGCCCGTCAGGTTGACATACCAGCCCTTCCGGGTGTCGCTGTCCGTGTAGCCCGACGAGGTGATGTTGATCAGGTCCGCGAGCGCCCGGGGCGCGGCGGCATCGGTGTCCTTGACGGCATAGAACTTGTCGGCGACAGTGGTGCCCGTCACGTCGACGCGGTCCCCCGTGCCCCAGAAGACCCAGAGGTTCCCCCTCGCGTCCCGGGCCGCCGAGGGGATGGCGTAGACGGCGCCCGCCGTGCCTGCGAAGAGCCGCCCACCCGTCCAGTGGGATGTGTTGCAGGAGGCGCCGCTCGCGTAGGAGCAGAACGTGAATCGCCACATCGTGCCGCCGAGGTCGCCGATGTAGACCCGGTCGATGAAGCCGTCGTTGTCCGTGTCGACCATGGCGGGCGAGCCCGGCAAAGCATAGTTCATGTTTGAGTCGTTTGCCCGGGTGTAGCTCCAGAGGATGCTCCCGTCGGCCAGGTCGACGACGAAGAAGCCCTTCCCCCGCTTGTCGCAGTCCGTGCCCGTGCAGGAGGACAGGTTCTGCCCCCCGCCCATGAAACCGACCCACTTCTCGAAGCCGTTGATCTTCACGCGGCCGATGTAGACCTTGCTCCAGGGCTCGCCCAGGTAAGGGGCCTGGGCCGCCGTGGGGTTGAGGCGCCACTTGTAGACGGGGGCTGCCGTGGTGTTCGTGATGTCCAGGGCGTGGTAGCCGCAGTAGTACGGGTAACTCGTCGAGTAGTTGCTGTCGAAACCGGAGGTGCAGTCGCTCGAGGAGCTCCAGAGGTAGCTCATGGCGCCGCGCCCCTCGGCGAGGATCAGCAGCGTCCTCCACTCCGACAGCAGTTTCACCCCTCCCGGGACGGCCGGGGGCACCGACGGCAGCCACACCTCGGCCACCGAGATGGGGCCGTCGACGAAGTACTGGTGCGACAGCCCCGTCGGGTGGACCTTGTGCGCGATGTTCTTGAGCTTGTGCAGGAAGTTAGGCGGGATGAAGCTCCAGAGCTCCGCCCCGTCGCTCGTCCGGAAGGCGTGGAGCTGGCCGTCGTTGGCCCCCGCCACGACGATCCGCTTGCCGTTGGCCGAGGTCCGCACGTTGGCCGTTCGGAAATCGTCGTAGGCCGTCGGGTTGCGGGCATCGAAGTTGTCCCGGAAGTACGGCGTCGGGGTCCCCACGGTCACCGGCGAGGAGCGGAAGATGTCGCCCAGCTTCCAGTTCTCGATGTTGTACGTGCTTTCGCCCCGCACATAGCCGACGATGTCGTCGCGCTCGCCCGTCGTCGTCACGCCCAGGTCCGCCGGGGCGATGTTCGCCGTGGTGAAGGCCGTGAGCGTGCTCGAGCCCTTGTAGGTGTAGATGTTCCGGCTCGCCGCCGTCGCGTTCTTGAGGACGGCCCCAGCGTCCCAGAGGGCCGCGCCCACGGACCCGTCGGCATTCAGGGAATACTTGGTCAGGTGCCCCGTCCACATGGGGTCCGTGCCCGCGGGCTGGAAGGAGGCCTCGTAGAGGTAGTTCTCGTCGGAGGCGCGCGCCGAGGCGACGGAGGCCGTCGCGAAGGACTGGCTCGACTCGCGGATCAGGTTCAGGGCCTGCTTGAGGGCCGTCTGGAGCTCGCCCCCGTTGTTGGCCATGAAGGCGTATCCCCCCAGCGGGATGTTGCCCGGATCGTTGTTGACGGCGAAGCAGAAGCCGTTCCCGTCGCACTGCCCCGTGAGCTGGGTCTCGTTGACGGTGCAGGGATCGGGCGAGAATGCCGCGAGATTGAGGGCCGACGTGCTGCCCGTGTTCGGCGCCAGCGGGTTGTCCGTGCCGGCGTGGTAGGCCATCCACTCGAGGGTGTACTTCTCGTGGGCCGGCATGTTGGAGCCGAAGCCCACGACGAAGACCTTGTACCCGGCATCCTTCAGGGCCTTGGCCCGCAGCACCGAGAGTCGCCGCTGCTTGTACTGCGTCACGCCCGTCCCGTCTCCGTAATCGCAGGAATTCGTGTCGCCCCCGTCGGATATGAGGATGACGAACTTCTGGCGGCAGTCCCGGTCGGGGTCTGCGGCCTTGTGGGCGTCGAGGTAGATCTTGGCGTCCCGCAGGGCGTTGTTCATCGGGGTGTTGGTGTAGGTTTTCTCGCAGTAGAAGCTCTTGGGCAGGCCCAGCGAGGCCATGGTGTCACAGACCGAGTCCTCCTTGGTCTTCGTGCAGGCCGTGCCGTTGTTGTTGGAATTGCAGTACAGGTCGGCGTAGGGGGTCCCGATGCCCCTGCGGATGCCCGTCACCTCGGTCCAAAAGTCCAGGTCCACGTAATACGCGACGTAGCCGAACCGGACGTTGAGGCTCGTTTCGTCGCTCGAGTCGATCTTGCCGTCGCGGTTGTCGTCCAGGAGGTTGAAGACGGCACGCTTGGCGATGATGTAGCGCCGGCAGTCGGTCCAGCCCATCCCGTCGACGATCGAGCAGTCCTCGTTTCCATAGATTTGGAAGACGCCCGCAGGGTTGCGCTTCATGCTGCCCGAGAGGTCGAGAAGGATGAGCACGTCCGGCGGGGTGGAGTTGAACAGGGCCGTCTCGTCCCCCCCGTGGCTCGCGGCGGGGGCAAACAGGCACGTGATCGCAAGCAGGGCTGCCGCAAAACGGTTCCGCAGGGTCATAAAACGCTCCTATCGGGACATGGTGGAGATCTCGACGGGGCCGTAGCCGATCTCCACGTCGATGGTCACGCTCGTGTTGTATGCCGTGTTCCTGCCCGTCACGGCGGCGCTGTAGCGGGACTGCCCCCACATCTGGGCCCCCCCGATGGCGTAGCCGTTGAGCTGCAGGGTCGACGAGCCCGTCTGGGGCACCGTCGGCTGGGCGATCGAGTACTGCGTCGTCGCGTCCTGCCCGCCGCTGAGGGACTGGAAGTTCACGGGAAACACCGTGCCGCCGAAGGCCGTGGCGGGGTCGAAGATCCTCGTGAGCTCGTGCACGCCCGTCTCGGCCGCATGGAGGGCCTTCTTGTCACCCACGGTCCGCATGCTGACCCGGATGTCCCCGCTGGAGAGGTTCACGGCCAGGATCCCCACGGCCAGCAGGATCAGGTTGGCCAGCAGTGCCGCGATGAGGGCGAAACCGTTTTCTCGCGCCAGGGCTCTCATTTCATCAAAACCCTCTCAGTACACGATGCCGTGGTTCCGGGGAACCACACCGGTCGAGTAGATCATCCTGCGCCGCTGGCCGCCAAGGGAGGGATCGGTGTCCTCGCTGTCCACGACGAGAGTGATCTCGATCCGCCGGATCTGGCCGATCGCGCCGGGCAGGCTGGCCGTGATGTCCGTGCCCGCGCTGTTGAAGTACCGCAGCAGCGGGGTCCCCGTGTCGCCGTTGACCACCCGGACCGTCTTCACCTCCCCGGCCGCCCCCCCGAGAAAGGACTGGGCGCCCGGCGTTGCGGGGGCGCCCGAACAGGTCCAGGTCTGCCTCGTGATGCGCTGGTTCGCCGTGTCGAGGGCGTACACGATGATCTCGTTTGCCACATCCCCGCAGGAGCCGTTCCCGTTGAGGTCCATCTGGATCTGGATCGTGTTGGCCGCCGCGTTCTGGATTCCGCGCCGCCCCGCGTCGCCCGCGTTGCAGCTTGAGATGTCCGTCCAGGGGTTGGTCACGGTGGAGTAATTGGGGTTGTAGGAGGCCATGCGCAGCTCCATGGCCATCACCTCCAGGGCCGCCCTCGCGTCCTGACCCGTCGTGACCTTCCGGTCGATGCCCGTGGCGGAGCGCTGCCCCGACCACACGGCCGTGTAGACGGCTGCGAGGATCGCCATGCCCACTGCGACGGCGATGATGCACTCGACGAGCGTGAACCCGCGATTGACGGTGATCGTCTTCGTCATTGCCGGAAGGTCTCCTGCCGGGTCACCGTCATCGATTCGGCGATGCCCCGGTTGTTGCCGGGCCAGGTGACCCTCACGTCCACCCGCCAGGCCGTCGGCCCGAGCGACGAGATCGTCGTTGCCACCGTGTAGGCCACATCGCCCGTCTGCGGCGTCGTGCCGCTGGTGAGGTTGCTGGGGTAGATCGTGCGGGTCGTCGTTCCCGTCGACACGGGGAGCAGAGGGTTCATGATCCGGATCTCGTTTCTCTCCAGCTCGCTCTGGAGGATGCCTGCCGCCCGTCCCATGAAGTCCGATCGCCCCGCCGTCTGCCACGAGATGGGCTGCATGGACAGCAGCGCCATGATGCCGACGGCCGTCAGGAAAAGCGTGATCAGGACCTCGATGATCGTGATCCCTTTTTCACTGCATGGTGTACTGGACATGAGTCCTGCCTGCCAGGTTCGAGGTGATTTGCGCCGTCGAGTTGCGGCTGTTTCTCAGCGTGATGGTCCTGTTGTCCTCGCTCAGGAGTCCGCGCGCGAGGAAATTCACCTGGTTTGCGGTGAACGTGGATGCCGTGATCCGAATGCCGCCCCCGTGTTCCGCCAGGGTCCGGTTCTGCGTCGCAGCCGGGGCCGTCACGCGTTCCACGGTGTACGTGTTCGCCGGATCGAGGCTCAGGGTGATCCGGTACTGCGCGTTTTCCGCCTTGGCGCGTTGCTGCGTCTCGGCGATGTCCGACATGATCTGTCGGGCGGCGGCCTTGAGCTTCGTGTTTTCGATGTACCCCCGGAAGGAGGGCAGTGCGATGGCCGTCACGATGGCGAAAAAGATCAGCGCGAGCACCAGCTCGACGAGAGTGAAGCCGTTCCTGCTGGAGATCACACTCCGGCCGTTTTCCATGTCCCTTCTTCCACCTCGGGTGCCCCGGCAGCATCGGGAACTCGAGCGCCTGAAACCCGGCCGTGCGGGGGAGCGGGCGTACGTTTCCGATCCCGGGCCGTGATGTCTCTACGTCTGTTATTCGGAAGGGAAGGGCCCGTACTTAAAGAAAATGTTTCACGTCGGCGTCCGTCTGGGTCTGCTGGCCCGAGCGCCGATGCAAAAACAGGGGCGTGTCAGTCAGCATCCGCCCGGCGCAGAGGCATAACTGCTTGGAAAGCAGGATGAAATGCCTCCGATGTCGCTCTTGGTTCCCGATGCTCCCGTCCGGAAAATGACCGGAGTCGCCGGACGCGTGATATCCGGCCGCACGCCGATCCCGCCCACCAGGTTGGTATTGTGCTTGCAGGGCAGGGGGCGGGGTTCGAATCACCCAATCCGCTGAGGAGGTTTTTCATGTCTCGCAAATCGATCGTTTTCTGTTTAACCCTCACCTTTGTCCTGTTCGCAGTCGGCGGCGCCTTTGCCGCAACGCTGAGCGGCACCGTCACCACGAGCAAGAAGGAGAGCCAGATGTCCCTGCCGAAGGATGTCCCCCTGGCCGGTGCGCAGGTCATCATCGGGAAGGACCTGCAGCTCGATGTCGGCGCCTCCGGCGCGGACACCGTCCGGGGCAAGGTGGCCGCCAAGGCGCTGACCGACGACAAGGGGAAGTTCACCGCCAATGTGCCGAACGGAAAGTACACCGTGATCGTGTGGAAGACCCGGTACACGCCTGCCACCTACACCGTCACCGTGCCGAAGACGGACTTCAATGGGCACATCAGCATCCAGAACGAGCGGATTCTCCACACGAGCCTGTCGTTCCGGTAGTCCGCCTGCCGACCGGTTCTCCGTCCGAGCGAATCGAGCGGGGCAGGGACGGCTGCGGCCGAACCTGCCCCCGCTTCATTGTCCCGTTGCTTTCCCGGGTCAAGGGTGCAGGGCCCGGAAGACGGCCCGGCGGTTTGATCGCGGTGAATCCCCCGCCATGACGATCCGGGCATCGCGTCGACGTCCGGCGGCTGCCCGTCATCGCCGATAAGCGCAGGCCGAAAAGTAGGAAAGAAAGACCGGGTTGCTTGTGAAGTCGAAGCCCTGGTTGCGCATCTTGAACTGGTGGAGGCCGAAGTCCACCTCCCGGTAGAGCTCCTTTGCGCGCAGTTCGCCGCGGAGAAAACGGATTTTCGTCTCCTCGATGAAGCCGATGAGCTCGACGATGTCCCGCCGCGTGGAGAGGGCCGTCACCCCATCATCGACGGGTGCGAGGATCCGGGCGATTTCGCGGGCCAGATCCCCCTTGAGATCCGTGTTGTCGATGTAGCGCAGGATCTCGTCGCGGATGACAAAAAGCTGTTCGAAGCGCATGGTTCCGGTACCCCTGTTTTCCGTCATTTCTGCCTAGGGAAGCCGAAGAAGAGGCAGATGCGCATGAAGAGCTTGTGCAGTTCCCTCTCTTCGGTGACCTTCACAGACACCTGCTTGCCCCTCAGGATCGCCTTCTGCAACTCGCCGACGCACGGGGGGTTCTCCTCGCCCATGATGACCGTTACCGCGTCGCCGGGCTTTTCCAGCACGATCAGCTCTCCCGACGGGCAATGCTCTTCCCCGACCAGAGATCGCAGTTCCGACGCTGTGTAGAAACGGGGAAACGGCAGGCTCTCGTTCAAATAGACCATGGAAACTTCCTGTTGCACCTTGACACCTCCCGGCGTTTCAAGCCGGCCGCTACGCCTGCGGCCGCTCCTGCTTTGCCCGTCTGCAAGGGGCAACCTGTGTGCCGTTGGGACGGTGTCGATGAATCTGCAATGATATCAAACGAGTCAGAGCGTTCCGGCTGGAAGTCACAAGTCCCCTTGAGGGACATTCCGCTCCACGATGGACTGGAAATTTTTGATTCTCAATACATTACGGCAGGTTACGCTGATGTGCCAAGAAGGGACAGTCTGTTTTGGGTCGGTTACCCCGAACAGCCCCGCCCGCTTCCACACGCGGGGGTTGTCCGGCGGGTCTGCACCTCTACGGTGCGCCGAACACCAGTACGGGCTTGACCGTCCGCCCGCACCGCGCATCGGCGATCGCCCGGTTGATCTGGCGGAACTCGTAGTGCCGCTGGAGACGCTCGAAGGGGAAGAGCCTCTTGAGGTGCAGATCGATGAGCTTGGGGATGAAGACCTGCGGGACGGCGTCACCCTGGATGACGCTCAACGCCCTGCGGCCCCCGGGCAGGGGGTCGGGCCCCTCCACCCCCGCCAGGTAGGCTGCCGTGCCGCCCGGGTTCAGCAGGACGACGGCAAGCCGGTAGAGCCTCTGGTTGCCGGAGGTTTCCACCACGTAGTCGACCCCGCTTCCGGTGATCGCCCGGATGCGGTCGGTCACGCCCTCGCGGCGGGTGTCGATCACGTCGGTCGCCCCGAGCTCCCGGGCCAGCTTGAGCCGGGCCGGGACCCTGTCGACCCCGATGATGGGGTGCGCCCCGGCGATGCGCGCCGCCATGACGGCCGCCAGGCCCACGGCCCCCGTGCCGAAGACGGCGATGCTCGCCCCCGCGGGGACCTTCAGGGAATTCATCACCGTGCCGGCCCCGGTCTGCATGCCGCAGCCCAGGGGCGCCAGGATTTCCAGCGGCAGCGTCTTCGGGACCTTGACGAGGTTGCGCTCCGTCGCCAGCGCGTGCGTCGAAAACGAGGACTGGCCGAAGAAGTGCCCCCGCACGCCGCTGCGGCGCAGGGCGTTGCTGCCGTCGGCCCGGTGGAACCCGAAGTTCAGATCGGCCAGGGACTCGCAGTCCGCCGGGTGCTCACGGCTGCAGGCCTCGCAGTGCCCGCAGGACTGGTAGGACAGGACGACGTGATCGCCGCGTTGAAAGCCCTTGACCCCGTCCCCGACACGCTCCACGACGCCTGCGCCCTCATGGCCCAGCACGAGCGGCCCGTCGGCATCCTCGTGCCAGTCATCGACATAGCGGATGTCGGTGTGGCAGATGCCGGTTGCGACGATGCGCACGAGGACTTCATCCTCCCGCGGCCCTTCCATCTCGAGGGCTTCGAGCGTCAGCGGCCCCCCTCTTCTCCGAAGGACGGCGGCACGGATCGGCACGGCGGCTGTGTCGTGTCTGCTAAGCATGGCGTTTGCCTTCTGCGGCAATCGAAACGGCCGGTTCGGACCGTGGCGCTGCTGACGGGGAAACCCCGCCTCTCGGCGCGAGGCATGGGGGATGCTGGATCCTGTCCACGGCCTTCTCCTT
This sequence comes from Syntrophaceae bacterium, assembly GCA_013177795.1. Lineage (NCBI taxonomy): Bacteria > Pseudomonadati > Thermodesulfobacteriota > Syntrophia > Syntrophales > Syntrophaceae > Syntrophaceae bacterium. The sequence goes on along the minus strand of JABLXY010000004.1, from coordinate 139,921 downwards.
CCGGAGGGCTGGGAGGTTGGGCTGGTCGGGTTGACGGGTTGAGAACCGGCAGGTCTCATTAGAGGAAATCGCGGGGGGAAAGTCAAGGGCTTCGTGCCAGCCCCTTCTTTCATTTCCCCGCCCGGCATGATATGAAGATGACCTTCAGGAATTGGACGAACTCCCGAAATCCCTGTCCCCAATTCCTTCTTGGCGATGTCCGACTACCTCTTGCGCGTGCTGAGCGACAAGGCCAACGTCATCGGGCTGGCGTGCCGGACGACGGAACTGGTGAATCTCGCCTGCCGTCTCCACGGGACGACGCCGACGGCCTCGGCGGCCCTGGGGAGGGCCCTGACGGGGGGGCTGCTCCTGGGGGCGCTCGCAAAACCGGGCCTGCGCGTCGGGCTCAAGTTCGAGGGAAACGGCCCCCTGAAGAAGATCCTCGTCGAGGCCGACAGCGAGGGAAACGTCAGGGGCTTCGTGGGCGTGCCCAACGTCGACGTGATGGTGAAGGACGGAAAGCTCCATGTCTCGGGGGTCCTGGGGAAGGAAGGCCATCTCACCGTCTTCAAGGACGTCGGGCTCGACAAGCCCTACCAGGGCATCGTGAAGCTGCGCACGGGCGAGATCGCCGAAGACATCGCCTACTATCTGGCCGAGTCCGAGCAGATCCCGTCGGCCGTAGGCCTCGGGGTGTATGTGGAGACGGACGGACGCGTCTCGGCGGCCGGCGGTTTTCTCGTCCAGTCGCTGCCCCCCTCGGAGGAGGCGACCCTTGACCGGCTGATCGACAACATCGGCCGGGTCCGCTCGGTCACCGATGTCCTCAGGGACGGCAAGGCGCCCGAGGACCTTCTCGGCCTCATCTTCGAGGGGATTCCGTACAAGATCCTGGAAAAAAAGGGGCTATCCTTCCGGTGCAACTGCAGTCGCGACCGCATCGAGGAGGTCCTGATTTCACTCGGCTGCACCGAGCTGAGGCGCCTTGCCGAGGAGAAGGGCGAAGCCGAGGTGACCTGTGAATTCTGCCGGGCGGCGTACCGCTTCGACCGGACCGATCTCGAGCAACTGATTCGCGACATCGAGTGCGGCGGGACGCCGGATGCTCCGGTGCCGCCGAAATGAACAGACAGCATGTCTTCGGGAAGGAGGAAAAGATGAATCGAACCATCCGCACATTGGCCGCCGTCGCAGCGGCAATCTGCCTCGTCCTGCCGGGCGCGGCCTGGGCCGCAAAGGAAGTCGTCCTCTACTCTTCCAACCCGCCTGAGGCCATCGACCTCGTGAGCAAGGGCTTCGAGAAGAAGACGGGGATCAAGGTCTCCACGGTGCGGCTCGGCACCGGAGAGGCGATGAAGCGCATCCAGGCCGAGAAGGACCGGCCCCTGTGCGACATCTTCTGGAGCGGTGACGTGGCCGTCCTCGACGCGGCGAAGGAACACTTCATGCCCTACCGCTCGCCCCAGGCGAAGGTGCTGCCCGCGGGCTACGTCGACAAGACCGATCGCTGGACGAGCACCAACACCCACGTCATGATCATCATGGTCAACAAGTCCCTCGTGAAGGACGCCGATCGGCTCAAGGCCTGGAAAGACCTGCTGGATCCCAAATGGAAGGGCAAGGTCGTCATGGCCAACCCCGAGAAATCCGGCTCGGCCTACGCCCAAGTCTACGGGATCTGGAAGCTCTACGATTGGGACGGCGTCAAGAAGCTCATCGCCAACGCCAAGATCCTCGACAGCTCGAGCCTGATCTACAAGGGGGTTGCAGCCGGCGAGTACCCCGTGGGGATCACCATGGAGTACGCCGCCCACCGCTACATCGCGGGCGGCGACAAGAACGTGGCCATCGTCTATCCCTCGGACGGGGCCTTCCTCGCCCCCGAAGCGGCGGCGATCATCAAAGGTGCCCCGCATCCCGAGGAGGCGAAGAAGTTCTTCGACTACCTCCTCACCAAGGAGGTCCAGGACGAGATCTTCCGGCAGTTCTCGCGCCGTCCCGCCCGGCCCGACGCGGCGGCCGTCAAGGGGCTGCCCGCCCTCAAGAGCATCCCGGTGCTCAAGTCCTTCGATCCCCTGGAGGCCACGGCGAAGGAGAAGGAGATCCTCAGACAGTGGAAGCAGATCATCCTCTCGAAGTAGGCCGGGCATGCGGGTCGTCCTGAAGGGCATCAGCAAGGTATTCGGGAAGCTCAGGGCCGTGGACGATGTGAGCCTCGAGATCGGCGACGGGGATTTCTTCACCCTGCTCGGGCCCAGCGGCTGCGGCAAGACGACCCTGTTGCGCGTCATCGCCGGCTTCTACACCCCCGACGGGGGGGAGGTCTATTTCGGCGATCGGCTCGTCAACGACGTGCCGCCGCACCGGCGCGAGACGGGCATGGTCTTCCAGAGCTACGCCCTCTTTCCCCATCTGACCGTGTGGGAGAACATCGCCTACGGCCTGAGGGTCCGGAAGGTGGGCCGTGCCGAGATGGATGCCCGGATCGGGGACATGATCCGCAGCGTGCGTCTCGAGGGGCTCGAGAAGCGCTTCCCGAGCCAGCTCTCGGGCGGGCAGCAGCAGCGGGTGGCCCTCGCCCGGGCACTCGTCATCTCGCCGCAGATCCTTCTGATGGACGAGCCGCTCTCGAACCTCGACGCCAAGCTGCGCGTCGCCATGCGCGAGGAGATCCGCCGCATCCAGAAGCAGCTCGGGATCACCACGATCTACGTGACCCACGACCAGGAGGAGGCGATGGCCGTCTCGGACCGGATCGCCATCCTGAACCACGGGAGGCTCGAGCAGCTCGGGAGCCCCGACGAGATCTACTTCCGCCCCCGCAGCCGGTTTGCCGCCGAGTTCATGGGCGGCAGCAACATCCTCGAGCTGAGGGTGCTTTCCTATGACGAGGCCGCATCGACGCTCCGCGCGGAGACGGGAGGCAAGGTCCTCACGATGAGAGCCCCGCGGCCTGCCGGGGAGCGGGCGTATCTCTCCGTGCGGCCCGAGTGGGTCCGTATCGTCGACGGCAACGGCGGGGATGCCGTCGAGGGGACGGTGGAGAGCACGACCTTCCTGGGGGCCCTGGTACGCTACCGGGTGAAGGCCCTGGGCGGCAGGAGCATCACCGTCGAGGTCCACAACCCCCGCGCGGAGGACATCCGGCGGGAGGGAGCAGCCGTGCGGCTCCGCTTCGACCCGGAGCGCCTCGTGATCCTGGGGGATTGAGGAAGCCATGCCGCGCATCGTGAATGCCTGGAACGGGGTGTACGCCCTGGCCTTTGCCGTCATCGTCCTGGCCGTCGTCTACCCCATGTTCACCATCTTTCGGGCGAGCTTCGTGAGCCCCGAGACGGGCGCCTGGTCCCTGGAGAACTACCGGGCCATCTTCCTCTACCCCTTCTACCGGCGCTGCCTCGAGAACAGCCTCTTCGTGAGCGTGGTGTCCACAGTGCTCTCCGTGGCCATCGGCGTGCCCTTCGCCTTTTTCCTGTCGCGCTACGAGATGCCGGGCAAGAACGTCATCAAGACGCTCGCGACGCTGCCCCTGATCCTCCCCACCTTCATCGGGGCCGAGGCCTGGCTCCTTCTGGCCGGCCGAAACGGCCTGTTCTTCAACCTGTTCCAGAAGGTGGGGATCGAGCTGCCCAGCATCTACGGCTGGAAGGGAATCGTGCTCGTCTTCACCCTGCAGTTCTTTCCCTACGTCTTTCTCATGGTCTCGGCCGCCCTCCACTCCATCGACCGCACCCTCGAGGAGGCGGCCACCAACCTGGGTGCCGGCCGTTTGAGGGTTTTTCTCACCGTCACCGTTCCGGCCGTCACCCCGGCCGTCCTTGCCGGGGCACTCATCGTCTTCTATCTCTCCATCGAGAACTTCGGCGTGCCCATCCTCATCGGCGAGGACTTCCGGGTGCTCTCCGTGCAGGCCTACAATGAATTCATCAGCGAGATGGGCGGCAACCCCTCCATGGCGGGGGCCCTCAGCACCGTGCTGCTCGCGATCACCATGGGCCTCACCATCCTCCAGAAGTACTGGGTCGAGCGAAAGAGCTACGCCATGTCGGCCGTCCAGCGGCCCGAGGTCCTTCGCGCAAGACCCCTTTCCACGCTCCTGATGTGGCTGTTCTGCGCGGGGATCGTGTTCACGGCCCTCTTCCCCTTTGCCGTCGTCATGGTCTCCTCCGTCACCAAGACCTCCGGGCCCGTCATGTACTACGGGGAGTTCAGCCTGGAGAACTTCGTGAAGGCCTTCACCATCGCCCCGCGGCCCATCGTCAACTCCTTCTTCCTCGCCACGGTCTCGACCCTCGTGGGGATCGTCTTCGGCCTTCTGGTGAGCTATCTGCTGGTGAGGCGGCGCGGGAAGTTGAGCTACCTCCTCGACGCCATGGTCATGCTGCCCCTGGCCATCGCCGGGACCGTGCAGGGGATTGCCCTGGCGGCGACGTACAACACGGGGCTCATCGTGCTCACGGGGACCTGGATGATTCTGGCGCTGGCCTACTTCATCCGGAAGGTGCCCTTCTCGATCAAGACGACCTCGTCGCTGCTGGAGCAGATCGACAAGTCCGTCGAAGAGGCCTCGATCAACCTCGGAGTCCCTCCCTTCCGCTCCTTCCTCAAGGTCGTGGTCCCCACGATGCTTCCCGGAATCGTCGCCGGGGCCATCATCATGTGGGTGACCACCCTCGCGGAGCTGAGCTCCACCATCGTCCTGTACTACGGCCCCTGGGCGACGATGACCGTGGAGATCTTCCAGCGCATGGGCAGCGGCGAGTTCGGCCCCGCCTCGGCCTATGCCACCATTCTCATCCTCTCCGTCCTCGTCCCGCTGTTTTTCCTGCAGAGGGTTCTGGGCAAGGACTTGACGACGGCGCTGTAGCCGCGGGCCGCAAGGCATTGCGGCCTCGTCCCACGATGAGTCGTTCCGGACACAAGGGGAGGGAAGGGAAAAAGGTCTCGCCATCGGCCGGGAACAGTCGGCGGGCGGGCTGCAAGAAAGGGCCGCAGCTCTGCGGGTCAACGCCCGTGGGCGCAGCCGTTTGCCGCGCCGCATCGAAAAAAAGAGCCCCCGGGCCCGCAGACCCGGGGGCGTCGTATTCGCCGAGACGATGCGGCGGGATGACGATTACTTGTTGGCCTTGCGCCAGATGTTCATCTTCTCCGCCTCCCGGACGAGATCGTCGCGCAGGTCGGGGTGGGCGATGTTGATCAGGGCCTCGGCGCGCTGCCAGGTCGTCTTGCCGGCCAGGTCCGCAATGCCGTACTCGGTGACGATCATGTGGGCCTGTGTGCGCGGCACCGTCACGATCGAGCCGGGAGGCAGCGTGGGGACGATACGGGACTTCGTGTTGCCCTGCTTGTCCTTGTAGGAGGAGTTGCAGCAGATGAAGGACATGCCGCCCTCGGACATGTAGGCGCCGGTGGCGAAGTCGAGCTGCCCGCCCGTGCCGCTGATGTGCCGCGGCCCGGAGGACTCGGACGAGACCTGCCCGAAGAGGTCGACCTCGATGCAGGCGTTGATCGAGATCATGTTGTCGTGCTGGCACATGACGTGGGGGGCGTTGGTGTAGGACACGGGGTAGGAGGCCAGCGACGGGTTCCGGTCGATCCAGTCATAGAGAAATTGGCTGCCCGCGGCGAATGCGTAGGCGCTCTTCTTCTTGTCCACGCCCTTCTTCTTATTCGTCAGCTTGCCCGCCTGGGCCATGTGGTAGTAGGCATCGACGAGCATCTCCGTGTGGCAGCCCAGGTCCTTCAGGTCCGATTCGGCCAGCTGGCTGCCGATGAAGTTGGGCAGCCCGCCGATGCCCAGCTGGATGCAGGCGCCGTTGGGGATCATGGGGACGATATAGCCGGCGATCTTCTTGTCGATTTCCGTCGGGGCGGCGGGGGGGATGACCTCCACCTTGGATTCGAACTCGACGATGGCGTCGACTTCGGAAATATGCACGACCTCGTCACGCCCGCCCAGCGCCCAGGGAAGGAGCGGGTTGACTTCGAGGATGATCTTCTTGGCAACGTCGAGGGCCGCGCGGACCGATGCGTTCCCCAAGTGGAGGTTGAAAAAACCGTCCTTGTCCATTTTCGTCACGCGGATCATGGCCACGTCGACGCTCTTGATGCTCTTCTTGTAGAACAGGGGCTGGTTGCGGAAGATCATGGGGTGGTAGTAGCACCGGCCCCGGTCATGGAGCTTCCGGGAATAGCCCGAGAAATGCCAGTCCTGGAGGGTGAACACGTCCCCCTCGGGATCGGCTTCGATGCAGGCCTGGGGTGTCAGGCTCAGCGTGTGCCGGATGTTGATGTCCTTCAGTTCGTCTTTGCGAGCAGCAAGAGCCTTGTCCAGAGCGATCGGCTTGGTGTGGCCGAACCCGTAATCGATCCAGTCTCCGCTTTTCACCACCTTCACAGCTTCTTCCGGGGTTGTCAGTTTCCTCTTGTACTCTTCTGCGTACGACATCCTCTACCTCCCTGAAATATGGCGTCTCCCCCGACGGGCTCGGCGGTCCGGCCGATGCAGCGGGCCCTTCCCGGGCGCGCTTGCGGCATCGCACAGCCCGCCTCGGGGATCGCGGTCCGCTATCACGGGAACGAAAAAAATACAAGATTGCATTTCCTTCTCCGGCGTGATATTCGCGCTTGGCTCCCGTTTCCCCCGTGCGGCACGGGGGTGCGGATCGCCAAGCGCAGCCATGCCGGAGGGCGCACGCGCAGCGCGTTCGCCAAAACTCCTCAGGCAGGGTATCGCGCAGGGACGTGAGTGTGTGGCGAGGCGGTGAGGGGACGCCTACTCGACGACGAGGATGCAGTTCTCGCCGCCGTACTGGTTCCAGCAGCGTGTCGTGCAGCAGGGGTCGTCGGTCCAGATGCCGTCGACGACGAACCGGTATTCGTACCGTCCGGGCGGGAGATAAAAGACCGCCTTCCAGGTTCCCCCCGCCTCTCTCTTGAGGGGCCGGCTCGAGGGGTCCCAGTCGTTGAAGGTCCCGGCGACCGACACCTCGCGGGCGTGAGGGGCGTGCATGGAGAAAGTGACCCGTTTCTTGCCCATCCCGCCTGCCGACGCGCCGCCTTTCCGTGCACGGGTACGTGCCATGGCACACCTCCTTTTCTCATTTCCATCATAATCAGCCGTACCGAAAAGTTCAACCGCTTTGATGCATCGCAAGCGGTCCGGTCTACCCCGGGGCCGATTTGCGGGTTGCCGGAAACAGGGAAAAAAGGTTAAATGGTGGTTCCCGGCCGCCGGCCGAAAGGAGGACCCCCATGACCGAGCAGACGCGGAAGAATGTGGAAGCGGCCTTTGTCGGAGAGGCGAAGGCCTATTTCCGTCTCCTGGCCTTTGCCGGGAAGGCTGATGACGAGGGGTACCCTCAGGTGGCCCGGCTCTTTCGCGCCGTGGCGGCCGCGGAGGCCGTCCACGCACAGAGCCATTTCGAACTGCTGGAAACGGTCCGATCGACCGAGGAAAACCTCAAGCTGTCCTTCGAGAAAGAGACCTTCGTCAACGGGGTCGCCTACCCGGCGTTTCTGAAGCAGGCGTGGGCCGACGAGGACAAGCTCTCGGTCTGGTACTTCACGAAGGCCCGCAATGCCGAGGAGCGGCACGCCCACCTCTACAAGCTGGCCCTTTCCGACATGGCCAGTGACAAGGAAACGAAGTACTTCGTCTGTTCCTACTGCGGATGGATCGAAACGCTGTCCCGGCCCGAGACGTGCCCCAATTGCGGGCGCGCGCCGGAGCTCTACAGGGAGATCACCTGACGGGCGGTCAAGCCCACGCACGTTTTGCCGATAGGATGCAAGAAAGGGCCCCGTGTCATTTAACAAGCCTTGCGTGGCGTGTCAGGCACGACCGCCGGGACTGGATCAATGAAACGAGACGAAAAACGAGATCAACGAGTTTTCCGGAGGTGTTATGTCGAGCAATCGTTGGGTGACGAAAGGGATCATGTTCCTCACGTTGTTTTTCTTCCTGTGCTTCCTGATCCCCGATGAGGTCTTCGCAAGGGCGGGAGGCGGCCGTTCCTCCACCGGAAGCCGGGGATCGCGTACCTATTCGGCGCCCGCGAGCCCGTCTACCCCCTCGCCGGCGTCGCCTTCGCGCTCGGTCACATCACCGTCTTCTCCGACGGCTTCTGCGCCGTACAGCTTCTGGCGCAGCATGGCAGGCGGTATGGTGGGCGGACTCATCGGCGGCATGCTCTTCCGGAGCCTCGGGTTTGCCGGCGACGGTGCTTTCGGCGGAGGGGTCGGCCTTCTCGACATCGTCCTGATCGGGGCCATCCTCTATTTCATCTACCGTTTCATCAAGAGACGCCGCGAGCAGGAGGCCATGGCCGGCGCCTACTACCAGGGCGGCCCCGCGGGGACGTCCACACCGGGCTACACCCCGCCCATGGGAAGCCCTGCCGTTGAGGGCAACGACGTGGAGCGCGGGATTTCCCATGTCCGCCAGATGGACGCCGGGTTCGACGAGAAGGCGTTCACCGACGCCTGCATGGATGTGTTCTTCCGGGTTCAGGGGGCCTGGGCCAACCGAGACATGTCGACGGTAAGGGAGGTCCTGACCGACGAGATGTACGGGATTCTTTCGGAGGACGCCCGGAAGCTCAAGGCCGAGAGAAAGATCAACCGGCTGGAGAACATCGCCGTGCGGTCCGTCGAGATCACCGAGGCCTGGCAGGAGTCCGGGCAGGATTACATCACGGTGAAGTTCGCCGCCAACCTGCTGGACTACACGATCGACGAGTCGACGAAAGAGGTGCTCTCCGGCAGCCGGACGGAGCCCGTGAAGTTCGAGGAGTTCTGGACCTTTACGCGCCCTGTCGGGAGAAATGCCTGGAAGCTCTCGGCCATCCAGCAGCCGCAGTGACAACAGGGTCACGCGTACAGCAAAAAAAGCCCCCGCCGTTCCCGGCGGGGGCCCGTTTTTCTTGTCCCAAGTTTGACCCGGACCCTTTCAGTGCGTCTGCCTGATGTTGGCCTTGGCCCAGTCGATGAGCTCCTGAATCGTCGTGCCCATGGGGAAGAACTGCACGATTCCGACTTCCTTGAGTTTCGGGATGTCGTCGTAGCTGAGAAACCCGCCGGCCGTCACGCCGATATCACGCGCCCCCGCCTGGTCCAGCAGCTGAATGACGCGACGGATGTCGTCGATCTTGGCGCCGGGAAGGGTCGTGATCCCAATGTGGTCCACGTCCTCCTGGATGGCCGAGTTCACGATGGACTCCGGTGTCTGGGTCTCCGTGTAGATGATCTCGAAGCCCGACTCGCGAAAGGCGAGGGCGAGTCTGACCACGGCGTTCTCATGCCCCTCCCCGAACTTCGCCATGAGGATCCTCACCCGCTTCTCGTCCTGCATCTGCCCCTCCCTGAGGCCGCGGCGGAAAAGACACCCCGCGGGATGCCGGGTCCTTCGGTCCGCGCCTGATGGTTTTATAGAAAACCGCCTCTGGGGTGTCAAGCAAATTGAGGCCCGTCGCCCCCGGTGACGGCATGCGGCGGCCGACCGGGGAACAAGACGATTGACTTTCCCCTCTCTTCGGCTTATAGCCTTTCTCTGTCTTTGGGCCGGATCGGCGCCCAGCACCCAAGAAACATGACTTTTCCCGGGTCGATGCGGCCGGCAAAGACGGTGCTGCCCGGCGGCCGCGGCGATCGGCAGCAGCAGGATAACCGAGTGGGGGCGACCCGCATGATCACGGACAGCATTTATCTCAGCGAACTCCTGAACCGCCAGCTTCTGGACAGGAAAGGGGACCCGATCGGGAAGATCCGTGACCTCAGCGTCGCACCGGGCGACCCCTTCCCCTGCGTGGAGGGCCTCTACGTCAAGACCCCGCGGGGGATGGCATACATCCCGATGCCCGAGGTCCAAGTCCTGAACAAGCGCGTCGTCACGATCCGGGGGGACGCGGCCTCCATCACATACGCCGAGCCGCGCGAGAAGGAGATCCTCATCGCGAAGCACATCCTGGACAGGCAGATCGTCGACGTCAACGGTGTGAAGGTCGTCCGCGTCAACGACGTGCAGCTCGGCCGGGTCAACGACCACTTCGGCGTGCTCGCCATCGACGTGGGCTTCGGGGGGCTCATCCGGAGGCTCGGCTTCGGGAAGGCCCGAAAGGGCTCCCTCATCCCCTGGCGCTACGTGACGACGCTGGAACCCGGCCTCGACCGGCTCACGCTGACGATGACCCGCAAGAGCCTTGCCGAGATGCACCCCGTAGACATGGCCGAGATCCTCTCCCAGGTCTCGATGCAGGAGAGAACGGCCCTGCTGAGCAAGCTGGACGAGGAAACGGCGGGCGACGTCATCGGCGAGCTCGACGACAAGACGGCCGCCAAGATCATCAGCGAGATGGAGCCCGAGAAGGCCGCCGACGTGCTCGAGCACATGGACCCCGACGAGGCGGCCGACGTCCTGGGCGACCTGCCGGAGAAGAAGGCCGTGGAGCTGCTGAGCCGCATGGAGAAGGAAGAGGCCGAGGAGGTCCGGGAACTCCTCGAGCACGACGAGGACACGGCGGGCGGCCTCATGACGACGGACTACATCTGCTTCCCGCCCGACATGACGGCCGAGGAGGTCATGAAGGAGCTTCGGCTCGTGGCGCCCGACATCGAGATGATCTACTACCTCTACGTCGTGGACCGGGAGGAACGCCTGCTCGGGGTTCTGTCGCTCAAGGACCTGATCCTCGCCCCGCCGAAGGCGCCGCTCGAGAGCTTCATGGTGAGCAACCCCAAGAGGGTCGTCGCCACGGAAAACAAGAAAGAGGTGGCCGAGATGGTCTCGCGGTACAACCTCTTCGCCATCCCGGTCGTTGACGAGACGAATCGCCTGCTCGGCATCATCACCGTGGACGACGTGGTGGACATGCTTCTGCCCACGCCGCTGAGGAGGAAGCGCTAGGCCATGCTGAAATGGCTGAAGAGGATAGACCGGAAGAGCCTGCTGTTTTTCCTCAGCATCGTCGGTCCGGGGTTCATCACGGCCAACGTGGACAACGATGCCGCGGGCATCACCACCTACTCGGTGGCCGGCTCCCACTACGGCTACGCCCTGCTGTGGTCCTTCATCCCCATGCTCGCGCTGCTCGTCATCGTGCAGGAGATGGTCGCGCGGCTCGGCGTCGTGACGGGCAAGGGCCTCTCGGACCTGATCCGCGAGGAGTACGGCGTGAAGACCACCGTGTTCGTCATGCTTGCCCTGCTCCTGACCAACCTGGGGACCTGCGCCGCCGAGTTCGCCGGGCTTGCGGCCAGCCTCGAGATCTTCGGGGTGAGCCGCTACGTCTCGGTGCCCCTGGCCTGCGGCGTCATCTGGCTGCTCGTCGTGAGGGGAAACTACAGGACCGTCGAGCGGGTGTTTCTCGGGGCCTGCATCATCTACTTCTCCTACATCCTCTCGGGGTTCATGGCCCGGCCCGACTGGGGGGAGGTCGCCCGTCACACGGTCTGGCCGACGTTCCGCATGGACGCCGCCTTCATCGGGCTTCTCATCGGCATGGTGGGGACGACCATTTCGCCCTGGATGCAGTTTTACCAGCAGGCCTCCATCGTCGAGAAGAACGTCCGTATCGAGGACTACCGGTTCGTGCGCTGGGACGTGATTCTCGGCTGCATCATGGCCTCCACGGTGGCCTTCTTCATCGTCGTGGCCTGCGGGGCCACGCTGTTCAAGAGTGGGATCCTCATCGAGACGGCCGAGGACGCCGCCATGGCCCTCGAGCCCCTGGCCGGCGAGTTCGCGAAGACGCTCTTCGCCGTGGGCCTGGTGAACGCCTCGCTCTTCGCGGCGACGATCCTCCCCCTTTCGACGACCTACACGATCTGTGAAGGTATGGGGTGGGAGTCGGGCGTCAACAAGGACTTCAGCGAGGCGCCGCAGTTCATGGGCCTCTACACGGGCCTGATCCTCGTCAGCGGCGGGCTCATTCTCATCCCCGGGGCCCCCCTCATCAAGATCATGCTCGTCTCGCAGATCATCAACGGGATCCTGCTGCCCTTCGTCCTGATCTTCATCCTTCTGCTCATCAACAAGAGGGACCTCATGGGCCCTTATGTCAACGGCCGGCTCAACAACTGGGTCTCCTGGGGGTCCGTCGTCATCCTGATCGGTCTGAGCCTCGCGCTGATCTACCTCGGCGTTGCACAGATGCTGGCGGGCTGAACGCGGCCGATGGGGCCTGTTCCGTTTTGCCGGTCAAGCGTTTGTTCCGTTCGGCTGCCGGGAAGCGAAACCCGGCACGCGAAACGGAAAAAGAAAGCCCTGCCGGCCCCGAACACCGACGGGATGCTCACGGTCCCGGCAGGGGGCCTTCCACCCGCTGCCGCCGCCGGGAGAGCCCCGGCCGTCAATCGAGCTGCCTGTCCGTCCAGAACTCGTACTGCTCACCCCGGTCGTTGACCAGGATCGAGGTCACCTCGCCGAACCGGAGCCTGACGCGCTTTCCCTCGAATTCGTAGCCCCAGGGGCACCAGCCCCTCTTGGCATCGAGGAGCCATCTCTCCCCGTTTGCACGCTCGATGATCAATTCCCCCGTGTGGAGGTCTTCGACGAGGATCGCTTCCTCGAGGGCCTCGGCATCATTCATGGGCGCATTCCTCGCGCGGATTTCCGTTGACGGTTCGACCGCCGTCCGTTACAGAGAGATGCGAAGGGGGCCGCGATGAAAACCGGCAGCGACAAAACCTGCGAGAACTGTGTGTTCCACAGTCCCCGGACCGAGGCCGAACCGGAGAAGTGCTGGCGTTTCGCCCGCTTTGTCGAGCACGTCCTCAGCGACGCCACGAGGGACTGCGAGTACTGCACGCCCGCGGCGCAGTGAGCGCGGCGGGCGGCGGCCGGGGGCGCGTCCGCCCGACGCTTCCTGCGGCCGTTTCCCCGACGTTGCCGCGTTCCGGTCACCGAAAGACCTCGATGAACCCCACGTAGGCGACCGACGCCTCCCCCGTGTTGTCCGAATCGCTCATGATCCCGAGGGTCGCCCTGGCCGGCGGGTCGGTCCCGAAGGCCATGCGGTAGTCGTCGAGGATGTTGCGCTCCTCCACGATCCACCGACCGAGATTTCTCTTCCCTTTTTGCAGGACGATCATCTTCGCGCTCGACGCGTAGGGGTTCGTGAGGATGCCTCCTTCGTCCTCGCGGCTGGCCCAGACGTAGTTGAGCGCGCTGTGCGGCGGGTATTCCCCGTAGAGGGCCTTGGCGAGACCGTATTTCGCCCGGTCGAAGGCCGAGGCCGTCGACGGGTCGTACTCGAACAGGACGTAGATCCTCAGCGGGTAATCGTCCCCTTCCCTGGTGCGGGCATTGCCCTTGGCGTAGACGTTTTCCACCTTCCATTTCCAGCGCAGGCGGGGGTAGTCGTAGACGCGGAAGGGGCTCCGGTAGACGATGGCCGAGGCCGAGGCACGGCTCTCGGCCCTGAGCACCGACTCCCGTTCCTGTTGCTCGATCGTGTAGTGGGTGTGTTCCCGGATCTTCGGGAACGTCACGGGACGCCAGTTGGCCAGATCGGTGAATTCCTCCCGCAGCAAAACCCCTTCCTGCGCGGCCCCGAGGGCCGGCAGCAGCGCGAGACCCAGCAAAACCAGGATCGCCCCTGCGGCGCGGTTCATCGTTTTGCGTTTCTGCCCGGCTGCAGCCGTGGCGGGCTTCAGAATTCCTTGCCGAAGTCGCTCGGCGAGACCCCACCCTCGCCCCGCTTGATGTGACGCACCCCCTTCGGGCCCGCGATGACCACGTCGGAGGCCAGGCCCATGAAGAGCCCGTGCTCCACGACCCCGGCGCGGGCCTTGATCCGCTCCGCCAGAACGTGGGGCCTCTCGATCGGCCCGAAGTTGCACTCCAGGATCCAGTTGCCGCAGTCCGTGTGGTAGGGGCTCCGATCGGCGTTCCGGCGCAGCGAAACCTTGGCCCCCAGGGACTCGAGGAACATCGCCTGGGAGCGCCAGCCGAAGGGGATCACCTCCACGGGAACGCAGCGCTTCCGGCCGAGGACGGGTGTGAGCTTGGATTCGTCGACCACGATCACCTCGCGCCGGCTGGCCTGGGCGATGATCTTCTCCCGCAGCAGCGCCCCTCCGCCCCCCTTGATCATGTTGAGCTGCGGGTCCACCTCGTCGGCGCCGTCGATCGTGAGGTCGATGACGGGGATCTCGTCGAAGGCCCTCAGCGGCATGCCGCACCGCATGGCCTCCTCCTCGACCTGGTACGAGCAGGGCACGCCGATCACGTCCTTCAGCTGTCCCGCTTTCAGCTTGTCCGCGAGGATTGCCACGGCGTGGATGGCCGTGCTGCCGTGGCCGAGCCCGACGATCATCCCCGACTGCACGAGATCGGCGGCGTACGCCGCCGACTGCCGCTTGAGTTGGATCGTGTCGATGGTCATGACTGCCTCCTTTTTTCTGTTCCTTGCCGCCTCCGGGGCGGATGCACGCGGATGTCCGGCCCGCGCGTCCCTGTGCCGGCGGCCCGGGGCTACTGGATCCCCTCGGTGAGCAAGGCAAGCCGCCCGCCGATATCCGGGCCGAGGTGCAGCCGCATGACCCTGCGCCCCCGGGCGAGCAGGGCCTGCCGGTCGCCCGCGGCCTGGGCGGCCTCGAGAATGCCGAACGTCAGGGCAGGCGCCGTTGCCCCCGGGCCGTCCGGGATCGGGACATCCTCCTCGAAATCCGCCGTGAGCTGGATGAAGACCCCCCGGCCCCCGTCGCCCTTGTGGAGCTGACCCGTGGAGTGCAGGAAGCGGGGCCCGTAGCCCACGGTCACGGGCACCCGGTAACGGTCACGCAGCCTCGTGCGGAAGATCTGGAGCAGGACGTCCGTCTCGTCCGTGGGCGGCAGCCAGGCCATGATCGAGATGTAGCCCCCGCGCGGGATGTCCTCCAGGAAGCTCTCCAGAGCACTCATCGTGTCCGCCCCCTTCACGGGGCCGTACACCTCGATGCCCCCGAACCTCAGCGACGGCTCCTCGTGCGGCAGTCTCCCGCTGGTCCGGAAGGCCTCCATGGCCTCGCGGGCGCCGGCCTTGGCGGCCTCCACGTCGGGCTGGTCGAAGGGGTTGACCCCGAGAAAGCGGCCCGCCACGGCGGTGGCCATCATCCACAGGAAGAACTGGCCGCCCAGGTCGACGGGGTCGCGGACCCGGATGATCTCCACGGGGTGCCCCGCATCCTCGAGCGAGCGGATGAACGTTGCGCGAAGCGGCTCCCCGGCCGCCTCGAGCCCCACGAAGAGGCGGTCCGCCCCGTACACCTCCGGCCTGCCCGGCGCCTCGCGCAGCACCGGGAGGATCCCCTTTCCCTCCTTGCCGGTGCTCTCGGCGACGAGCTGCTCCACCCAATCGCCGAAGTGCTGCAGCGAGGGCGAGGTGATGAGCGTGAGCTTGTCGCGGCCGAGCTGCGCGAGCCTTCCCAGGTATGCGCCCAGGCGGGCCCCGCGGTTGTCGCCCGCCACGGGGCAGTTGCCGGCGTCGCAGTTGGCGGCCATCGTCGCCGCCCGCCCGAGGATCGTCCGCACGTCGACGCCGATCAGCGCCGCGGGCACAAGGCCGAAGAATGAAAGGGCCGAGAACCGCCCGCCGATGTTCGGGTCGTTCAGGAAGACCCGGCGAAACCCGTGCTCCCTGGCGAGCCCCTCGAGCGCGGAGCCCGGGTCCGTGACGGCCGCAAAGTGCCGCCCGGCCCTGTCCCGGCCCAGCCTCTCGACGGCCCACCGGTGAAAGAACGTGAACAGCGAGAGGACCTCGACGGTCGTCCCCGATTTCGACGAGACGATGAAGAGCGTCCGGTCGGCGTCGAGATCGAGCGCGGCGCGCAGCACGGCCCCCGGGTCCGTGCTGTCCAGGATGGAAAGCCTCGGGCAGCCGGGCGCGCTGCCGAAGGTCTTCGCGAAAACCTCCGGTGCGAGGCTCGATCCTCCCATCCCCAGGAGCAGCACCCGCGTGAACCCCTCCGAGCGGATCTCCTTCGCAAAGGCCTCGATGTCGTCCACGTGCTCCACCATGTCCGAGGGGCTCGAGAGCCACCCGAGGCGGTTCGCGATCTCCCTGGGGTCGGGTTTCCAGACGGTGTGATCCTTCGCCCAGATACGGCCCATGACGCGCTCCTTCCGCAGCTCGGCCAGCGCTTCGTCGATCCGGTCCTGCAGGGAGCCCGCCTCGGTGGACTCGGGCATCCAGCCGGCCCTGAGCTCGTCGCGCTTCGAGCGGATGCTCCCCATCAGGGCGTCGAAGGACGTCTCGAAGGCCAGCACGCCCTCGCGCTGCAGCGCCTCGGCGATCTCGTCCATGCGGATCCCCAGGCTCTCGATCCGGTCGAGCACCCGGCGGGCCTCCCGCACGCCCCGGCAGAGCGTGGGCGCGACCTTCCCGTGGTCAAGGAAGGCCTCCAGGGTCGCAGGCGGAAGGGTGTTGACCGTGTCCGGGCCGATGAGCCCGTCGACGTAGAGCGTGTCGGGGTAGAGGGGGTTTTTCGTGCCCGTGCTTCCCCAGAGCAGCCGCTGCACCCGGGCGCCTTTCGCCGCGAGCGTCTTCCATCGCTTCCAGGCGCAGATCGCCCGGAAGCGGCTGTAGGCGAGCTTCGCGCAGGCGATGGCTGCCTTCCCCTGCAGCGCCCTGTCCCCTAGGGCCTCGAGCCTCCGGTCCACGGCCGTGTCGATCCGGCTCACGAAGAAGGAGGCCACCGAGGCCACGCGCCGCAGATCGCCCCCTCGGGCGGCGAGCTGCTCGAGCCCCGCGATGTAGGCCCGGACAGCGGCCTCGTAGTGGGCCAGCGAGAAGATGAGAGTCACGTTGACGTTGACCCCCAACCCGATCAGGGCCTCGACGGCGGGGATGCCCTCCGGTGTCGCGGGGATCTTGATCATCACGTTGGGCCTGTCCAGGGCCTTGAAGAGCGTCCTGGCCTCGGCGACGGTCTCCCCGGTGTCGCGGGCGAGCTTCGGGTTGGCCTCGAGGCTCACGTAGCCGTCGGCGCCCCCCGTGGCCTCCCAGACGGGCCGCAGGCAATCGGCCGCGCGGCGGATGTCGTCGAGGGCCAGGGCGAGGTAGATCTCCTCGTTGGTCTTGCCCTCCGCCGCGAGTTCCCGGAGAGCCCCGTCGTAGTCCGCGCTGCCCGCGATGGCCTTCTCGAAGATGGTGGGGTTGGATGTGACGCCGGAGACGCCCCGGGCGACGAGGGCCTCCAGCTCGCCGGAATCGAGCAGCGAGCGGCGGATGAAATCCAGCCAGATGGACTGGCCGAGCCGGTTGACGTCCTTGATCGTGTTCATCCGGGGGCCCTCCTCGGGCAAGACGGGCACTCAGGGTGTTCAGGCATGGAAGGTCCGGTGCGGGAAGCGCGGACACCCGCGGGTCGACATCCGAGCAGGAAAAAGCAGCGCACCGGCGCGCTGCTTTCTGTATACACAATCTTTTCGGATTCGGCAAGCGGACCGACGGCGGTTTCCCCGGGGCCGACGCGCCCGGTCCGGGTTTCCTAGTCCCTGCCCAGGAGCTTGAGCGCCCTTGCGACGACGTTCTCCACGGTGAACCCGAACTTCTCCATGAGCACGTCGCCCGGTGCCGAGGCCCCGAAGCGGTCGATCCCGATCACGTCGCCCTCGTCTCCTACCCATTTCCACCACCCCAGGGTGGCCCCGGCCTCGATGGCCAGCCGCTTCTTCACCGCGGGGGGGATCACGGCGTCGCGGTAGCCCCTGGGCTGCTCGCCGAAAAGCTCCCACGAAGGCATGGAGACGACGCGGGCCCGCACTCTTTTCACCGCCAGCTCGTCGGCCGCCCGGAGCGCGAGCGCCACCTCGGAGCCCGTCGCGATGAGGACGATGTCGGGGCTGTCGCCCCCGTCGACGAGAACATAGGCCCCGCGGGCGACCCCCTCGGCGACGGGGTACTTCGAGGCGTCGAGGACGGGCAGGTTCTGACGGGAGAAGACGAAGACCGTCGGGTTGCGCCGCCCGAGGGCCACCTTCCAGGCCGCCAGCGTCTCGTTGGCATCGGCCGGCCGCAGGACCGTGAGGTTCGGGACGGCCCGCAGGGCCATGAGGTGCTCGATGGGCTGGTGCGTGGGACCGTCCTCGCCCACGCCGATGCTGTCGTGGGAGAAGATGAACAGGACCTTGAGGTGCGAGAGCGCCGCAAGCCGGATCGGCGGGCGCATGTAGTCGGAAAAGACGAGGAAGGTCCCCGTGAAGGGGAGGATCCCGCCGTAGGCGGCAAGCCCGTTGGCGATGGCGCCCATGGCGTGTTCGCGCACCCCGAAGTGGATGTTTCTCCCCCCGTAGCCCCACTCGCCGCCGACGGCGCCCTGCACGCCGGCGGGCTTCTCCCCGGGCCGCTGGAAGTCACCCATGCCCTTGAGCCAGGCGAAGACGGAGTTGTTGAGATCGGCCGTGCCGCCCATCAGCTCGGGGATGTTCCTCCCGAGGACCTGCAGGATCTCCTCGGAGGCCTTGCGCGTGGCGATGGACTTCCCCGCCGGGTACGCGGCAAGCCCGCTGTCCCAGCCCTCCGGCAAAAGGTCGGCCTTGCGCCGCTTGAACTCGTCGGCCAGCTCGGGGAAGGCCTTCTCGTAGCGTTCGAGCAGGCCCGTCCAGCGGCCCTCGAGCTGCCTGCCCCTCGACTGGGCCCAGCGGAAGACCTTCAGGGCCTCGTCGGGCACGTGGAATGGCGGCTCCGGGGGCCAGCCGAGATTCTTCCGGGTTTCCTCGGCCTCCTGGGGCCCCAGGGGCGCGCCGTGAGCCTCGTAGCGGCCCTGCTTGTGGGGCGCACCGTACCCGATGACCGTTCGGACGCAGATGAGGGAGGGCCTGCCCGTTTCCTTTTTCGCCGCCTCGATCGCCTCGTCGATGGCGGCGAGGTCGTTTCCGTCTTCGACCGCCTGCACGTGCCAGCCGTAAGCCCCGTAGTGCTGGGCCAGGTTCTCCGTGAAGGTCAGATCGGTTGTGCCGGCCAGCGAGACCCGGTTGTCGTCGTGCAGGACGATGAGCTTGCCCAGGCCCAGGTGGCCCGCCAGGGCGCAGGCCTCGTTGGCCACCCCCTCCATCAGGTCCCCGTCGCTGGCCAGCACGTAGGTGTAGTGATCAACCAGGGGGAACCCCTCGCGGTTGAACCGGGCCGCCAAGTGGGCCTCGCCGATGGCCAGCCCCACGGCATTCGAGATTCCCTGCCCCAGCGGCCCCGTGGTGACCTCGACCCCGTTGTGGCCGTGCTCGGGGTGACCGGGCGTGAGGCTGTCCCACTGGCGGAATTTCTTGATTTCCGCAAGCGAAAGCTCGTAGCCCGACAGGTGCAGAAGCGCATAGAGCAGCATGGAGCCGTGCCCCCCGGACAGAACGAAACGGTCCCGGTTGGGCCAGCGGGGGTTTGCCGGGTTGAACCGCAGGTGCCGCGTCCACAGGACGTAGGCCATGGGCGCCGCCCCCAGCGGCAGGCCGGGGTGCCCGGATTTCGCCTGCTCGATGGCATCGACGGCGAGCATGCGGATGGTGTTGATGCAAAGCGTGTCGGTCTGGTTCATCGGGTCGATCGGCTCCTTGCTCTGGTTTCGGCCCCGAGCCCCTGCACCGCAGCCCCCAGGAGGGCCGCATCCGGGTTCGTGATTACATGCACGGGGATCCGCGCGACGAGATCCCGCATCCGTCCCTTCCGCAGGAAGGCCTCCGTGAAATCCCTCTTTTTCAGGAAGGGGAGCACCCGCGGCGGGATCCCTCCCCCGAGGTAGATGCCGCCCGTGGCCAGGGTTTTCAGGGCCAGGTTGCCCGCCTCGGCGCCCAGGATGGAGGCGAAGAGGTCGAGGGCCCTGACACAGATATCACAGGGATTTTCCGGGTCAAGCGCTTTTTCGACGATGACGGGCACCGGGTCGGGGGCCCGGGCCAGCGCCTCGGCGAGATGCGGGGGCTCTTCGGCGCGGCCTTCGTCCCGTAAAAACCGGTAGAGGTTCGCAATCCCGATGCCCGAGCAGACCCGCTCGACGCTCACGTGGCCGTGGACGCCCCTGAGGAAGGCAAGGAGAGCATCCTGCTGCGGCGTGGCCGGGGCGAAGTCGGCATGCCCCCCCTCGGTGGCGAAGGCCCGGTAGCGCTTCCCGTCCCAGGTCACGAAGGCCTCTCCGAGGCCCGTCCCCGGCGCGATGACGGCCCGGTTTCCGCGTCGGGCGGCCGTGCCCTCCCGCACGCGGGTGAGATCCGACCGGCGCAGGAAGGGCAGGGCCATGGCGATGGCCTCGACGTCGTTGAGCAGGGTCACCGTCGCGACACGGAGCGCCCTGCGGATGCGTCGCCCGTCGACGACCCACGGCAGGTTCGTGATCTTCGCGCGCCCCCCCAGCACCGGACCCGCCACGGCCAGGACGGCCTTCGTTGCGGCATGGCCCGCCTTGCCGAGGAAATGCCGGGCTGCGCCCTCGAGGCTGTCGTGATCGGCACTGCGGTAGACCGCCTGGGCCAGGGGGCGGCGCGGCCCCCGCTGCCTGGAGAAGAGGCCGAAGCGGAGATGGGTGCCGCCGATGTCACCGGCCAGCAGCATGAGTCACCTCCTTAGCGGTTATTCCTGCAGCCGCCCCCGGGCGATGCGCACGGCCAGGACGACGACGGCAAGCGCGGCGACGAACACCCCGGCAATCGCCCAGGGGACCTCTCCCGTCGTGACGGCGCTGATGACGGCGTCGGTCCCCGCGAGATAGACGATGGTCCCGGGGAGCATGCAGAGCCACGACCAGAAGACGAACGTCCAGAAGGGGACGCGCGTAAGGCCGAAGCCGTAATTGAGCAGGTTGAAGGGGAACAGGGGCACGAGGCGGGTGAAGGCGACGATCAGCGCCCCGTGCTTCTCCGTCAGCCGGTCGAGGCGCTGGAACTTCTCGTTTGCCGAGAGCCAGCGCGCCACGGCGTCGCGGGCGAGGTATCGGGCCGTGAGGAAGGCGAGGCTCGCCCCCACGGTGGACCCGATGCTCACCAGGATGACCCCGCGGAAGGCCCCGAAAATCGCCGCCCCGGCGATGGAGATGGGCAGTCCCGGCAGGGCGGCCAGGACGGCCACGATGTAGAGGCCCACGTAGAGCGCCATCCCGCCCGGGCCCATGGCCGCGATCCAGTCGCGAAGCTCCTGGATGCGCCCGCCGAGCCCGAAGAAGCGGGCAAGGGCGATCAGCGACAGGACGATCGCTGCGAAGAGGGCGAATTTCCAGAGGTCTCTCCTTCGCGCCCCCGATGCGTCCTGCCCGCCTGCCATGCCCTTGCCTCATTGGTGCTTGCGATAGAACCGCGCCAGCCGCCCGGGCGAAACCCCCATGCAGTAAAGGGCGATGATCACCCAGTTTCGCAGGGTGCAGTACAGGACGCCCTCGCTCTCCTGGCGCCGCGCCGATGTGACCACGGGATCGGGCAGGATGCAGATGCGCCCGCCCCGGGCCTTGATGCGGCGCATGATCTCCACGTCCTCCAGGAAGGGGATATCCGCGTAGCCGCCGTTCGCCTCGAAATAATCCCGCCGGAAAAAATGAGCCTGGTCGCCGTAGGGGATCCGCGTGATCCGCGATCGCAGGCAGGCCGCCCGGGCGATGATCCGCACCGACGGCCTGTCCGAGTCGTAGCGCAGATCGAAGGCGCCCGCCGCATGGCGGCCGTCCGACAGGGTCTCCGCGATGCGCCGGAAGGCACCCGCCGGGAGTCGCGTGTCGGCATGGAGGAAGAGAAGAACATCCCCCTGTGCCGCGGCGGCACCCGCGTTCATCTGGTGCGCCCTGCCGGCCGGGGCCGTCAGGAGGGTCACACCCCCGCGGGTCACGGTGCGGATCGAATCCCCGTCGGGGCTCCCGTCGACGAGGATCAGCTCGACGGGCTCCGCACCGGCAATCTGCCGGACGTGGTCGATGAGCGGATCGAGGCGGCCGGCTTCGTGCAGGACGGGGACGATGACGGAAACCGTGGGGCTTTTCCCCGGTAACAGCCCGTCGAGGCTCATCGGGGCCCCGCGAAGCGCTTGCGGATGTCCTCCATCCGCTTGCGGTTTACGTTGAAATCATAGTACCCCGTGCGCGAGGCGGACCGGAAGTGGATGAGCTTGGCGTCGTCGTCGAAAAGGAACTCCACGTCGTCCACGAAGCGGAAGAACGCCGAACGGAACTCGGCATGCAGGTACCCGGCATCGGCCTTCACGAGGGTCGCGCGATCCATCTGCCGGATAACCCCCAGGAGCCTTTCCCGGGCCTCCTCCTTCGCGCCCGCGTAGCGGATCGGCTCGATGCGGTGACGGTCGCCGGTATCCTGCGTGGAGACGCAGTTGGGCTTGTCCGGGCAGGGCCGGAGCCTGCCATCCCTCAAGCCCGCCGTTTCCGCAACCGACTTGCTGCAACCGCTCAGCGTCATCAGAACAATCATCAGGAAAGGAACGAATGGGTGTCTCATCGCTCACCCCCGGCAGCGGCCGTCTCCCGGCGATCACGATACCATCAAGCACGGTCTGGTTCAACGGGTCTCACTTGCCCTGATCCCGTGCGTTCGGCGGCCGGCCCACGTCCGCCTCCGCCCGTTCCCCTTGCGACGGGGACGGGCCCCGCCTTTCCTCCGCGGCGCTGCCTTCCCTCTTTTCCGGGTCGGTGTCCCTCCGCCCGGCCGTATTCACCGCCCCGGAGGTCTGCCCGGGGGGCCTGGGCGCGCCCGTGTCGGCAGGAGGCTCATCGGCCGGCGACTGCATGAGATCCTCGTACTCCTCGACCACGATGCCCCGCCTCACCATGATCCCGTAGACGATCTCGGCCCGCTTCTCCACGTACTTCGACGTCCCCGCCGGATTGAGCTTCAGGGGATTGGGCAGGACGACGGCGAGCCGCGCCGCCTCCATGGGCGACAGGTCGGCGGCCGATTTCCCGAAATAGTGGCGCGAGGCGGCCTCGATCCCGAAGATCCCGTCGCCCCACTCGGCCACATTCAGGTAGATTTCCAGGATTCGCCGCTTGGACAGGTTGTTCTCGATGCGCCAGGTGAGGATGGCTTCCTTGAGCTTCCTCAGGGGGTTTTTTGACGGTGAGAGGAAGAGGTTCTTGGCAAGCTGCTGGCTGATCGTGCTGCCGCCGTACTTGAGCCTGCCCAGCTTGATGTCCTTCTCGATGGCCTTCTGCATCGCCTCGAAATCGAACCCCTCGTGGGCGAAGAACTTGTCGTCCTCGGCGATGAGGACGGCCTTGACGGCATAGGGCGAGATGTCCGGGAGGGACACCCAGTGCTGCTGGATTTTCTTGTTCTTGAGACCCTTGAATTCCCATTCGATCTCCCTGTGGGTCATGAAGGCGGTCTTGCCGGGGTTCTTTCTCTGCAGCGACGCGACGTCGTCATAGTAGAAGGCCGTGGAGACGTAGACGAGCGCCGCCCCCGCGATAAGGAAAAAACCGACGACGAGAAAACGGAACAACTTCTTCAGCAGGGCCATGTCTTGCGTTCACCTCGGGTGTGGACGGCAGGTTCTATCGTCATTCTGCAAGAAAATCAACCATCGAGTCTCACGGCCGCGTGAAGGCCGGCAGGCTTTACCCGGGACGGTTCCCGGTCGGGGTGAGGCGGCGGTTGCCATCGGGCCCTGGCGCGAGAACGCGCGAGTGATCGGGCCGGGCGGCGATGAGCTGGAACACCCCCATCGGTCCGCAGCGCCGGCTCTCCACGATCTCGAGACCGGCGGCGCGCGCGAGCTCCTCCGTCCGGTGGGTGATGTGCTCCGCGGCGAACCGCACGGTGAGACGGTTGAGAAGATCCATCAGGGGGCCGATGAGCGGGCGGTCGACCCGGACGTGGTCGAGCAGAAGGATCCGGCCGCCGGGCCTCGTCACCCGCCCCATCTCGCGCAGGCACGGGACGGGGTCCTCGAGGGAGCACAGGACGAAGGTCTCCGCCGTCGTGTCGAAGAGGCCCCCGGCAAAGGGCAGGCTGCACAGGTCCGCCTCGTGGAACGTGATGCGAAGCGGCATCCCGCGGGCTCGCTCCCGGGCCTTGCGGAGCATGGCGCCCGAAAGGTCGCAGGCCGTGATCTCGGCGCCGGCCGGGTAAAATTCGAGGTTGAGCCCCGTGCCGGCGCCGACCTCGAGGATCCGGCCCGACGCCTGGCGCCAGAGCACCGCCCGCCAGGGACGAAGGTGCCGCTCCGAGAGCATCTCGACGAGGCCGTAGTGCCGGGCCAGGCGGTCCCAGCGCGCCTTCGTTTGGCGGGGATGATTCACGCACTGCCTGCTGTCCACGTGTTCCTTCTCCGGCTTCAATTCGGTTGCACGCCCGCGCTATCTGGTATATGAATCATTTGTTGCCGCCTGTCCAGCTTGCATCTCCACGGCACCCTGCAACCGACTGCGAGGCTTCCCCATGAAGATCACCTTCCTCGGCGCGGCGCGAAAAGTCACGGGCTCGTGCTTCCACCTCTCCGTCGACGGCCTGCAGTTCCTCGTGGACTGCGGGATGCACCAGGGTCTCGATTCCGACACCCTGAACCGGCAACCCTTCCGGTTCGACCCGAAGGCGATCGCCGCCGTCTTCCTGACCCATGCCCACATCGACCACACGGGGCTCGTCCCGCGCCTGGTCCGCGAGGGCTTCAAGGGCAGGATCATCGCGACGGCCGCCACGGCGGAACTGTCCCGGGTCATGCTGGCCGACTCGGCCCACATCCAGGAGATGGACGCCCGGTGGATGACGAAGAAGAACCTGCGGGCGGGCATCGACACGCCTGCCGAGCCTCTCTACACCGTCGAGGATGCCATCGCATCCATCCCGTTTTTCGAGAGGAAGCAGTACGGCGAGATCTATGCCCTCGACAGCCTGATCCGGTACCGTTTCTGCGACGCGGGACACATCCTCGGCTCCGGGACGCTGGAGGTCTGGTACCGGGACAACCCCGAGAGGAAAATCCTCTTCTCCGGCGACATCGGCAAGAAGGGCAACCCCATCTTGCAGGACCCCCAGCACGCGGCCCGGGCGGACTACGTTGTCGTCGAGTCCACCTACGGCAACCGGCTCCACAAGAGCGCCGAGGACAGCCTCGAGGAGCTCGCCGATGCCGTCCGCACGACCTTCAAGCGGGGCGGAAAGGTCCTCATCCCTTCCTTCGCCGTGGGCCGCACGCAGGATCTGCTCTACATCTTCAACAAGCTCGTTCGCGAGGGGCGGCTCTCCGTGCCGCTGGACATCTACATCGACAGCCCCCTGGCCGAGGAGGCCACCAAGGTCTACTTCGCGCATCCCGAGCTCTTCGACGAGGAGGCGAAGAGCCTCTTCGGCACGAAGGCGAAAAAGACCGTCCGCGTCCACTACACCACCTCCGTCCAGGAATCCATGAAGATCAACCAGATCCCCTCGAACATCATCGTCATGGCCGGAAGCGGGATGTGCGAGGGGGGCCGCATCCGCCACCACCTCAAGCACAACCTCTGGCGGCCGGAGTGCAGCGTCGTCTTCGTCGGCTTCCAGGCTCGCGGCACCCTCGGGCGGCTCATCGTGGACGGCGCAAAGGAGATCAACATCCTGGGCGACCGGGTTGCCGTCCGGGCACGCATCTACACGATCGGCGGCTTCTCGGCCCATGCCGACCAGAAGGAGCTGCTGGAGTGGCTGGGGCTGTTCCGGAACAGGCCCGAGGTCTTCATCGTCCACGGCGAGGAGGCGAGCGTCCTGGAGTTCGAGAGGAAGGTGCAGGAGACGCTGGGCTTTGCGACGAAGGTGCCGGCGATGGGGGACACCTTTGAAATTTGAAGCTGGGAAATTGCGAAGCCGTGAAGTTGGGAAATGGAGAATGGGAAGCATGTTCGATTGTTCCGAACTTCTTAGCTTCTCAACTTCTTAACTTCCTGTCTTTTTAGGGGAAAGCGTACCGGTCCGGGAGAAGGGGAAGGTCCGGTCGAAGAGGCCGGCCTTCACGAGCGCCTTGCCCTCGATTCTGTAGGGCAGTTCCCGGCCGGTGACATAGAGCTTCACGACGCCCCCCAGGCTGCCGAATCGCGCCGTGACGGGGATCTCGACGGGGGCCGAGGAAGAGGCGGGGACGGCAACCTCCCTTTCGAGCGACCCGCTGCCGGCCTCGCGCCCGCCGAGGTGGACCGTGTAGTCGAGCGATTTCAACCGGAGCTCGTAGCCGTTGGGGTTCCGGATCTCGGCGACGAAGACGAGCGAGGCGTCGTTCAGGGTGAGCTGCCGCAGGTGGATCTCCTTGAGGGTGATGACGGGCTCCTCGAAGAAAAGACCCGCGCAGCCCGCAAGCAGCAGCGCAACCAGGGGGATCGAACGGTTTGCCTTTCGCATGGCAACCGTTCTAGGGGAAAGAGGGCGGGCTGTCAACACGCAATCCGATTTGTCGAGGTCCTGTGATGGAACCCCGCTGGCGGTCATGGCTGAGAAACGCGAGATTCGCCTACTGGCTGATCGTGTGGGGGCTTGTGTTCTTTGCCGTCGTGATCGCCCTGGGGATGGCGGGGATCCTCTCGACGCAGCAGATCCTGCTGATCGGCCGGGTGTATTTCTTTCTGCTCATCGCCGGCACGGTGCTGCAGATGATCGCCAGGAGGCTCTAGGCCCCTCGCGGGCGGGTCAGCCGGGTTGCCGCACGGCCGAAAACCGTGCAGCCTGCAGACGCTGACGGAGTCAGTCCTCCTGCAGGATCTTCACCTTGGCCACGATGGACGTGTCGATTCTCTGGTTGAGCTCGGCGTACTGCCACTCCATGTCCTCCACGTAGCAGCGGATGTTGCTGTGGCCGGGGATGCTTAGGCAGATCCGGTCGCCGTTGCGGGGCAGGACGGACGTGGGGATTTCGCAGTTGTAGAGGAAATTCCTGTTCGTCCCCGAGAAGATCACGTTGACTCTGTCGCTCATGTTCTCTCCTTGCGCGGTTTGCGCAGACAGTGCGAATCGCCGGGTCTCTTGAAGGGTATATCGGCAACCGGTTCGATTTCATTAAGGATTGATTCAGGCCGTCCGGGTCGGGGAGTTGAACCCGGGAAGGAGGGGATCGAATGGATCTGAAGGGCAAGGGGGCCGTCGTCACGGGCGGGGCCATGGGGATCGGCCTGGCCACCTCGAAGAGGCTTGTCCGGGAGGGATGCGCCGTGACCCTCTGGGACCTCAACGCCCCGGCGCTGGAGGGGGCAAAGAGTGAGCTGGGGGCGATGGGCGGGAAGGTCTTCGCCCACGTCTGCGATGTGACGGACAAGACCCGTGTCTACGAGCTGGCCAAGACGGCCGCCGCGGAAATGGGACAGGTCGACATCCTCATCAACAACGCCGGCTACGTCATGGGGGGAGATTTCCTCGATCAGCCCGACGAGGCCTGGGAGAAGACCATCGCCGTCAACCTGACCTCCATGATCTACACGATCCGGGCCTTCCTGCCCGCGATGTACGAGCGCAACAGCGGCCACATCGTGAACATCTCCTCTGCCTCGGCCACCCTTGGGGTCCCCTCGCTTGCCATGTACGCCGCCACGAAGTGGGCCGTCTGGGGCCTCACGGAGTCCATGCGCTTCGAGGCATGGGAGCGGGGAAAGAAGGGCGTGCGGTGGTCCTCCATCCACCCGAGCTACATCGCCAAGGGGATGTTCGAGGGCGCAAAGCTCGGTTTCCTCGGCAACCTGATCGCGCCGCTGCTGAAGGATCACGACGTGATCGCCGAGGCGATCGTGGAGTCGGCCCTGAAAAAGGGCAGGTATTCCCCGAAGCGCCCCCTCACGGTGCACCTGATCCCGCGGTTGAGGCTTTTGCCCGATTCCTGGTTCCAGGCTCTCGTCGTCATCCTGGGTGTCACGGGCAGCATGAAGACCTGGGTGGGACGGGGGCAGAAATAGAGGGCAAGAAGGCAAGAGGGCAGGACGGCATTCAGGTTATGGCCGCTTGTGCCGATAACCATAGAGGTGGTACGGTTCTTGAAGCCTTTTTCGCGCGGAAAGGACCTCGCATGTTTCGGCTTTCTCCGAAAGCCTAAATTTGATAGAAGAAGCAGCCGGATATGAACACCTCGAACCCGTCGGGGCGTCGAATGCGCCTCATCGCCAAACCCGTTTTCTGCGCCGCGGTGCTGGTCGGCATGACGCTGGGGACCCTCTTCCCGGCTGCGGAGGCCCGCGCCGACATCTACCGCTACACCGACGAGAACGGGGTCATGCACATCACCAACCTGCCCACCAGCCCCAACTACAAGCTCTGGATCAAGGAGCGGCGGGTGATCATCAAGGCGGGCATCGACATGACCAAGTACGGGCCCCTGATCCAGAAGGCCTCGGAGAAGTACAAGGTCGACTACTCCCTCGTCAAGGCCGTCATCAAGGCCGAGTCCAACTTCAACCACAAGGCCGTCTCGCCCAAGGGTGCCCAGGGCCTCATGCAGCTCATGCCCAAGACCGCCTCGACCCTTCAGGTGAAGGACAGCTTCGAGCCCGAGTCCAACATCGAGGGCGGCGTCAAGTACCTGCGCTATCTCATGAACGTCTACAACGGCCACCTGCCCCTGGCCCTCGCGGCCTACAACGCGGGCGAGAAGGCCGTGGCCCGGTACGGCGGCATCCCCCCCTACGCAGAGACGCAGGGCTATGTCAAGCGGGTCCTGGCCCTGTACAAGCAGTACAGCGCGGAGCCCAAGGAGGGCCGGACGGCGATCGTGTCGATGCGGCCCGAGGTCGTCTCGGATTAGGGTGTCGACTGCATGTAAAAAAAGAAATGACAAGATCGGAGACTCTGTGCCATCGATCTTGTCATTTTTTTGTTTTTATTCCGATCGTTTATCGGGAATCAACGGCTTGTTTTCTTTACGCTTAGATTCGATTTCGATAATCGTTTTTTCCATGGCAAGGTAACGCTCTGGAGAACTCGGATGGCTTGAGAAATAAGATTTTTCCTTGATGCTTCCAGGATTCAAAACAGCCATCTTTCTCCACATGTCCGCAGCCTGTTTTATGTCAAACCCAGCACGTGCGGACAAATACAACCCCATGTAATCCGCTTCACCCTCAAATTCTTTTGAATATACTGTCGCCCCAACATTGGTGAACGCACCTCTTGTGCTAATCGGTGTTCTTGCTGCGAATGAAAGTAAGCCGGAAACGATGACATCCGCAACTGTTCCAAGCGCTGCATTACCCCGTGTCTTAGAAACATGTTCGAGTAAATTGTGTGCCACTTCGTGTCCGACAATGATTGATATTTCTTCATCAGAAAGCGCATTCATAATACCCATGAAAATTACAACATTTGTCCCATCTGCATATGCGTTAATTCTCTGATCAGAACTGAGCAATACTGCTGAAGAATAAGATGGAATACCATTCAATGTAACGCTCTTGACTTCTTTTTCTCTGGAAACAGTGAGGTTAATGTTTGTTGACTTCTTTCTTTCCTCTGCCCAAATTTTGTAAATTTCTTTTCCATTAAAGGATTTGCCATTGATTTTCAAAATCTCATCACCGTTTTTGATACCTCCTTTTTCTGCTGGAGAATCAGGAGCTATATAGAGAACTTTTGGATTTTCACCAAGCCCATACATCCTCACAAATGTATTTTTCATTTCCTGCGAAATGATGTCCTTGTGGATAAAAAATAAACCATAATATGCATTCACCTTTTCAGCAGGTGCAAATTCGGCCGCAGAACATAAAATTGGCCCAGATATTCTCATGAGACGGGATTGTTGTTTTAGGAAATTTTCGGCGAGTAACTGCTGTTGTTTTTCACGTTCCGCTCTTACCGCGGGATCCGAAATGTCAATTTTCTTCAATTTAGGTCCACAGCCAAACAAAACAAGAAGAGAGAGCCAAACAATAAGCAATTTGATTGAAAATTTTATCATACTTTTCCCCCCCTCGAAAAAGTAATTAAAATTCTCATTTATGATCCATAAGTCACTTAAGTAATAGAAATTCCCCTTGGTTTTCTAATGTGCCTCCCTTTTTATTTA
Source organism: Syntrophaceae bacterium (assembly GCA_013177795.1). NCBI lineage: Bacteria > Pseudomonadati > Thermodesulfobacteriota > Syntrophia > Syntrophales > Syntrophaceae > Syntrophaceae bacterium. The sequence continues at coordinate 110,030 of JABLXY010000004.1, read as the reverse complement.
TTGATAATGAGAGCATATAATTTTTGAATACTTTACATTTGAGGACATGGACGAATGCGGTGATTTGCAAAGGGGGTGCCATTCCCCCCTCATCCTATTCAGCATACAACTTATTGTGGGCGGGATTTTTCACGATCTATACGTGACCAATCAATGAACTATTTGACTCTTGTCCATGTGTTTGTCTTTCCCAACAGAGAGAATCCAATAAATCCACGAACATTCAAAATATCTGGCGATTCTAATGTCATTTTGCATTTGTATGTTTTACCATCGCGGGGGTCATAGATGGTTCCGTTTTCCCAAAGGTTGTCCCCAGTATAGGTGAAGTTTGATAGCAAAACTAGCCCTATTAAAGGGGTATTTCTTTTATTTACGTCTGGATTCTTCCTGTCTACTTTCGTTTTTCCCGCCATCCCTTCCGGATCATTTGCGGGATATACAGGTTCTTTCAGATAGACGATTTTCCCAAAATATTTACCATCGGTTTTGTAAATTTCGATCTGGGATTCCTTTTCCTGGTTCCACCATTTCCCCACAATTGCATCCGTGTCTGCTGCATGGACCGCGGAGTACGCGGACAGACACGCCACGATCAACCCCAGAGCGATTCCAATCCTCTTCATCATTCCCCTCCTTATCAAGAGATACGGCGGATTTTCCTTGACACGGGCCGCTTCCTGCGGCAAAACGCTGCCGGGTCTGTCAGGGGTGCGCCGCCGTGCAGACGGCAGGGAGGACCCCCATGACATTCGTATCGATCGACGAGCAGCATACCGAAGAAGCCCTCGAAAAGAAAGAGAAAAAGCTCAACCTGTGCGGTGCCTGGGAGATCCGCGATCTCTTCGACGGGATCGACGGCGACCTGCGGATCAGCCTGGTCCTCAACGGGCGCCTGTAAGCAGGCCCTCCCGGGAGTCATCCGGCTAGCGCAGGACGAGCGGCACCAGAAAGGCCGCCAGGACCGCAAGGGCGGTGACAATCAGGGCTGCCATGAGGAACCGGTGCGGCACGAATCGGACCGGGGCGGTATTCATTTCTTCCGCTTCGGCTGCACACCCCGTGCCCCACTGCCGAAGCAGGGCGAACGCGACCAGGCCGAGTAGCAGGGCGAAGCCGAAGAAGAGCGTGGCCCCGCCGACGTCGCCGGCCTGAAGGGCCGAAAAAACCATCCACAGACTTGCCAGGCCCGCAACGGCGAGCCATATCCCCAGTCATCTCATCGACACACCTCCGTCGCTTCGTGAATCCCGAACGTCATGCGGCGGCCGTGACCTACCCGCTGAGACCGAGACGCGCGGCGATCGCCCGCGCGGCCAGGATGCCGCTGGCCGAGGCCTGCAGAAGCCCCCGCGTGATGCCTGCCCCGTCGCCGACGGTGAAGAGGTTGGCGACTCGCGTCTCGAGTTCCTTCGACACTTCGATGCGGTTTGAATAGAACTTGACCTCCACCCCGTAGAGCAGCGTGTGGCGGGAACTGACGCCCGGGGCCAGGCTGTCCATGGCCTGAAGCATCTCGATGATGTTCTTGAGGTGCCGGTACGGGAACACGAAGCTCAGGTCCCCCGGGGTGGCATCGCCCAAGGTCGGGCGGGTGAGGCATTTCGCGATGCGGTCCTTCGTGGATCGGCGGCCCTGCATCAGGTCGCCCAGACGCTGGACAATGACCCCCTGGCCCAGGAGATTCGCGAGCTGGGCGATATAGCGGCCGTAGGCGATGGGGTCGTCGAAGGGCTCCGTGAAGGAGCTGCTCACCAGAATCGCGAAGTTGGTGTTTTCGGACTTCCTGGACGCGTAGCTGTGGCCGTTGACCGTGACGAGCCCCTCGTTGCTCTCGGCCACCACCTCCCCGTACGGGTTCATGCAGAAGGTGCGCACCCGGTCGTCGAAGCTCTTCGAGTAGTAGACGAGCTTCGACTCGTAGCTCACGTCGGTGAGAGGCTTGAGGACCGTGGCGGGAAGCTCGACGCGGACCCCGATGTCGACGGCGCTGGCCCTCGTCCGGATCCCCAGGGCTTTTGCCTCCTCCTTCATCCACGCGGCCCCCGAGCGGCCGGGCGCCACGATCACGTGGCGGCCGCAGCGGGTCTCGCCGTCGGCGAGCTTCACCCCGGTGACCCGGCCCTCCCGGGCCAGGATCGACTGCACACGGCAGTCCGTGCAGATCTCGATCCTGCCCGCGAGCGACTCGTACATCCTTCCCAGCACGTTGACGCAGTTCTCCGTGCCGATGTGGCGGATCCGGGAGGGGATGAACTCGAGACCGGCAAGGCGGGCCTTCTCTGCAAGCTCCTCCACCGCGGGAGAGAGATCGCCGAACAGCCGGTCCGGGGCCCCGTGCTCCACGTAGATGCGGTCGGCCTCGGCGAGGAGGGCAAAAAGGGACTTGTCGTCGAGAAATTCCCCGAGGTGCCCCCCCACCTCCGTCGAAAGGGTCAGCTTGCCGTCACTGTAGGCCCCTGCACCGCCCCAACCGCAGAGCATGTCGCCGGCGCAGCTGCGGCTGCGGTCCCCGATCCCCTTGCCCTGTTCGAGCAGCAGGACGTCCCTCGCGCCGCCTGCGGCCAGCGTCAAGGCGGCGAAGATCCCCGCGGGGCCGCCGCCGACGATGATGACCTCGTACTCTTTCATGACCGCCTCCCGCTGGAAGGGTGACCCCACCCTTCGGGCTCGTGCATGGACTGTGCCCGTATCGGTTCAGGGAGGGCCTGCAAGCGCGTTGACGCGGGCCGTGACGACATTGAGCTCGCCGAAAAGCCCGAGCACGGCACCGGTGCTCAGCGCGGCCGCGGGCATGAACACCGCGGCGAAGTGGTGTCTGCCGTCCAGGGGACTGCCCGGGTTCCTGACGATCCCCCTCATGCAGTTGATGCCGAGCCGGTCCAGAGCCGCCGCAAGGGATTCCCCCAGCGCCGCGTCACGGAAGGGCAGGAAGATCAGGATCGACGCGCTGCGCCTGCGTGCCGCGGCTCTGGTGATGACTCCCTCCCAGTCGGCCCATGTGTCGCCGTAGGGGTCGAGAAAGATCAGGTCAAAGGGATCGTCCGTTTCGAGTATATCACAGCCCGACCGCATTTCCAGCAGATCGGCGTGCCCGGCGGGGAAACTGGCGAGGGCCTCGGGATCGGTGTCGAACAGAAACGGCCTGAGGCGGCCCTCCGCGGCCAGCCCGGCGAGGGTGACGCTGCCGGCGTACTTCCCGCGGGCGAGGAAGGGCTCCTGGAGCCTGCGGAAATGCAGGACGTGGAATCGTTCCCGGATGCGTTCCGCCAACGCCGCTGCGATGTCATACTCCGCATAGCCGCAGAACGTGTCGGCATACCGCAGGGGGATGCCCGGGCTGTGCCGATCGAGGAACCGGACGATCTCCACGAGCCAGCCGTGCTTGAGCAGATCCCCGAGATTGCCCGGCTTGTAGCGGACGTTTGTGCTCTTCATCTTTCCGATGCCCGGTTCCCTCATCCCCCGACTGTTAATATCCCATGTAGGCCTGCATCCACGGCCTTTTCATCATCGTGAGATACGCGGCCAGCAGCGTCTTCTGCGCCCGGGGCAGGGCCTCGAAAAGGCCCCAGTATCTCTCCTGCCTGCGCTTGAAGGCGAGCATCCGGGAAAGCTCGGGCATCCGGTAGCCGGGCTCGAGCAGGGCCCGCCCGATTTCACGGCCACTCACGAGGGCGAACGGGATGCCTTCGCCGGTTGCCCTCGACGCCAGTCCCGCCGCGTCGCCCGCGAGGAAGATGTTCCCGAAACGCAAGCCCCGGTACAGGTGGCTGATCGTCCCGCCCTTGAGGCGGACACCGTCTGCGGCAAACCCCATCTCCTTGACGAACTGCTGGAGGATCACCTTGGCAAGTCCCGCCGTGAGCCTCTCGGGGTTGAACCCGATCCCGACGTTCGTGCAGTCGCGGTGCGGGAAGACCCACAGGAACCCCGAGCGGAAGATCGTCGGCTTGAAGTGAAACCGGACCTCGTCGGCAAGCCGGGGCACTTCGTAGTACAGGCCGACGCCGAACCGGGTAGGGAGCCCGAGATGTCTTCTCACGAGGGACTGCGAGCCGTCGGCGGCCACGAGGTGCCGAAAGGAAAAGGCACCCCGGGTGGTCGAGACCGTGCCGTCGGAAAGGCCGGTCGCTTTCACCCCCGCAGCGATTTCGATGTTGGGAGCCTTTTCGAGCCCGGCGAGGTGATGACGGGCAAGATCCGCCCGGCTCACCGTCACCATCGGGTGGTTCAGCGCGATGCGGAAGGGCGGCAGGTCCCCGATGCAGATGACCTGCTCGGGAAACAGGCGGGCGCGGTCCCGCGGGACCCCGAACCCGACCGCCGTGCGTGTCAGACCGCCCGCGCAGGCCTTGGGGCCGATCGTCTCGTTCTTCTCGAGCACCAGGACGCTGAGGCGCGAGCCCGCCAGCGCTTGCGCGCAGGCGATTCCCGCCGGTCCCGCACCGATGATGATCACGTCGAACCGGTTGCCCACCTGCTCACCAAGACAGACAAGAGAGCTTCCTCAGGCTGGTCAAAAAGGGCCATATGCAAGGCGTCCGTCATTTCGAGGAGCGCAGACGTACGTCGAACGAAGGGGGAGGGGAACAACGCAGCAGATGGCTCTTTTCCTCCAGCCTGCCTTCACTCGTCGGGCTTGCCGGTAAAGAGCTTCGCCCCGTCGCGCAGCGACCCCTCGAGGCCCACGACGAACCCGCTGGCGTCGCGCACGGCCAGCTCGCCGGATTCCGCGGCGTCGTAGAGGGACTGGTCGCAGGCAATGAGGGCGTGCTTCACCTTCATGCCCCGGTGGAGCTCAACGGCGCTGCCGTTGACATAGACGGTGATCTTGTCTGTGCTCATGGCGTCACCACGATCCTTCCTTCCGTTCGGGGCGAGACGGGGGAGTGTCTCTTGAGGTAATCGAGAAACGCGTCCCGCACGTTGTCCCCGACGACGGCGTTCTTCCCCTCGCGGAACATGCCGAAGCGGTCCCCGCCTGCCGCGAGGAAATCGTTCGTCGTCACCCGGTAGGTTTTCGAGTGCTCTGCGGGCTTCCCGTCGATGAACAGCTCCTTGACCCGGGAACCTTCCGGCGCCGCCATGTCGTACACCACCCTGAGCCCCGACACCTGCAGCATGCCCTCCGTCTTCGCGTTGTGCTCGAGGATCTCCGCGACCTGGGACCCCGTGAGCTCCAGGGTCATGAGGTTGTTGTCGAAGGGCAGCAGCATGTAAACCTGCTCCAGGGTGATCTTCCCCCTCGGCACGGTCGTCCGGATCCCCCCGTTGTTCTGGATCGCCGCATCGGCTCCCGTCGCCTCGCGCATGGCATCCGTGACGAGGTTGCCCAGGTTGGACTCGAAGGGCCGCTTGGCAAGGTCGACCCGTGTCTCTCCGACGATGCGCCCGAATTCCTCGCGGATCTGGCTGTCGTACCTCCTCACGATCGATTCCACCTTCTCATCCACGGGGTCCGCCGGGCCCGACCGGACCTTCCGCAGGATCCCCCGCGCGGGGTGCCGGACGATCTTCCCCGAAGCCTTGTCCACGGATATCTTCAGGACCCCGAGGTGCTGCCCGTAGTAGCCGGCCTGGACGATGATCGTCGAGCCGACGACCACCGGCGTTTTCACCTCGGTGTGGCTGTGTCCGCCCACGATGAGATCGATGCCGCCGACCTTCGAGGCCATCTCCCTGTCCTCGTCGAGTCCCAGGTGCGACAGGACGATCACCGTGCCGGCCCCTTCCTGCCTGACTTTCCCGATCAGCGCCGGGAGGACCTTCTCGACGGCGATCACCCGATACCCCTGGAGATTCCCCGGCTTTGTCGCGTAGTGCGTCTCGGGTGTCGTGATGCCGATGACGGCGATCTTCAGCCCCTTTCTGGGGACGAGGATATAGGGCTTGACCCCCGGCAGCAGTGCCCCCTGACCGTCGACGATGTTGGCCGACAGGAAGGGGAAGGCCGCCGCCTGCCTCAGGTCGTGGAAGGCCTCCATCCCCCAGTCGAACTCGTGATTGCCCACGGTCATGGCGTCGAGCCCCATGCGGTTCATGGCCTCGATGACGGGCCTGCCCCGGAAGAGGTTCGAGATGGGCGTGCCCTGGAACATGTCACCCGCGGAGAGCAGGAGCGTTCCGTCGGGGTTCTGTTCCCGCTCCTCGGCGACCATCTTCGCGATCCGGGAGATGCCGCCTGTTGCCGGCCTGCCCTCCTTGCCCGGCTTGGGGAGGAGATTGCCGTGGAAGTCGTTGATGTGAAGGACGGTGAGGTCGACCGTTTCGGCCGCCGCCGCGCCGGGAAACGAAGAGGAGAGGAGGATCAGCAATGCAGCGAGAACCGCGGGGATTCTTTTCATGCCGTGACACCGCCCGTGTGGTTGTTTCCTGCGAACGAGATGCAGTGCCGACCCGATGCAAGGGCCGCGCCGCAAGCCTCACTGTAATTGACGGGATTCGGCGGATCAAGCAAAAAAGCCCTGGTTTTTCGACACCGGCCGCCGGGCCCGGGGGACACATCCCGTGACGGAAACGAGACGCGGTCGTTCTGTTTCGCTGCTCCCTGCGCTCCCTCACCTCTTTCGCATGGACAGGCGTTCCTTGAGCTTCATGATCCGCCGGTAGGACTCGTCGATCCGCTCCCGGGGGATCACGCCCTTTTCGACGAGGGCGCGGATCGCCGCCGCGGCCCGGGCGGCGACGTCTTCCTCGTAGACGGAATTGTTGGCGAACAGCAGGATGTCGGCGCCGGCGAGGATCGTCCGCCCGATGACCGTCTCGAAGTCGTAGCGGGCGGCGATGGCCCTCATCTGCAGATCATCGGTGATCACCACCCCCGCAAACCCCATGTCGCGCCGCAGCAGATCGGTCAGGGTCTTCCGGGAGAGGGTCGAAGGCCACTCGGGGTCGAGATCGCCGTTGAAGACATGGGCGGTCATGATCAGGTCGGCCCGGCCGCTGCGGATCAGGCGCTCGAAGGGCTTCAACTCCACGGCCGACCAACGGCCCGTCACGTCGACGAACCCCTCGTGGGTGTCCCCCGCGGCGCTCCCGTGACCCGGGAAGTGTTTCGGCGCCGTCAGGACGCCGTGGCGCCGATGGGCCTCGATAACGGCCAGGGCGTGGCGGCTGACCGTATCGGGGTCGCGGGAAAAGCTCCTCTCGAGCTTTCCGATGACCGGGTTTGCCGGGTCGAGATCGAGGTCCACCACGGGGGCGAAGTTGAGGTTGATGCCCAGACCCGCCAGCGTCTTCGCCGTGCGCTCCGCCTGTCTTGCCGTGCCGCCGGGGTCGCCCCGGGCGCCGAGTCTTTTCTGGGACTGCGTCGCGGGAAAGCCTGCCTTCTCCTTCAGCCGGGCGACCTTTCCCCCCTCCTGGTCGACGGCGACGAACAGGGGGGTCGCAGCCGCTTCCTGCAGGGCGCCGATGAGCCGGCGAAGCTGGCCGGGGGAAGCGATGTTGCGACCCCAGGTGCCCGTTGGGACGTCATAGTCGAAGAGGATCACGCCCCCGATGTGACGCTTGCGGATATCCTGCACGATGGGAGCCCCGTCGGTCACGCTGAGGCCCCGGAACCCCACCATGATCATCTGGCCGATTTTTGCATCGAGGCTTGGCTCCGTACCGGTGCCGGCCGCCGCGGGCGCTGCCCCGAAAAGCAGTGCGAGTGCGATCAGAAAAGGGATGAGCCGACGCATGGACCTTTCTTAACGGATAACCGGCCAAAAAGATAGGGGGTCGCGCGGTGACGGAAGATTTCTGTTGCCTCAGGCGGCCTCGGGATTGTAATAAATGCCCTGTCGCCGGGGACCGGCGGGTTCAGGGACATTCCAACGGGACACAGGGGCATGCAGGCACGGTCGGCACTGATCGGGTTCGTCCTACTGCTGGCGTTCGTTTCGTGCACAGCGAATCCGGCCTGGGGGCAGACAAAGGATATCGAGACGCTTGCGCGCGAGAGGGCCCATCACACCAACCCGGGCTTTCGCAATCCCTGGCTGCCGGAAGAGCGGGCGGGAAGCACGCTGCGGCTCCTCGAATGGAAGTTCAGTCCCAACCCCTTCCGGAAGGAAAAGCGCCAGCGGCCCTACTTCCCCGTTACACGGCCCGACGTTCCCGCCATCTTGAGCGCGGAGGACTCCGTCACCTACCTGGGGCACGCCACCCTCTGGATACGGGTCAACGGCCAGAACATCCTGACAGACCCCGTGTTCGGGGATATCGTGTATTTCATCAGCCGCCATGCGCCGTTTCCGCTGCCGCCGGAGGAACTCCCCCCGATGCAGGTGATCCTCATCTCTCACAGCCACTACGACCATCTCGACAAGGACAGCATCCGGAAAATCGGCACGGGGCCGCTCTACCTGACGCCTCTCGGCTACCGGGACTGGCTGGAGAGTGTCCTGCCCGGCGCGAGGGTCATCGAGCTGGACTGGTTCCAGAAATACACGATCCACGGTGTGACCTACCGGCTCCTGCCCGCGCAGCACTGGACGAAGCGGACCCCCTGGGACACCAACAGGCGGCTCTGGGGGTCCTGGCTCATCGAGTCGGCGAACCGCAAGGTTTTCTTCGCGGGAGATTCCGGCTATTTCCCGGGTTTTGCCGAGATCGGCCGCAAGTTCGGGCCCATCGACGCGGCGCTGCTCCCGATTGGGGCCTACGAGCCCCGCTGGTTCATGTCGGTCTACCACATCGACCCCGAAGAGGCCGTGCTGGCATCCAAGGAGCTTCGGGCCAGGGTGCTCATCCCCCAGCAGTGGGGGGTCTTCGACCTGACCGACGAGCCGATGGATCTTCCCGTCAAAGACTATCGCAAGGCGGCCGAGAGGGCGGGGCTGACGGAACAGCAGGCGCTGCTGATCCCCCACGGGGGCACCTACTATTTTCCGTGATTGATCGACGGAAGAGTTGAAAAAGGCCCCGGTCGATCCCCGGCCGGGTTTTTTGATGCCCTGTCGCCTCGATCCGTGCCGCTCGAGGCTGTCCGCTTACAGGACGATCTTCACGGCGGGGTGACGGCGCAGACCCTCGTAGATCGAGAGGCGGCATTCCTCGCTTGTAACGACGATCTCCACGTCGAGGCAGTGGTACTTGCCCGTAAGGCTCCGGTGGGACGGGGTGACGGTGTGCGGAAGCTCCTGGAGCACCTCGGCGATGGCGTTTTGCAGGCGTTCCAAGTCCGCGCCGATCACCTTGTAGCCCCAGGGGCAGGGGTACTGGATGTCGGGGCCGCGGCCCCAGCGGCTGATGATCATGAAGCGGTCCCGGGGTGGTTTCACGGAATGAATTCCGGCGTTGCATCCCTGTCAAGGGAGGCGCGGCCGCCGCATGCATCTCGATGCACGGGGCCGTCCGGATGACAACCCTGCTGCAAGACGGGAGTCTGCCTATGAGACGTTCCGGGGCCTCCCGTTTCCGGGAGACCCCGAGTTCCTGCGGTTGATGCGAAAGAGAAAAGCCGGGGTCTAGTAACGGGGCCTTCCGCCACCGCCGCCGCCGGGGCGCCGCATGCCGCCGCCGCGCCCGTCGTCCTGGCGGGGACGCGCCTCGTTGACGTTGAGTTTCCGTCCCTTCATATCCTTTCCGTTCATCCCGCTGATGGCGGCTTGGGCCTGGTCTGCCGAGCCCATTTCGACGAAGCCGAAACCCTTGGACTGTCCGCTCATCTTGTCCTTGATGATCGTCACGGACTCAACCTGCCCGAATGCTTCGAAGGCCTGCTTGAGATCCTCTTCCGTGATGCTGTAGGGCATGTTCCCGACGTAAATCTTCATCGACCTCTCCTGGATAAAGTCTGTCCTGTTCTGATACCCCGATCCTGTTACCGGCTTCGACGACAAGTTCAACGAGTGGTTATCACAACCGGGGCCCGACTGCAATGCCAATCATGGCCCCCCTTTTTTCCGCACGGCCTGCTCAGCGCACGCTGCGCAGCCGGCGTGATCTCGATCGGGGCGTCGAAAAGAGGGTGACCTTCCGAGCCTTCTCCGGGAAGCCCGCGGCGGCGTGGAATCCGGCGAACACCGACAGATCGCGCTGCATCGGGAGGGGTCTCGGGGCCTCCTCCTCACGCTCGCGGCCCGGGTGCCTTCCGCGCCCGTCCCTGCCGGCGGGTCTCGGCGGCGCGGTGTAATCGAAGTCTTCCAGCGTCCGCCGCTCGATCTGCTCGCCCAGCACCCGTTCGATCTCCCAGACGAACGCCCGGTCCTCGCGGGTGACGAAGGTGAAGGCGTCCCCGGTCCGCTCGGCCCGTCCCGTCCGCCCTATGCGGTGGATGTAGGCATCGACCGTGTCGGGCATGTCGTAGTTGATCACGTGGGAGATCCGCGAGATGTCGAGACCCCGGGCCGCGATGTCCGTAGCCACGAGGATCCTGTATTTCCCCTTCCGGAATCCGTTGATCGCTTCCTGCCGCTGGCTCTGGGAGAGGTCCCCCTGGAGGAACGTGACGGGGAAACCCGCCTTCTTGAGGTGCTTGGCCACGCGCGTCGCCCGGTCCTTCGTGCGGGTGAACACGAGGACGGAGTCCGTGTCCGTGCGCTCCAGGATCTTCACGAGCAGCGCCGTCTTGAGGTGCTGCTCCACGGGGTACAGGGCGTGGGAGACCGTGGACACCGGGGCCGCCTCGCCCACCTGCACGGTGACGGGGTCTTTCAGGATGTCCCGGGCCAGCTCGCGGATCTCCTCGGGGATGGTGGCCGAGAACAGCAGGGTCTGCCGTTCGGCGGGGATCCGGCTCAGGATTCTTCGGACATCGGGCAGGAATCCCATGTCGAACATGCGGTCCGCCTCGTCGAGGACCAGCACTTCGATGTGGGACAGGTCAATGACCCCCTGGTCCATGAGGTCCAGAAGCCTGCCCGGGCAGGCCACGACGATCTCGGCACCCTCCTTGAGTTTCCTGACCTGGGGGTTCTGCTTCACGCCGCCGTACACGGTGACGCTCTTCACTTTCGTCTTGCGGCCCAGCTGGCCGATGGCCTCGTGGATCTGCTCGGCCAGCTCACGGGTCGGGGCGATGATCAGGGCGCGGACCCGCCTGCGCGGCCCCGACATCAGCCTCTGCAGGATCGGGAGGCCGAAGGCGGCCGTTTTCCCCGTCCCGGTCTGGGCCATTCCCATGACGTCCCGGCCCTGCAGGATGAGCGGGATGCACTGGGTCTGGATCGGCGTGGGTTCCTCGTAGCCGAGGGCCTCGACGCCCGCTAGAATCTGTGGATGCAACTCGAACGACTTGAAACTCATGAACGAAAAAACCTCTTTTCTGACAAAGCCGACGGGATGAAACCCGCGGCGCCCGCCTCCGGCGGGCCATGATGCATCTTTGTTTACGCCTCGGCCTCGGCCGCTACAGGTTCCGTGCCGGCGGCCTCGACCGCGGGCTCGCCCCTTGCGCGTTTCCCCTGGCGCCGGGCCATCTTCTCGGCTGCTTTTCGCTGACGTTCCAGCTCTTTTTGCCGCTTGATGAACTGGTTGTGATTTCTTTTTCCCATTTTCCTCCTGTGGTGAAACGGTCAGGCCCGCATCGCCGGGGCCAAAAAAAATCCCCGAGGCCTCTCACGGGCTCAGGGGACAATATGTGTCAAAACCGTTTCAAAGCACGCATAACATAAAGATTTTTCAAGGACTTGTCAAGGGTTATTTCGCGGTCCCGTCCTGCGGGCCGGAAGTGGCGGCGCTTCCCTGCGGCCGTCCACAAGGTGAAGGGCGGCCAGGACGGGGTGTCTCCAGATCATGCGCGGCCCCGCGTATCGCATCACCTCCCGGACCTGTTCACGCATGTCGACTCTGTAGCAGTGGATCGGGCAGTTGGCGCAGGTGGGTTTCCCCGCGCCGAAGGGGCACTTCCCAAGACGCCTTTCGGCATAGGCGCGAAGCTCCGCGCATTGGCTGCACAGCTCCCCTGTGCTGCCATGGCGACCCCGGCAATAGATCCGGATCATGGCCCCAAGGGTCTTGATCTCTCGTGCGATTCGGGCGCTGGTTTTTGCCATGGGTCTCATAACATGCCGCCGGCGGGCGACGGGGCCGTTTCCCCGGGCGGGGTCCCTGAAGCTCAGCGCGTGCCGGCGGGGCTTCTGCCGTGCCGGATGACATGGATGGCCGTCGCCTTGACAAAGGCCGCGACCTGGAGGCCCTCGATCAGCCCCATGCCATCGAGGGATTGACTGGTCACATAGGCCACGAGAGGGAACCCGCAATCGAGGTGGACCCGCTGGTACGGCCCCATGGGCACGATCCGCTCTATCCTGCCGGTGAAGGTGTTCCTTGCACTCGTCGCCTTGGTTTGCCCGCTCATCGCCAGCGTCACGTTCTCCGGACGGATGCACAGGACCACCTCTTCCCCCGGCGGGGCCTCGCCGACCGCCTCGATCTCCGTGCCGTTGACCGTGATTGCGAGGGTCCCCCGGCGGTTCTCCCTGATTCGCCCGGACAGGATCGTCTCCGTCCCCACGAAGGAGGCAACGAACTCGTCGACGGGCCGGTTCATGACGGCTGTCGGGCGGTCGACCTGCGCAATCCGCCCCCCCTGCATGACGGCGATGCGGTCCGAGAGGCGCAGGGCCTCGTTGCGGTCGTGGGTGGCCATGATGGTGGTCGTCCCCGTCTCGGCCAGCACTCTTTCCAGGTCCGAAACGATCGCCTCCCGTGTCGGGGGGTCCAACGACGCGAAGGGCTCGTCGAGGAAGAGGATCTCCGGCGAGACGGCAAATGCCCGGGCGAGGCTTGCCCGCTGGGCCTCCCCCCCGGAGAGGGTTTTCGCCGACCGGTCGCCGAGGTGCGCGATGCCGAAGCGCTCGAGCTGCGACTCCGCGATGCGACGCGCTTCCTTGCCCCCGATGCCCCGGATCCTGAGCCCCGAGACGACGTTTCCGAGGACCGTCGTGTCGAACAGCAGCGGCTCCTGGAAGACCATGGCGATCCGGCGCCTGTATTCCAGCACGCGCTGCTCCGCCCCCACCGCCCGCCCGCGGAACACGATCTGTCCCGCCGAGGGTTTCGTCAGGACGGACAGGGCCTGCAGGAGGGTCGTCTTGCCGGCCCCGTTGGGCCCGATGAGCGAGAGCGTCTCGCCCTCGAAGATCGTCAGCTCGGGGACATCGACCAGCGAATGTCCCCCGCGGGTGACCTTCAGGTTTCTTGCCTCGAGGATCGTCGTCATCGCGGCCTCTCCCTCTGCTGAATGCCCGTGAGGACGAGATTGATCAGGTAGGCGAAGAGAAGCAGGATGATGCTCAGCGCGATGGCGAGGTCGAAGTTGCCCCGGCTCGTCTCCATGACCGTGGCCGTCGTGAGGACGCGGGTGTAGCCCTTGATGTTGCCGCCCACCATGATGGAGGCCCCCACCTCGGAGATGACGCCCCCGAAGCCCGCCATGACGGCTGCCAGCAGGGGGAGACGGGCCTCGCGGATGAGGATGCGGACCATCTGCAGCCGCGTGGCCCCGAGGGCGAGGATCTGCAGACGGAGCTTTTGCGGCAGCTGCTGCATGGCCGCAAGGGAGATCCCCGTGATGATGGGGGTTGCGATGACGGCCTGGGCGAGGATCATGGCCGCCGGGGTGTAGAGGATCTCCAGGAAGCCCAGCGGCCCGTTTCGCCACAGGAAGATCGTCACGAAGAGCCCCACCACCACGGGGGGCAGGGCCATGCCCGTGTTGATGAGGCTCACGACGAACCGGCGGCCCGGAAACTGCGTGAGGGCCACCATGGTCCCCACGGACATCCCGATCAGCAGGCTGATCAGGGTCGCCGTACCCGAGACCTTCAGGGAAAGCCACGTGATCCCGATGACCTCGGGGTCGAAGGTGAAAAGCAGGACGAAAGCCTGGCGGATGCCTTCCAGAATGATTTCCATTACCGGCCCAGGGCCTCCTCTTTCTTTCCGGCATCGGGGGAGAAGAGCGGCGTGCCGAATCTCTCGACGCCGAAGGTCTTGATCACGGACTGGGCCTCCTGTGAGACCAGGAAGTCGGCGAAGGCCCTGGCCCCCGTGAAGTTGGCCCTCGGCCACTTCCCGGGGCTCACCTCGATGACATGGTAGATGTTGCGCAGGATCCCGTCGCCCTCGGCAAGGACATCGAGGCCGAGGCTTTTCTTCAAGGCCATGTAGGTCCCGCGGTCGGTCAGCACGTAGGTCTTCTTCTCTGCCGCCACGGCCAGCGTCTGACCCATGCCGAGGCCCGTCTGCTGGTACCATCTCCTGCCTTCATAAGGCACGCCGGCGGCTTTCCAGATCTCCTGCTCCTTGGCGTGGGTGCCCGAGTGGTCGCCGCGGGACGTGAATAGGCTTCCCGATGCGGCGATCTTCCTGAAGGCCTCCGCGGCGGTCCTCGTTCCCCGAATCTTTGCCGGGTCGGAGGGCGGGCCCACGATGACGAAGTCGTTGTGCATGACGAGCCTGCGTGCCACGCCGTTGCCGTCGGCCATGAATTTCCTTTCGGCCGCGGGCGAGTGGACGAGCAGCACGTCGGCCTCGCCCCTGGCGCCCATGGCCATGGCCTGCCCGGAGCCCACGGCGATCGTCTTCACGAAGATGCCCGTCTGCCTCTCGAAGATCGGCAGCAGGACGTCGAGAAGGCCCGAGTCCTGGGTGCTCGTCGTCGTGGCCAGGATCAGGCTCCTCTTGGCCCAGCAGGGGCCCGGTGCGAGTAGCAGCAGGCCCAGCAGAAGACAAACCAGCCTTTTCCCCATCGCGCGCCTTTCTCAGATGTTCGAATAGAGAATCCTGCCCGAGTCCTCGAACCCGTAGCCCCCGAGACGCTCGAAACGCTCGCGGAACGCCGGCGAGCGCAGGGTCTCCACGAGCGCCTGAACGGCCCTGTGGAAGAACGTCGACTGCCCCAGGGCCATGTCGAAGTCCTCGCGGGCGACGGGGATGAAGTGAAGCCCCATGAGCCGCGAGACGGCCACCGTGGCGAGCCCCGCGTCGGCCTCGCCGGCGAGGATGGAGAGCCCCACCTCGACGTGGGTGCAGACCTCCCGGTCGTACCCGCTGACCTCCCCGGCCGGGATGCCGGCGCTCTTCAGACGGTCATCGAGGAGCACCCTCGTTCCCGAGCCCTCCTGCCGGTTGACGAACCGCACCCGTTTGCCTGCGATGTCCTCGATGCCGGCGATTCCGAGGGGATTGGCGGGGGCCGTGACCAATCCGATCTCCCGGCGGAAGAGGTGCACGAGCACCACTTTCATGTCGGGCAGGTATTTCGGGAGGAAGGGGACGTTGTAGCGGCCGCTCTCCCGGTCAAGGAGGTGGGTCCAGGCGATGTCGGTGTAGCCGCCGCCGAGCGCCCTGAGCCCGTCGGTGCTCCCCGTGTTAGCGCAGAAGAAGTAGAATTCCGGGTGCGAGTGCCGCATGCCGGAGAGCAGAGAGTCGAGCACCGGGTCGTTGCTCCCCGACGCCAGAAGCGCCCCCTCCATGCCGCGGCTCTTTTCCCGCGCCTCCTTGAGCCCCCTGCGGGCCCCGCCTTCAATCCACTCGTCGACGAGTTTCTTCGGGAAGACCCACTTCCCCGTGAGCCGTGTCCCCGGCATCCGCCCAGACTTGATCAGGGCATAGACCTGTTTCTCGTTGATCCCGAGATAGGCGGCGACCTCCCTCGTGTTCATCATCTCTGCGGACATGCTTCCCTCCGGCTGACAGAGCATAAGAAATAAAATGACATAAAGCAACTAAAAATTACATAATATAACCAATTCTTACCAATTGTGGCGGCTTGACGGGTCGTCTTCCGCGGTGTAAACTGGCTGAAACTCAAGTGCCTGAAAAAAAAGGAAAAAGAAATGAGCCGTTATGTGATCGTCGGCTGCGGGGCGGCGGGCAATGCCGCCGCGGAAACCATCCGGAAGCTCGAACCGGAAGCGGAAATCCGGATGTTCAGCCGGGAGGGCCGTCACTACTATTACCGGCCCGCCCTGCCCGAGTACCTGGCGGGCGAAAAGACCCTCAGGGGCTTTACCCTGCACGACGGCGCCTGGTATGAAAAAAACGGCATCGAGGTCCACCTCTCCACGGAAATCGTCGATATCCGGGCACCCGAAAAAACCGTTCAGGCCTCTGACGGCAAGACCTACCCCTACGACCGGCTCCTGTTGGCGACAGGCAGCCGTGCCGTCGTTCCCGACGTACCGGGCAGGGACATCGAGGGGGTCTTCACCCTGCACACCGCCGACGATGCAGACGCCATGCTGAGGCGGGCCGAGACGGCGATGAGCCTGGTCGTCATCGGCGGGGGAATCCTCGGGATCGAGGCGGGCAACGGGCTCCGCAAGCGCGGCCTGCAGGTGGCCGTCGTGGGCCGCAACAAGCGCCTGCTGCCCAAGCAGATGGATGCCGCCGGCGCCGTTTTCCTCCAGAGACGCCTCGAGGAGATGGGCTTTACGTTCCATCTCGGCGTCACGCCCCGCGAGATTGCCCGGCTCGACGGGCGCCTGGCCGTCCGCCTCCAGGACGGCAGGGCCCTGGAGACGGACATGGTCCTGCTGTCGGCGGGGGCCGTACCCGACCTTGCATTGGCCAGGAAACTCGGCCTTGCGATCGGGAAGGCCGTGCAGGTCGACGACCGGCTCCGGACGAGCCTCGACGATATCTTTGCCGCCGGGGACCTGGTCGAGCACCGGGGCGTCTATTACGGGATCTGGCCCGCCGCCATGGCCCAAGGCCGCGCCGCCGGGGCCAACATGGCCGGCAAGGAGACGATCTACGAGGGGACGCTGCAGTCGCACCGGCTCAAGGTCGCGGGGATCGATCTCGTCTCCATGGGCGACATCGACGCCGAGGGCGGCGATGCGTGCGTCGTCCGGTCGGACGAGGAGAAATGCATCTACCGGAAGCTCGTCATCGAGAACCGCACCGTCGCCGGGGCCATCCTCCTGGGCGATCTGCAGGGCGTCAAGGAGATCCAGGCGGCCGTCGAGGGACGCAAGGCCCTCGCGGCGGTCCGCGAGACGATGCAAGAGCAGGGGTTCGATCTCTCCGGGATTGAGTGACGCCCCCCTGTCCGATATGGAAAAATTCCCGGTTTTGGAGTAGAACCATTCACCCCCGGGGCCTCTCTCCGGGGGTTTGCCGTGCCGCCGCACGAAAACCGAAGCAGGAGCGAACCATGAAGGAGCAGGAAAAGACCCCCCGGGCCTTCCGGGGCGCACCGAAATACGTGCTCGACGAGGAGCTTGCGAAGATCGTGAACGTCTCCATCGCCCTGGAGATGCCGCTTCTTCTCAAGGGCGAGCCGGGCACGGGCAAGACGATGCTGGCCCACGCCATCGCCGAGAGCCTCGGCATGCCGCTGATCACCCTCAACGTCAAGTCGAGCATGAAGCTCGTCGAGGCCCTGTACCAGTACGACACGCTCACGCGCCTCAACGACAGCCGCTTCGGCGACTCCCGGCGCGATGTCAGCGACATCGAGGCCTACATCCGCATGGGCAAGATCGGGCAGTCCTTCGTCGCCGACGAAAAGACGGTCCTGCTCATCGACGAGATCGACAAGGCCGACACGGATTTCCAGGACGACATGCTCGACGTGCTCGACCAGATGTCCTTCGACATCATCGAGATCGACAAGACCGTGAGGGCGAAGCACCGACCCGTCGTCATCATCACCTCCAACGCCAAGAAGGACCTCTCGGACCCCTTCCT
Organism: Syntrophaceae bacterium; assembly: GCA_013177795.1. NCBI lineage: Bacteria > Pseudomonadati > Thermodesulfobacteriota > Syntrophia > Syntrophales > Syntrophaceae > Syntrophaceae bacterium. The sequence continues at coordinate 92,399 of JABLXY010000004.1, read as the reverse complement.
GGGGCGGTGCAATTTCCACCACATCGCCTTCCCCGAGCCGGAGATGATGCGCCGGATCGTGGACGTCCACTTCCCGAGGCTCAGCGAGGAGACGGCGCAGGCCTGCATCCAGACGTTCTACCGGCTGCGGGAGATCGGGGGCGTCGAGAAGAAGCCCGCCACGCGGGAGCTCATCAACTGGATCCGGGCCCTGCGGTCGGACCCCGATTTCCGGCCGGCCCTGCTCCAGAGGGGCGAGGTGCCCTACCTGGGGGTTCTCTACAAGAAGAGCGCCGATCTCACCCTCGCCGCCAGGGCCATCGCGAAATTCAAGCGATAAAGGGGGCGGTGTGTTCGTCCAGTTCTTCTACACGCTGCGCGACAGGGGCATCCCCGTGACGCCCACCTCCTACCTGCGCCTGCAGAAGGCGCTGTCGATGGGGCTCGTGACCTCGCTCGACGATTTCTACACCGTCGCCCGGGCGCTGCTGGTGAAGAGCGAGCGCTACTTCGATCTCTACGACCAGGTCTTTTTGCACCACTTCCGGGGCGTCGAGCTGAAGGACCCCGAGACCCACGAACTCACCGACATCGCAAAGGCCCTGCTCGAGGAGTGGCTGAAGGACCCCGGCGCGGTCGCCTCGGCCTTCGGGGTGGACGAAAAGAAATTGAAGAAGATGACCCCCGAGGAACTCATCCAGTATTTTCTCGACCGTCTCAAGGAGCAGACCGAAGCCCACCACGGGGGCAACCGCTGGATCGGCACCCGGGGCACCTCGCCCGTCGGCCACTCGGGCCATCACCCGGAGGGGATGCGCGTGGGCGGCGTGTCGCGCGGCAAGTCGGCCGTCAAGGTGGCCATGGACCGGCGCTGGCGGGACTACTCGCAGGACGGGCCCCTCACGCAGGCCCAGATGGGCGAGGCCCTCAAGCGGCTGCGCCGGATGGTGCCGGCAGGCCCGAAGGACCTCGTCAACGTGGACAAGACCATCCGCGAGACGATGCGCAACGCCGGCGAGATCGAGATCGTCTTCGACCGCAGGCTTACGGACCGGCTGAAGGTCATCCTCATGATCGACAACGGCGGCTGGTCCATGGAGCCCTACGCGGACCTCGTGCAGACCCTGTTCAACTACGCCCGCTCGCAGTTCAAGGACCTCCGGACGTACTACTTCCACAACACCGTCTACGACGTGGTCTGGCAGGACCCCCAGAGGTACTACCGGCCCGAGCGGCTTGACGATTTTGCCCTGCGCGACCCCGAAACACGGCTCATCATCCTCGGCGACGCCAGCATGTCGCCCTATGAGCTCATGTATGCCGGCGGCGCCATCGACTACACGCAGCGCAGCACCCGCCCGAGCATCGACCGGCTCAAGTTTCTCGCGAGCCTTTTCCGTCATGCCGTCTGGCTGAACCCCGCCTCGCCGTGGGAATGGGAGAGGGTCCGCACCATCGGCATCGTCCGCCAGGTCTTCCCCATGTACGAACTTACCCTCGACGGGCTGGAAGCGGCGGTGCGGCGCCTCCTGGCAAAGAACTAGCGCGGCGGGTCCTGGCAGGACAACGGATGGCGGAAAACCGCGCCCGCCTTCCCCCGGTGAGGTCCCGGTCTTGACAGCGGGCGTCCCTTCTTTTTATTGTTAACGTGAAAACGCTGCCGGAATGAAGGGCGCCGTGGCGACGAGGAAGAAGAATTACTACAAGGTGCTGGGGGTCTCCCCGCAGGAAGGCGAGGCCGGCATCCGCCGGGCATACCGGGAAAAGGCCAAGAAGCACCACCCCGACAGGGCCGGGAAGGATTCCACGGCCCGGTTCCAGGAAATCGCCGAGGCCTACGAGGTGCTCTCCAGCCCGAAGAAGCGCGAGGAATACGACCGCGACCTTGCGGCATCGCGAAGCCGACCGCGTGTGCAGCCGAACCCCGTGTCGGCCGCAAGAGTGCGGCCCGAGCCACTCGTGCCCCGGCGGGGCGGGCATCGGGGCCCGGGATACCGCACCCCGGCGGAGGAGATCTTCCGGTTTCTCTTCGAGAGAGAAGCGCCGGGGTATGGCGGCGTTGCCGAGACCCTGGAATTCGAACTGATCCTGGACCGTCTGGAGGCCGTGCCCGGCGCCATCGTCGAGTTCGAGCTTCCCCTCCATGCTTCCTGCCGGTTCTGCGGCGGCACGGGCCGGGACTGGATGTTTCCCTGCATGGCCTGCCTGGGAAGCGGGACCGCGGTGTCGTCGCCGCGCATCGCCCTGCGTCTGCCTGCGTTTGTCCGGGACGGGTCCCGGCTGGAAATTCCCGCCGAGGCCGCCGGTCTCGATTCGGGCATCATCCGCCTGGTGTTGCGGATTGCATGAAAAAAAAGGGCCCTGCCGCCCTGCGGCAGGGCCCCTGCGCAAACATCGCGCGCGATTGGCGGCTGCTGCGCTAGTGGGTCTTGATGGGGATCTTCTTCATCTGCTTCTTCGCCTCTTCCGTCTTCGGCAGGGTGATGGTCAGCACCCCGTCCTTGAACTCCGCTTTGACCTTCGACTCGTCGACCCCGCCCTCCGGCAGAGGGATCTCCCGACGGAAGGATCCGAAGCGTCTCTCGGAATGCCAGTAATTCTTTCCTTTTTCCTCTTTCTCCTCCCTCTTCTCACCCTTCAGGATCAGGGTGTCTTTCTCGAGGGTGATCTCGACGTCCTTCTCGGAGAGCCCCGGAAGCTCGGCGGTGACCTTCACCAGCTCGCCGCTGTCGGAGACGTCGATCTCGGGCCAGAAGGCCCCGGGCCACTCCGCCGCCACCCTCGAGGGAGTCCAGGCGAAATCCCTGAAAAAGGAATCGAAGAGCTCATTCACCCTCTGCTGCAGGGGATAGAAGGGGAATTCCCGGTCGCGGGCGATCGGGATATTTTCGGTCTTACGCCAAGGAATCAGGTCTCTGAATGTCATGACGCAAACCTCCTCTTGCTCAGTGGATTGTCTTGACGGGGATCCTCCTGGCGCGGGCGGCCTCGGTTTTCGGGAGGACCAGCCGCAGGACCCCGTTCTTCACGGTCGCCTCGATCCGATCCTGGTCGATCTCGTCGGACAGGGTGAAGGCGCGCTCGTAGTCGCCGATTTCGTACTCCGCGTAGGCGATCTTGCGGTCCTTCACAAAAGCCGGTTCGACTTCGCCCAGGACGGAGAGAACGCCTTTCTCCAACGTTACGCTCACATTCTTCTCGTCCACGCCCGGCATGTCGGCCGTGAGAATGATGGCATCATTCGACTCGACGATGTCCACGGGCGGGATGAAGACCTTGCGGTCCCTGGTATGCTCGGCCCCTGCCGGGGACTGTGTTTTGACTGCCTGAATCTCGTTTGCCATCGCACTCACCCCCTCAGGTCGATTTGATCTGGATCTTCTTCGGCTTCTCTTCCTCGTGCCGGGGCAGCCGAACGCTCAGGACGCCCCGTTCGAAGGTGGCTTCGACACCCTTCTCATCGACGCGGAACGGCAGCTTGACGATTCTCGTGAACCGCCCGTGCCTGCGTTCCTGGCGGTGATAGGTCTCGCCCTCCCGCAGGGTTTCCGGCTCCCGGGAGCCAGAAATGGTGAGGGTGTCTCCCTGGGCGGACAGCTCGATCTTGTCGGGATCGACCCCGGGCAGCTCCGCGGTCACGACCGCATCGTCCTCGCCTTCCCAGATGTTGACGGCGGGGAAGCTGCGCTCATAGGGCAGGCTCAGGCCTGCGAAGAGACGGTCCATCTCCCGCTGCAGGCGTTCCACCCCGTTCCACACATCCGGAGACAACGCCATTCTTCTGAATTCGGGCCAGAACATAGATCCAACCTCCCTTCAAGAGATGATTGACACAAATTGTAGCGGTTAGTTTTCCTGCAGGGCATATCGACAGCCAGATACATCTAACATGCCGATATGGTTGAGAAACTTCTGATTTTGCCCTTAATATTAATCACGGATCGGCGGTTGTCAAGGGCAGCGTGCGTCCGATCTGCCCTTGCCTTCCACCTTGCTGATGACGGTGATGTGATCTTCCGTCTGCGCCGAGGTCGGGCCCTTGAGATGAAGGCTGTAGCGGCTCAGCAGCCAGATTTCGGGCAGGATTTCCGAGACGATCTCCCCGTTGTCGAAGATCCGCACGATGGAGCTTTCTGAGACGACGATGGCGATCGCATTGGTGTGCTTCGTGATCGATGCGGCCGCCATGTGACGGCTGCCCAGTCCGAGCGGGAGCGAGACGTCACGGGACGGGGCATCGATGTAGCGGCAGGCGGACAGGACGATCCCCTCGTCCGAGACGACAAAGGCCCCGTCGAGCTGGGCGAGCTCCTTGACCGTCTCGCGGAGGTCCGGGTCGTCGATGTGCCGCTTGCTTTCCGGATGACCCATCAGGGGGTCCAGGATGAGGCAGCGCGAGTTCGCCATGACGGCATCGGAGTCGGAAATGACGAACATCGTTCCCACCTTCCTGCCCTCGCGCCCCTCCCGGGCGATCTCTACGGCCAGGAGGATGACCTTCTCCAGCGTCTCGTTGTTGATCCCCCGGGCATCCGTGAGAATGTCCTGGAGGAGGTGGCTCGGCGCCGTGGCCGATCCCTTTCTCTGCGTTGGGCTTTTTTTTCTTCTCTTCACGGCGAACCTCCCGAACGGGTGCTACTCGATGATCAGGAAGGGGTTGTGCCTCATGTCCGTGTCGGCCGGGGGGACCTCCTCGTACTCGGAACGGAAGGCCTCCCAGATTGCGGAGAGCTCCTCCCGGAGGGCTGACCGGAGATCGTCGGGCAGCGACGGGGCAAGGGAGAGCATCTCCTCGAGGAAGACGTCCCGGAAGCGGGCCATCCGGTAGGGAGGCGCCGTCTCCCCCTCGCGGAGCATCGCAAAAAGGGCACGGGCCTCTTCGCCCGAGATGGCCGCGACGTCCGGCCCTAGACCGAGGCGGAGCCGTGCCCAGTAGGTCAGCAGCAGGTGAAAGCAGGTCGATTCGCCACGGCCCGCCGGTGCGCGCTCAATCGGGACCTTCCGTGCCAGGGCATCCATGAGCCCGTCCAGCGCGATGAGCCGCATCAGCGCCTTGCCGGCCCCCGACAGGTCCTCGGCCCCGGCAAAGTCCCGGTACAGGGCGCCGTCCTTTTCCGCCCAACCCGCGTAGAGCAGGGGCCTCTTCATCAGAAGGCCCGACAGCAGGCCCGCACGCTCCTCCCCCCAGAAGCCGTGATCGAAGCCCGACTTGCGGAACCAGGCGATTCTCAGCCAATTCTCCGCCACGTGCTTCAACCGCAGAACGAATCCGAATCCGACGCGAAAGACCGATTCCAGCGGGTTCTTCTCCAGCAGCGCCGCCGCCCGCAGCCGGTCCCTCCCCGCCAGTTCCTCCAGGGCGATGTTGAGATAGCCCGCCGTCCTGCGGGCCGTCCCCACGAGCCCGTCCATCTCCATGCGGGCAAGGCCCTCGACCGACGCCAGCCGGTTCGCCAGTCCGGCGAACTCCAACTGCAGCCGCTCCAGGACAAGAGGGTTCTGTACGGCAGCGAGGGCCTCCCTCAGGAAGCCCACCTGTCCGCCCTCGTGGAGCGGCAGGAAGGGGATGAGCGCCCCGGCTTCGCCGTCGGCCGCGACGTCGATGACCGGTGCGTCCGGCTCCCCCTCACGGTTCAACTGCTCGGGGGTCAGGGGGGAAAAAACGGAAACGGCCTCCTCGAAGGGCAGAAACCCGCACTCGGCCAGGCGCACGCTGCGCATCCGGTACATCCCCTCCTCCACCTCGGCCGGCACGGCGGCGGCGAGACTCGACAGGAGAGTCTGATAGGCCGGCAGGCTCGCCGCGGCGATGGCGCCGGTCAATTCGCGGATGAAGGGCTCCTGTTCCGGGTCGCGCACGCCGAGGTACAGGACCCCGTCGTGGGTGAAGAACCCCTCGGGAATCTCGAACTCCTTGTCGTCCTCCTCCCGGACCATCACCTCGATGCTTTTCTGAAGGATGAAATAGACCAGGGCGTTGCCCTCGTTGAAAAGCCACTGGACGGTCCTGCGCGGATCGGCCTCGAAGAGGCGCCTGAGCCAGCAGAGGGCCTCTGCGCAATTGATCTCGTCGCGGTCCCAGATCTCCAGGTCGAGCAGGTACTGCCACTGGTCCGTGGTGGCCAGCTCGAGCAGGGCGAGGCTGTCGTCAGCCCCGACCTTCTTGACGATCCAGTAGAGGTCTTGGGCGGGGAGCATCTCGACCGCCTCGCGGGGGCTGCCCGCCCCGAGGATCCGCTCCAGGATCTCACGGCCGCCGAGACGGTCGAATTCCCGGAGAAGCGCCTTCCCCTGCGTGTCGGGCTTCCCGGCGGCATGGTCCATGGACGGGGATTTTGCTTCGGTAGGCATGGTTCGTCCTGTTGCTCCTCCCGGGCGTCTTGACTGTTCGTTGAGAGAGGAGCCCCCGGGGAGGACCGGGCCTCCCCGGGGGCAGGAACGCTTCTAGCGGTACTGATGTTTTCTGAGGTTGCTAGGCCCTGGCTTCCTCTTCCTTCTCGGCCTTCTTCCCCACCATGGTCCGCGTGGTGATGAGCAGCGAGGCCACCGACGCCGCATTCTGAAGGGCCAGCCGCGTGACCTTGGCGGGGTCGATGATGCCCGCCTTCATCATGTCGACATACTCGCCGCTGTCGGCGTCGAAGCCGAAGGCCCCCTTCTTCTCGCGGACTTTCTCCACGACGACGGAGCCCTCGTAACCCGCGTTTTTCGCGATCATCTTCAAGGGCTCCTCGATGGCCTTGCGGACGATCTCGATGCCGTAGCGGGCGTCGCCCTCGAGATTGGCCTTTTCGAGTGCAGCGGCGCATCGGATGAAGGCCACGCCCCCGCCCGGCACGATTCCCTCCTGGACGGCCGCGCGGGTCGCATTGAGGGCGTCTTCGATGCGGGCCTTTTTCTCCTTCATCTCGATCTCCGTGGCGGCGCCCGCCTTGATGATCGCGACGCCGCTGGTGAGCTTGGCGAGGCGCTCCATCGCCTTCTCGCGGTCGTAATCCATCTGGATGGTCTCGATCTCCTTCTTCAGCTGCCGGACGCGCTCCTCGATGTCCGCCTTCTTGCCCGCCCCGTCGATGAAGGTCGTGTTGTCCTTGTCGACGACGATCCGGCGAGCCCTTCCGAGGTCTTTGATGGTCGCCGACTCGAGCTTGACCCCCATCTCCTCGGAGATCACCCTGCCTCCCGTGACGACGGCGATGTCCTGCAGGGCCCCCTTGCGGCGGTCCCCGAAATACGGGGCCTTGATGGCGCAGCTCTTGAGAACGCCGCGGACCTTGTTGACGACGAGCGTCGCCAGGGCCTCGCCCTCGACGTCATCGGCAACGATCATGAGGGGCTTGCCGGTCTTCGCCACCTGCTCGAGCAGCGGCAGGATCTCCTTCAGGCTGCTGATCTTCTTGTCGGTGATCAGGATGTGGGCGTCTTCGAGGACGGCCTCCATCTTCTCCGTGTTGGTGACGAAGTACGGCGAGATGAACCCGCGGTCGAACTTCATGCCCTCGACGTATTCCAGCACCGTGTCGATGGACTTGTTGTCCTCGACGGTGATGACGCCCTGCCTGCCGACCTTGTCCATGGCATCGGAGATGATGGTGCCGATCTCGGTGTCGTTGTTGGCCGAGATGGTGCCGACCTGGGTGATCTCCTGCTTGTCCTTGACGGGCTTGGCGATCTTCTCGAGCTCTTCGACGATCAGCTCGACGCCCCGGTCAATCCCTTTCTTGAGCTCCATGGGGTTCATGCCCGCCGCCACGAGCTTGGCCCCTTCGCGGAAGATGGCCTGCGCGAGGATGGTCGCCGTCGTCGTGCCGTCGCCGGCCTCGTCCGACGTCTTGGAGGCCACTTCCTTGACCATCTGGGCCCCCATGTTCTCGAAGATGTCCTCCATCTCGATTTCCTTGGCCACCGTGACGCCGTCCTTGGTGATCGTGGGGGCCCCCCACTTCTTCTCCAGGACCACGTTTCGGCCCCTGGGGCCCAAGGTCACCTTGACCGCATCGGCCAGGGTATTGACTCCCCTGGCGATTTTCTCCCGCGCGTGAGCGTCATACAGGATTTCCTTCGCTGGCATGATCGACTCCTCCTCCGTGTTCTGCGATGTGGGATGATATTGATGTTCAGGCGCAAATGAGCCGGGCGCAGTAAAAATAATGACGACTTGCCGGTTGTCAAGATGGGGTCGGGTGCCCTACCGCTTCCGCCATCGCTCGACCCGTTCGAAGGCGTCCGCGACGGCCTTCTCGAGCATCCCGAACTCCACGGGCTTGATGAAGAAATCGTCGAAGCCCGCCTCCCGGCACTCCTCGACCTCGAAGAGGCCGGCCCACCCCGTGATGGCAAAGAGGATGGACAGGGGCTTTTCCCTCCGGATCCTGCGGCCCAGTTCGAGCCCGTTGGTCCCGAACAGGCGCAGGTCGAGGAAGATCACATCGACATCCTGTTCGTTGAGGATCTCGATGGCGTTGTCGGCCCCTTCCGCCGTCAGGACCCGGTACCCGGCGGCGCCGAAGAAATCCTTGAAGATCTCACGCACGGTGATCTCGTCGTCCACGATCAGGATCGATTTTTCCACGGCCCGCCGTCCTCATCGGCCGCCCCGGCACGACCCGGGGACCGCCGGTCTTGAAAACGTTATCTTTTATTATATCCGCCCCCGAAATCCCAGCAAAATCTTTTACGCCGTTTGCTCGATCTGCCGCAGTTTCTCGCGCAGCCGCTTCGGCGACACCGGGTAGGGAGTCCTGATCTCCTGGGCAAAGACCGACACCCGGTACTCTTCGACCATCCATCGGTACTCTTCGACGGCCTTGACCCTTTCAGGCGACGCCCCGCGGACGGTAACCTTCTGGAGCTCTTCGAGTTTTTCCTCGAAGGGCCGGATCTCGGCGGCCCGGACCCTGTCCCGGTCGAGATGGACGGCGCCCCTGTCCGCCCGGATCTGCAGCGCCTTGAGGTAGCGGGGGAGCTGGGCGAGGCGATCCGGGTCATACCGCTCCAGGAACGAAAGAGGGACGATGCGGTCGAGCTCGGCGCGCATCTCCCCGAGGAAACCGGTCACGCTGCGGTTTGCCCGGTTTGCCGCCTCGAGGGCGGATAGGGCCTGGCGTGTTTCGTGATAGGCGCGCAGTACGGGTTCCACCTGCGCGAGCAGCTGCCCGGGCGCTTGAAGCAGCACCGGCCTCAGAGAACGGGCGTAATCCTCGAAATCCTGTCGCGTCCGGATATCCTTCTCGAGCAGGCGGCGGATCAGCCCCTGATGGAGGATGTCCTCCAGGGCCGCGGCCCCCCCGAAGTAGACGGACCAGACCTTCATCTCGCCCCGCAGGGCGAGGCAGCGGCGAATCGCCCCGAGCTCCTTCCGGAATTGCAGGGCCAGAAGCGTCCTGACGCCGGCCCGGTGCGCCGCCTCGGCCTCCCCGCGGTCTCTCAGCAGTCGCAGATCGACGGCCTCGCCCGCCGGCACGAGGGCCGGGTAGGCGACTCCCTCGAGGACGTTGTGTTCATCCAGCGGGATTTCCGCCGGGATTGCATCGGGCAGCCCCGGCGCCTCCCAGCGGGTGACCCCCGTCCGTTCCCAGGCCTCCTTCGCCCGGTGGAAGGCCCGCGATGCCTGCTCTTCCAGGCGGTCCCTCTGCAGGGACTCGATGTCCCTCGCCGACCGGATCTCCTTCCCCTTGGCGTCCACGACGGCATAGCGGAGTTTGAGGTGATCGGGAAGCCCCTCCAGGTCCCATGCCGAGGGGGGCACGTCGAGCCGGAACCGGCGCTTGAGGCTCTCCGAGAGGGCCGCCGGAAGCGGGCCTTTGCTTTTCTCGACGTCCCGCACGATGAGCTCCGCCGACTGCGGGAGCGGGACGAGATGCCGCCTGACCTCGCGGGGAAGGGCCTTGAGGAGGGCCGTCACCCTCTCGCGCAGCAGTCCCGGCACGGCCCGCTCCAGGATTTCGGCCCGGAGGCCGGCAAGCGCGCTGGCCGGGAGCTTCAGCGTCACGCCGTCGGCGGCATCACCCGGGCTGAACCGATAGCTCAGGGGAAGCGAAAGCCTCCCCGCCTGCAGGGCATCGGGGTAGAGGGCAAGCTCGCCGGGGTCGGGGGCCTGACGGAGCACGTCCTCCTCGGTCATCCGGAGAAAGGCGTCGCCCCCCCGCTCGCGGATGATCCTCTGGAGGGTCCGTACATCGGAGACGTCCCGCAGCCTCTCCTCGTAAAAGGCGGCCAGGACGTCGTCCGTGGCGAGCAGGGTGCGCCTGCGGAGCCTGTTTTCCATGTCCCTCACCCGTTCGATGAGGGCGCGGTTGTGGGCGAGGAAAGCCGGGGGCCTGTCGATCTCCCCGGGCACGAGGGCCTCGCGGATGAACACCTGCGTGGCCGCGGCGGGGTCGATGCGGCCGTAGGAGACGCGTCGCTCCTCGACGATGACGAGGCCGTAGAGGCTCACGCGCTCGGTGGCCGTCACCTCGCCGCGCCTGCGGTCCCAGCGGGGGTTGAGATAGGTGGAACGGCAAAGGCTTCCGCCCAGGGGCTCGAGCCAGTCCCGGTCGATGTTGGCGGCCGTCCGGGCGAAGAGCTGGGTCGTCTCCACGAGCTCCGCCGCCACGATCCAGTCGCCGCCGCGGTTGTAGAGGCCCGAACCGGGAAAGAGCACGACCTGCCTCCCGCCCGCGGCGGTGTAGGTGTTCTTCTCCTTCTTCACGGCGATGTTCGAGAGGTAGCCGCTGAGCACCGCACGGTGGATCCGGCCGTACCAGGCCTGGGGATCGCCGCCGCCTGTCTTGCCGCGGGTCTTTTCCTGGGGCGCCGGGCCCTCCTCCTCGACGATCTCCTTGAGCTGGCTGTGGACGTCCCGCCACTCCTTCATCCGCCGGAAGGAGAGGAAATGGTCGCGGCAGAACCGCCTGAGCCGCCCTGCGGATCTTGCGTTCGGGGCGTTTTCGTGGAAGCGCCCCCAGAGGGTCAGCAGGGTGAGAAAGTCCGATGCAGGGTTGACGAATCGGGCATGGGCGGCGTCCGCCTCCTTCTCCTTCCCGGCGGGGCGCTCCCGCGGGTCCTGGGTGCCGAGCGCCGCAGCGAGAACCAGGATTTCCTCAAGACAGCCTTCCCTTTCGGACTCGAGGATCATCCGCGCGATCCGGGGGTCCAGCGGCAGCCGGGCCATCCGGCGGCCCCGCTCGGTGAGACGCCAGCGGGCCGCGCCGCTGCCGTCATCCGCGCGCTCGATGGCGCCGAGTTCCTCGAGGATGTCGTATCCGCCCCGGATGCTCTTCGGCGCGGGCGGGTCCACGAAGGGGAAGGCCGCGGGGTCGTCGATCCGCAGGGCGAGCATCCGGAGGATGACCTCGGCGAGGTTGGAGCGCAGGATCTCGGGCGGCGTGTAGAGGGGTCGGCTCTCGTAGTCCTCGCGGGAATAGAGGCGGATGCACACGCCGTTTTCCACGCGGCCGCAGCGGCCCGCCCGCTGATCGGCGCTGCTCCGGGAAATAGGCCGGACGGGCAGCCCCGAGGTCCTCGTGCGGGGGTTGTAGTACGAGATGCGGGCCAGCCCCGTGTCGACGACATAGCGGATCCCGGGGATCGTGACGGACGTCTCGGCGACGTTGGTGGCCACGACGACCTTCCTCTCCGGGATCGGGACGAAGACGCGCCGCTGTTCCTGCGAGGGCAGTCTCGCGTACAGGGGCAGAATCTTCACGCCCCGGCGGCCGCGCCCCTCGAGCATCTCGCAGGCATCGCGGATGTCCTGCTCCGTGGGCATGAAGACGAGGATGTCCCCGCCCCCGCCGCCGTCGAGCAGATCGTCGACGACGCGGACGGCGGCCTCGACGTGGGTGACCTCCTCGGGGTCTTCCTCGAGGGGCTCGTAGCGGATCTCCACGGGGTAGAGCCGCCCCGAGACCTCGATGATGGGCGCACCCCCGAAGGCGGCGGAGAATTTTTCCGTGTCGATCGTGGCGGAGGTGATGACGACCTTGAGGTCCCTGCGCCTTCGCAGGAGGGTTTTCAGCATGCCCAGGACGAAATCGATGTTGAGGCTGCGCTCGTGCGCCTCGTCGACGATGATCGTGTCGTACTCGTTGAGATGGGGGTCGGCCTGGGCCTCCATGAGGAGGATGCCGTCCGTCATGATCTTGATGAACCCCTCGGGCGAGGTGCGCTCCTCGAAGCGGATCTTGTAGCCCACCGAGCGGCCGGGCTCCTCGCCCATCTCCTCGGCGATGCGCTGGCTCACCGTGACGGCGGCCACCCTGCGGGGCTGCGTGCAGCCGATCCGGCCGTCGATGCCCCGGCCCGCCTCGATGCACATCTTGGGGATCTGCGTGGTCTTGCCCGAGCCCGTCTCGCCGGTGATGACGACGACGGGGTTTTCGCGGATGGCCTCGACGATGTCGGCCCGCCGGGCTGTGATCGGCAGGGCCGCGGGGTAGCGCACCGGCGGGAGGCCCGCCCGGCGCCTGTCCTTCTTCGCGGAAGCCCGCTCGAGCCGCCTCTCGAGCCGGTCGATTGCGTGCTCGAGACCCTCGGGGCTTTTCGCGGACTGCAGCTTTCCGATCTCCCTCAGCAGGGCGACGCGGTCGGCCCGCATGACGGCGTGCAGTCTCGCCCGGAGGCGCTTCAGTCTGTCCGATGGCGACGGCAATGGTCTCAACCCCTTCTTTGCTTTGGACCTCATATAGGTTGACGGGGGATCTGTCAACGGGTGTCGCCTGTCCATGTTCGTCCTGCTGATGACGAATGCTGACATGCAAATCAGAAAGTGAGAGGGTAAGAGGGTATGAAGGTTGGAGCAGCGGGGAGAAATCTGTTCACCCCTGCCATATCCACCCTTCTCACCTTCTTACCGTCTCAACCTCGTCTGTTCATAGCCGGTTGTAAACGGGCCTTATTCTGGTAGAATGATGAAACTCATCCCAAGGACCGGAGCCCGGCCGTGGCCCATCAGCGACTCAAAAACGCCTACCACCGTCTCGCGGAGCGAATCAACCAGTTCCCCCAGGGTGCCCCGCCTTCGGAGCTTCTCTACGGAATCCTCCGCATGCTCTTTTCGGAGCGGGAGGCAGAGCTCGTCTCGCTGCTGCCCATCCGGCCCTTTGATGCGAAGAAGGCCGCCGCGGTCTGGAACATGCCGGAGAAGAAGGCCGCAGGCGTCCTGGACGGACTTGCCGACCGGGGGATTCTCCTCGACATCGAGCGGGACGGCGGCCGCGTCTATGTTCTGCCGCCCCCGATGGCGGGTTTCTTCGAGTTCTCGATGATGCGCCTGCGGGCCGACCTCGACCAGAAGGCCTTGAGCGAGCTGTACTACCAGTACATCAACGTGGAGGAGGATTTCATCAAGGCCCTCTTCGTGGCGGGCAAGACCCAGCTGGGGCGCGTCCTCGTTCACGAACCGGCTCTGCCGACCGACAGCGGCCTTCACGTCCTGGACTACGAGCGGGCCAGCCGCGTCATCCAGACGGCGTCCCACATCGGGATCGCCATGTGCTACTGCCGGCACAAGATGGGTCACGTGGGAAGGGCCTGCGACGCCCCCATGGACATCTGCATGACCTTCAACCGCGCCGCCGATTCCCTCATCCGCCACGGGATCGTCCGGCCCGTCACGGCGGCGGAGTGCATGGGCCTGCTGGAAACGGCCTACGAGCACAACCTCGTCCAGTTCGGCGAGAACGTCCAGCGCCAGGTGAGCTTCATCTGCAACTGCTGCGGCTGCTGCTGCGAGGCCATGATCGCCGCCCGGAAGTTCGTCCACCTGCACCCCGTCCACACGACGAACTTCCTGCCCGTCGTGGACGGGAGCAAATGCACGGGCTGCGGCCTCTGCGTCGGCGTCTGCCCGGTCGGGGCGGTCGCCCTCCGGTCCGCCGCGGACCCGAAGAAGCGCACGAAGAAGAAGGCCGCGGTGGACGACGACGCCTGCCTGGGTTGCGGCGTCTGTGTCCGGAGCTGCAAGACAGGCGCCATGGCCCTGGCGAGCCGCCCCGAGCGGGTGATCACGCCCGTCGACTCGGCGCGCAGGCTGATTCTCATGGCCCTGGAGCGGGGAAAGCTCCAGAACCTGATTTTCGACACCCAGGCCCTGCTGAGCCACCGCGTGATGGCGGCGATCCTGGGGGCCGTCCTGAGGCTGCCCCCGGTGAAGCGGGCGCTTGCCTCGACACAGATGAACTCGCGGTACCTGGATCGCCTCATCGAACACTATGACGAATACCGGCTTGCAGAACGAAACGAGGCGTGAGATAATAAAAAATTGGAGGGGGACTCCATAGCCATGAACGCAGCCCGCTTCGGGAAGGCCCTCTGTTTGCTCCTGCTGACAGTCCTGTGCGGTTGTGCCGGCGTCCTGCAGGAGGAGCCTGTGAGGGCCCGGGAGCCGTCCGTCCCGCCGGCCGCCGTTGCGCCGCCCCCGGCCGCCCCCGTGCCGGATGAAGCGGAGACGGCAAGGATCCAGGCCCGGGAGATGCTCCTCGGCAAATGGGTGCGGATCCAGGGTGCCGACACGATCGAGTTTCTCGAGGACGACACGGTCAGGCTCTACAGCGCCGTCGAGAAGGTCGCCTACACGGGGAGCTACAGGGTGATCGACCGGCACCAGATCGAGATCACCATGAAGAAAGGGGATCCCCTGACATGGGGATACGCCTGCACGAAGGGAGAGCTCACCCTCACGACCCCGACGGGGGTGGGCATGAGGTACAAACGCTACAGGGGGAAATAAGGGGTTGCGCCCGCTGAAGGGCCGGAAGGGCATTTTGACTCGCCCCTTCCGTGCACCCCGCCGATGCGCCAGGAGTCCGATTATGACCGCATTCGCCTATCTGAGCAATCTGTTGCAGGACCGGTATATCGCTTCCGTGATGCCCACGTCCCGGTTCGCCGTGGAGAAAATCTGCTCCCGCGTCGATCCTCAATCGGCTCGAATCGTGATCGAGTACGGGCCGGGGACGGGGGTCCTCACGCGCTCGCTCCTGCATCGGCTGGGCCCCGACGCCCGCCTGATCGCAATCGAGCGTAACGAAGCCCTCGCCGAACTGCTGCGCCGGAATTGCAAAGACCCCAGGTTGCAGATTTACCAGGAATGCGCGGGGAACGTCCTCGACATCGCCAGCCGCAGCGGCATCGGGGAGGTGGACTGCGTGGTCTCCGGGATTCCCTTTTCCTTTCTGTCGGCCGAGGCCCGCATGGGGATCCTCCGGGACACGCACAGCATCCTCCGGCAGGGCGGCAAATTCCTTGCATATCAGACCTTTTATCAGCCCCCCAGTTGTCTCCGGGCACCGCTGCGGGAACTTTTTTCCACGGTCAACACGGACTTTGCCGTCCTCTGCGTTCCCCCGCTTCTGCTCGTCGAGGCTGTCAAGTAGCCCGGCCCCGGCGGCGACAGCCGCCAGCGCGTCCGGACCTTGCACGCGGGTTGCGCGCTCAAGGTTCGGTGCAGCGATCCGATGTAAAAAGAAGGGGCTGTCCGGGACCGCCTGATTCGAAGCGGTTTCTCCCGGGCGAATCGAAGTCGAGGTGCAACACGTGAGGCGAAAGGCGATCTACTGGCTGTTCTGGCTGTTTCTCATGGGGGGGATGATGCTCTCCGTGATTCACTCGTCCCCGTTGTAGACGATCGGCCGGCGTGCGCAGGGGCGAGCGGCCCCCCGGTTATTCCCGCTGCCCGAATGCCCCGAAAGGCCTGTTCGGCGCCTCCCTTTTTATCATCTAACCCTTTGAGCTGAATAGCGAAAAGGCCTCTCTTTTTTTTCTCGACAGTCCCATCGAAATGCGATAACCTTCAGCCATCCATGATATGAAACCAACACGAAAGGGGGTCTGTCATATCAGGATGTAGAGCCGCAGCGCCGGCTCGCCGAAGTGCCGCCAGCCGGGGGCCGTCGGCGCGAGGCTTTATGTTCGATTGCAACAGGAGGTCATCCAGACATGTCAACGGCTGATCGCGGAGGTTCCCCCTCCGGGCAGGGCGACGCTTTCGAAAGCCGGGTCGCCCGGATCATCGATTTCGATCTGGCCCGCTGCAGGAGGATCATTTCCGATCTCCACTACCGGCTTACCCGTTTTTCCAATTCCGACCGGTTTTACGAGGAGTACGAACTCGCCCTCTATGAATACTTCGAGGGGCGCGGCGTCTACGGCGAAGACGAAGACGATCTCTACGATAATTTCCAGAGCGAGGAAGAGTTTTCCCGGTTTCTCTCCTGGTATTCGCTGTATTTCGTCACCGACGAGTACGACAAGACGTTCCCGGAGCTATATCTCGATCGCCGCAGGAACCAGCTCTCCGCGCTCGAGAGGGAGATCCTGCAGAGTTATTCCCGCTCCGTGCTGAGCGTGTACGAGGTGCAGCGGATCGACCCGGGACAGGGGGTCGAGATCCGGGATATCTTCGCCGACCGGGCCTTTTCGCTTGCCGACCCTGCCGCCGCGCAGACGCTCTGCAAGTGGGATCTCTTCTACGGCGGCCTGATCGAGGTCCGCGGCTACCAGATCCTCGGCGGCATGCCCATCACCGTCATCCCGCAGAAACTCAGGCGCTTCATCGAGGTCAACCTCCTCGAGATCTACAACGAGGAGCGGGAGAACTACCGCAACTTCCGGGATTACCTGAAGCGCGCCACGGCGGAGATCTGCGCCCTCGTCGAAAATGCCGTGCGAAACCTCGAGCGGCCCGAGACGGCGGCCGACCCCGAGGCGGAAAAGGCCTCCCTCACAAGCCTTCTGTACCGGGTGGACGACTACGATGCCTTCCTGCAGATCATCGATCGATCCCCCGTGTTTGCGGCCGCGGAGCCGCGCAAACCCGGCGCTGCCCTGCCGGCCAAGGTGCTGCGCTTCCATTGGCTCCCGAGGGAAGGGGCGGTCGGGCCCTCCCGCGGTGCGCCGGGGACCCTCTTCCTCAAGCGGGACTCCCTGCTGGCCCAATGCGCGTCGGCCCAGCGGGCAGAAACCCTGCGTTCCATCCTGGACAGGATGTTCGGCAAGGCGATCACGTACCGGACGACCGTCCACAAGAACGTCGACAGGCAGGCAGACCCGGCTGCGCCGGACCGGGCCCCCAGTTCCCCGGAGGGCGTCTTCGCCGGGCGCGAGACGCCGGAGCGGCCCTTCGACAACTGGATCGACGAGAAGATCTCCGCCATCGGCAACATCACACCGCGGGAGGCCGTCAAGACCCCCGAGGGCAAGAGGCGGCTGATCGATCTCCTCAAGGAGTTCGAGAACCAGAACGAGAGGGCCCTGCGCAGGGGGCTCAAAGGCCAGGACACCGTCTTTTTCCCCGTCGAGCAGATACGCAAGGAGCTGGGGCTGTAGCGGCTACGTTCTGCACGAGCGGAAGTTGTGCAGTGGAGAGGGTGAGAAGCTCGGGCGGGCCGGGAGACCACCGTCTGCATCCCGTTTGCCCAAGTTCCTCCCTTCACAGCTTCGAGGTTTTCTTCTCGCGCGCGCCCCGTATCCGATCGACGTCCATGCTTTCAAGGAAACGAACCGGCCGGCCATGAAATGGGATTTCTTCGCCCCGCGACGCAAGGACGGGGAACATCTTTCCTATTACCGCAAGGGACAGCTGCGCGAGAGGCGCAACTACCGGAAGGGAAAGCTCGACGGAATCTACGAATCCTATTACGAGAACGGCCAGCTCCTCGTGCGGATGTCCTTCAAGGCCGGTCAGCGGCACGGGGAGGCAACGTCCTATTATCGCGACGGCACGCTCCGGGAGAAGTGCACCTTCGAGAAGGACAAGATCGTCGGCGAATACACGTCCTACTACGAGACGGGGCAGCTTCGGGAGAAGGAGTTCTACAACCGCGAGGGGCGGCTCGAGGGCGAGTATCTCCTCTACTACCGCAACGGCCAGCTGAAGGAAAAGGAGACCTTCGTCGACGGGAAGTTCGAAGGGGACTACGTCTCCTACTACAAGAACGGGCAGATCCGCGAGAAGGGCACCTTTCGCGGCGAAAAGCGCGAAGGCCCCTACGTCGCCTATGACCGCGACGGCCGGCTGCTGGAGCAGGCGGTGTTCAAGGCCGGCAAGCCGGTCGGCGCCCACACGCTGCTGGCCGCAGGGTCGGCCGCGGCCCTGACCATCGGCCAGGGCGACGAGGACCTCGACGAGCACGAGTTCGACCGGATGCTCAGGAAGATGGGCGACTTCGGGAAAAAGACCGACAACGGCGCAGCGCCGAAGGCGTTGACGGACGAGGACGAGGACGAGGAGGAGGACGGCTGATGTTCCGCAGCATCCTCATCCCCACGGACGGGTCCGATTACAGCCGCACGGCACTCGAGTACGGGATCTACATTGCGAAGAAGCTCGACGCCCGCATCACCGGTCTCCACGTGATCGACATCAAGGTGCTCCAGGGGCCCGTACTCAACGACATCTGCAGCGCGGCAAGCCTCTGTCCCGGCCCCGAGTTCTTCTCCGTGATCGAAAAGGCCCTCGAGTCGCGTGCGGACAAGATCCTGCGCGAATTCCGCGAGCGCTGCGAGACGCAGGGGCTCACCCCCGACGTGAAGAAGGTGTCGGGGATCATCGACGAGGAGATCATCCGCGAGGGGCAGGGGGCCGATCTCATCCTGCTCGCCCAGCGGGGCGAGCACTACCCCCTGAGCCGCAGCGTGCTGCTGGGATCCACGGCCGAGGCGGTGGTCCGGAAGGCCGGCAAGCCCGTCCTGGTCACTCCCGCTTCGTTCATCGAGATCGAGAGCATGGGTGTCGCCTACGACGGAAGCCCCCCCGCCGATCGCGCCCTCAAGATCGCCGCCGAGCTTTCCGACAAGTGCCGCTGGCCGCTCACGGTGCTCATCGTGACGGACCAGGCAAGGGTCTCGGCCGACCTGAGCGCGAAGGTGGAGGCGGCCCTCGACGAAACCCTCATCGACAAGGACACCATCGTTCTCGGGGGGAAAGAGGAAAAGGAGATCCTCAAGTTCATCGACGAGGGGGCCGTCGAGCTGATGCTGATGGGCACCCACGGGCACAGCCGGTTCAAGGAGCTCCTGCTCGGCAGCACCACCTCGCACGTCGTGCGCAAGAGCAAAATCCCGGTCCTGCTGACCCGCTAAAAAACCCCCTCATTCCCTCTTTTCTAGAGGGGGACGCAAGGGGGATTTTCTTTGCCTTGTCGCTTGCTGCTGAGCGCTTGCGGCTCTCAGGGCGTGAGATTCCCGATGACCCCCCTGAGCTCCTCCATCACGTCATAGCGGGTCAGGTCGTAGTAGATCGGCGTGATCGAGATCATGCCGCTGCGCAGGGCGAGGAAATCGGTCCCGTTGTCCTCCTGGTCCGTGATCTGCGTCTCCCCCGCCAGCCAGTAGTACACATTCTCCCGGGGATCGGTGCGCCGCTCGAACTGCTCCATGAGCCGGGCCTGCCCCTGGCGGGTCACGACGACACCCTTGATGTCCTTCTCCGGGATGGCCGGGACGTTCACGTTCAGGGGGATGTGGCGGTTCGGGTTGTGGTCGAGCATGAACCGGGCGACCTTCCGGGCGAAGCGCGCCGCAAAACCGAAATCCGCGTCTCGGCTGTGGGTCCCCAGCGAGACGGCGATGGAGGGGACCCCCAGGATCGCGCCTTCCGTCGCGGCGGAGACGGTGCCGGAATACAGCACGTTGATCCCCACGTTGGCCCCGAGGTTGATGCCCGAGACGACGAGGTCCACCGGCCTGTCCGAGAGCTCCCGGATGCCGATCTTGACGCAGTCCGCCGGTGTCCCGGTGACGGCCCAGCCCAGGAACTGTCCGTTCTTCCTGGCGGGCCTGACCATGAGGGGCCGCGAGATGGTGATCGCGTGCCCCACGGCGCTCTGCTCCACCTCAGGGGCCACGACGAGGCAGTCGGCGTCTTTCGACAACTCCTGGTACAGCGCGCTCAGCCCGCGCGCGTAGATCCCGTCATCGTTGGTCAGCAAGAATCGCATCGCCTGAATGCACAGTCCTTTCTGCGTCTACCTGTTACCTGTCATCTGCCACCGGCCACCTGATACCTTCAGCGGTATCAGAGCGCCCGGGTGACCATGGAGTGTTGAGTCATCAGTACGCCGGAGTGATATCGACGATGGTCTTCCCCTCCACCTTCAGGATGAACGACCGCCTGAGCATTTCCCCCGCCTTGTTGACGCTTACCGAGCCGGTCACGCCTTCGAAGGCCTCGATCTTTTTAAGGCGGTCCCGCAGCGATTTTCGATCCCTGACGCTCCGGTCCCGGAGGGCATCCCCCAGCATCCTGGCCGTGTCGAAGGCCAGGGCTTCGCGGTAATCCGGCTCCCGCCCCGTCGCCCCGAAGAGGGTGTCCGAAAAGTCCCGCACCGCCGGTTTGTCGCTTTCGGCGAAGAAGGGCGCCGCCAGGATGGCGCCCTCGAAGACGTCCGCTTCCCTGCGGATCCCCTCCGGGGAGTACCACAGAGACGTGCCGAGGAGCTGAACGCCCCGGACGTCGTGAAACGCGAGCTGGGGCAGGATCATCCGCAGCCTCGGGAAGGCATCGGGGATGAAGAGCGCCTCGAAATCGGGCGCCGGCGGCGGAAGGGGCTTCGCCGCCTCGGCCCCTTTCTTTTTCGCCGGGGGGCGCGGGGCCTTGAAGGCCGCCAGCTTCCGGATCTCGGCCGAGAAATCCGTCTGGTCCGTCCTGTAGGGCTGGACGCGGCGGACCTTGCCTCCCAGCCGCTGGGCTTCCGCCCGGAATGCGTTCATCATGGCCGTTCCATATGCATTGTCCGGGTAGAAGATCGCGAGGCGGGTCAGGCCGAGGTCCTTGACGGCATAGGATGCCAGGGTGACGGCTTCACGCAGCTCGGAGCGATGCTCGCTGAACACGAAATCCCGGTGACCCTCGGGCAGGTCAACGGGGCCTAGGACGAGCAGGGGGATCTGTGCCGCCTGCGCGGCACGGGCGGCCTGGCGCGCCGCCTCGGTCTCGGGGGGGCCGATGACGGCCATCACGGCCGGCACGGCGGCGAGGCGTTCCACGGCTCGTGCCGCGGCCGCGGGGTCGTCGCCGTAGTTCTCGATGCGGAGCGTCACCGGCACGCCCCGTTTCCCGTCGAAGAGCCCCAGCCCCGCGATGATCCCGTCTAGGGACCGGTTTCCCAGGGCCGCCGGCTTTCCCGTCAGCGGGAGCACCGCCCCGACGGCGGCCCGCTCGTCGACCGCCGCGGCTGTCCCCGCGGCCGGAATCGAAATCGCAAGGGCAAGGAGAAAAATCTGAAGGGGGTTTCGCGTCATCTTGGGCCTTCTATATACCCTTTTGCGGGGGGATTTCAACCGCTCCTTCCCCTTCGCCTGACGCCGGCCGACAAAAAAGCCTGACACCCCGGAGGATGTCAGGCTTTTTCGGTGAGGCCTGCTTACTTGTTCTCTTCGAACTCGGCGTCGACGACGTTGTCGTCCTTCTTGCCGCCTGCGGCCTTGGGCCCGGCCCCGGGACCCGCGCCCGCCGACGCGCCGGCCTGCTGGCCGGCCGTCTTGGCGTACATGGCCTCGGCGAGCTTGTGGGATGCACGCGCCAGCTCGTCCTGGGCGCTGCGGATGGCACCCGCGTCATCGCCCTCCATGGCCTTCTTGACCCGGGCGACGTGCTCCTCGATCTTGGCCTTCTCCGAGGCGTCGATCTTGTCGCCGAATTCCCGGATGTTCTTTTCGATCTGGTAGACGAGCGAATCGGCCTGGTTGCGAGCCTCGATGAGATCCTTCTTGCGCCTGTCCTCCTCCATGTGGGCCTCGGCCTCGCGCACGAGTTTCTCGATCTCCTCCTTGGAGAGACCGCTCGAGGCGGTGATCCGGATGCTCTGCTCCTTGCCGGTGCCGAGGTCCTTGGCGGAGACGTGCACGATGCCGTTGGCGTCGATGTCGAAGGTCACCTCGATCTGCGGCACCCCCCGCGGCGCCGGCGGGATCCCGACGAGCTCAAAGCGCCCGAGCGTCTTGTTGTCCGCCGCCATGGCCCGTTCGCCCTGGAGCACGTGGATGCTCACGGCGGGCTGGTTGTCCGCGGCCGTGGAGAAGATCTGGCTCTTGCGGGTGGGGATGGTCGTGTTCTTCTCGATGAGCTTCGTCATCACGCCGCCGAGCGTCTCGATGCCCAGGGAAAGGGGCGTGACATCCAGCAGCAGGACGTCCTTCACCTCGCCGGCCAGCACCCCCGCCTGGATGGCGGCGCCCACGGCGACGACCTCGTCGGGGTTGACGCCCTTGTGGGGCTCCTTGCCGAAGATCTCACGGACTTTCTGCTGGACACGGGGCATGCGGGTCATGCCGCCCACGAGGATCACCTCGTCGATGTCCTTGGGCGTGAGGCCCGCGTCCTTCAGGGCCGTCTGGCAGGGGGGGACGAGCTTCTGGATGAGCTCCTCCACCAGCGCCTCGAGCTTGGCCCGGGTGAGCTTCATCAGGAGGTGCTTGGGCCCGGAGGCGTCGGCCGTGATGAAGGGCAGGTTGATGTCCGTCTCCATGGCCGTCGAGAGCTCCATCTTGGCCTTCTCGGCGGCTTCCTTGATCCGCTGCAGGGCCATGCGGTCCTTGCGCAGGTTGATGCCCTGCTCCTTCTGGAACTCGTCGCAGATGTAGTCCATCAGGCGCTGGTCGAAGTCCTCGCCGCCCAGGTGGGTGTCGCCGTTGGTCGACTTCACCTCGAAGACGCCCTCGCCCAGCTCGAGGATGGAGATGTCGAAGGTCCCGCCGCCCAGGTCGAAGACGGCGATCTTCTCGTCCTTCTTCTTGTCGAGGCCGTAGGCCAGCGACGCGGCCGTCGGCTCGTTGATGATGCGCAGGACGTTGAGACCGGCAATCTTCCCGGCGTCCTTCGTGGCCTGGCGCTGTGAGTCATCGAAGTAAGCGGGGACGGTGATCACGGCGTCGGTCACCTTTTCTCCCAGGTAGTCCTCGGCGGTCTGCTTCATCTTCATGAGGATGAAGGCCGAGATCTCCGCCGGGCTGTAGTTGCGGCCCCGGATGGTGACCTGGGCATCGCCGTTGGGCGCCTCGGTGATCTTGTAGGCGACGATTCCCTTGTCGTACTGGACCTCCTTGGAGGTGAACTTGCGGCCGATGAGCCGCTTGATGGCGTAGACGGTGTTCTCGGGGTTTGTGACGGCCTGCCGCTTGGCGGCCTGCCCCACGAGCCTCTCCCCCTTGTCGGTGAAGGCCACCATCGACGGCGTGGTCCGGCTGCCCTCCTGGTTCGGGATGACGACAGGGTCACCGCCTTCCATGACGGCCACGCAGGAGTTCGTCGTGCCCAAATCGATTCCGATCACTTTTCCCATGATGCTCAAACCTCCTGTACTGCTCAAATGCTGGGTTACTGTCCCTCGCTGTCCCGTGCAACGTTTTTCGAAACGGATACCTTCGACGGTCTCAGCAGGCGTCCGTGCAGCGTGTAGCCGCTCTCGTATTCGTCGATGACCCGGTTGCTCTCGACCTCCGGCGTCTCCACCTGCAAGAGCGCCTGGTGCCTCTCCGGGTCAAACGGCTCTCCCTTGGCCGCGATCTTCGCCACCCCATGCCTCTCCAGGCAGCCGAGGATCTGCGTGTGGATCATCTCGAGCCCCTGCAGGAAAGCCTCGAAATTGTTCCGCGCCTGCAGATCCGCTGCCTGCTGAAGGGCCCGGTCGAGGCTGTCCAGAATGGGGAGGATGTCCCGGATCAGTTTTTCGTTGCCGTACTTGATCGCCTCTTCCCTCTCCCGCGCCGCCCGCTTGCGGTAGTTGTCCAGCTCCGCCGCGGCCCGCAGGTAGCGGTCGTAATTCTCCGCGGCCTCTTTCTCCTTGGCCTCCAGGCGCGTGCGGAGATCCTCATCGGGCTTGGTCTCCGGGGCCGCGGTCTCGGCCGCCGTCTCCACGGGCGTCGCCTCCGGCGCGTCGGTCTTTACGGTTTCGTTCTCCTTGCGGTGCTTCGATTTGCTTCCCATGATCCTCCGGTGTCTCTTCCCTTTCCTGCTATCGGTGATCGGGCCGCTGGAACAGGCGCCAGTCCACCAGCTCACAGATCGCGTGCGCCGCGACGATGTGCACCTCCTGCACGCGGGGCGTGACGCTGGAGGGCACATTGAGGTGATGGTCCGCAATCATCCCCACCCTGCCGCCGTCGCGACCCGTGAACCCGATCGTGACGAGCCCCATCTTCTTGGCGGCCTCCAGGGCCCGGATGACATTGACGGAGCCGCCGCTGGTGCTGAACCCCCAGGCAATGTCCCCCTCTTGACCCAGGGCCCGGATCTGCTTGGAGAAGACCTCCGCAAAATCGTAGTCATTGCCGATGCTCGTGAGCACCGACGTGTCCGTCGTCAGCGCGATGGCCGGCAGCGGGGGCCGCTCGATCAGGAAGCGGTTCACGAACTCCCCGGCGACGTGCTGCGCATCGGCGGCGCTGCCGCCGTTTCCGAACAGGAGGATCTTGTTGCCCTTCTTGAGGGCTTCCGTGATCACGTCGACGACCCGGGCGATCCGTTCGAGGTTGTCCCGAAGAAACGTTTCCTTGATCTGGACGCTCTCCCGGAAAATTCGCCTGATGATGTCGTCGACGGTCTCCATTCGGGGCCTCTGCGCAAAAAATTCAGCCCGCCCGATCCCCCCTCCGTGGAGAGGGCGATTGTATGTCGTTGATTTGAGTCGGGTTTGTTCCTGAGCAACCGGAGTGCCCGGCGTTCTCGACCTGCAATTTAGGCATCGGCAGGGGTGATGTCAAGGAAGCCCGGAACATGAAAGCGGATTCATCGTCCGGGGTCGGAGGTGCCGGCCGTTTCGTCGCACGGCCCGGCCGCCTACCGGAGGGTGCCGGTGCGATGGGTTTCGCGCAACTCGGCGAGCTTGCCCCGGTTGAGCCGGGAGGTGTGCGTCAGGTACCCGCCCACGCGGCTGATTCCCTCGACGCGGGTGGAGCCGCAGCGGGGGCAGGCCGGCTTCAGGCCCCGCGCCGTCTGCCGGCAGGAGGGGCAGACGGTGAATTCGGGCGAGAAGACGATCTGGCTGCTCGTCGTTTCGCGGAAGACCCGCTCGACGAACCGGGCGAGAGCGCCGGCGTCCGGCCTGGATTCCCCGAGCCATATCGAGGTGATGGCATTGCCCTCGATGAAGGGGTGGAAGAGGCCCTCGCTGGCGACGCGGGCAAAGGGCTCGGTCTTTGCCGCGATGTTGAGCTGCGTCGAGTTGGTGTAGTAGAGCGCACCCCGGGCGACATCGCCCCGGACAAGGCTCCCGGACCGCGGGGAGTGGTACTTCAGGTCGAGCCGGGCGAAGCGGTACGCGGTGCTCTCGGCGGGGCTCTGCTCGAGGATGAACCGCAGGTTGTGCCTCCGCCCGAGCTTGGCCGCCGTCTTTTGAATGTGGCCGAGCACCCGGAGGCCGAACTGCAGGGCCCGATCCCCCTCGTGGAGCTGCGTCCCCCGGTGCGCCTGGACGAGCTCGTTGAGGCCCACCATGCCGATGAGATGGGTGGCGTCCTCGAGCCGCAGGTAGGCCGAGCCCTCGCAGTCCATCGACAGAAGGGCCAGGGGGCCGCCCTCGCCGAGGGCGAGGAGCTTTTCGATGAACTGCCGCTTCTGGGCATGGGCCCGGGCGATGAGCTCCATGCGTTCCGTGAGCAGGGAAAAGAGAAGCCTGTCGTCGCCCCCGGAGAGCATCCCTAGCCGCGGGAGGTTGAGGGTCACGTTCTGGATCGACGCGTAGCGCATCTGCCAGGGCTTGCGGGCGTCCTCCCGGGCCCGGGGATCGCCCTTGAAATCGAGAAGGCGGCAGCGCAGGATCTTGTGCGTCCCGTCCCGGTCGAAGAGGAAGTGGGGATTTCCCTTCTCCGCGGCTGCCTCGCAGACGAGCAGGAGAAACTCCTCGTGCCCCGGCGTTTCGAAAAAGTCCTGCGTGATCCTCAGCAGGGGCTTGGGAAAGAAGAAGGGGCTTCCCATCGCGTCGCCCTCCCGGTAGATCTCGAACAGGGCGCGTGCGAACCGCTGGGCGGCCTTTTCGTACTCCCCGTAGGTCCTGCCCGTGAACGCACCCCCTGGCCCGATGGCCGGCACGTCCCGGAGGTGCCGCGGAACTTCCCAGCAGATGCCGATCTCGGTGAAGATGGCCTGTCCGCCCCGCGAGACGGCGAGCTGGGAGAACTCGAAGACGAGCATCTGGGCGATCTGCTCGATGTCCCGGTCGGACAGGGACTCCAGGTAGGGGGCGAAAAAGACGTTCAGCGCCTCCCAGCCGATCGTCCCCGAGAAGTGCCCCTGCAGGACGGCGCTGTAGCGGACCATGTGGGCCAGGAGGACCTCGGCGTGCCGGGCCGGCTTCGAGGCCGAGAAGGTGTTGGGGAGGCAGAGGCCGAACCGTTTGACGAACTCCAGGGTCTGGCTCGAGCAGTAGGGCCTGTCGACATAGCCGAGGTCGTGCAGGTGGATGTCGCCCCGGACGTGGGCATCCCCGACCTCGTGGGTGAAGACGCCGTGCAGCGCGTACTCCTTCTTGATGCCCTCGGCGAGAATGAGGTTGGACGCCTCGGGACCGTGGGGCAGGTTGGCGTTCTCCTTGTTTTGGTGGAGGAGAATCTGGCTGACGTCGTAGAGCGGGAAGCCGAGGCGGGTGTGCATGCTGCGGGCCTGCTCGAGGCCCCTCTCCATCAGCTTCGCGTCGACGAGCTCGCGGATCAGGGGTGCCGTGAGGCGCGTGAGCCCGGAGGCCATGATCTGCTTTTCGACGTCGAGACTGATCGCCTCGGCCGTGGGGGCATCGACGTTGGTTTCCAGCAAGAGGGCATCGACGATGCGCCTGCGGTCCCAGTGGGCGATCTCCTCGTCGGAGGTGCGGACGAAGAGCGTGATGTCGGTGGATTCCTTTACGGCCACGTGGTTTCCTCTCGGCAAACACGATCTTGTAACAGCTTGGAGGAGGGCTGTCAATTGCGGGTGCAGAATGTAAGAGGGTATGAAGGTGAGAAGGTTGGAGAAGCAGAGAGGACAGAATTCCGGCTGCCGACTCATCCAACCGTCTTACCCTCTCACCTTCTTAGCTTCTCGGATTGGCCGGATGAGGTCCTGTGTCACCAGCTTGTCAGATATTTGTCCTGGACTGTCCCGCCAGCGACCCTAGTGCCTTCTCGGCGGCCTCGGCCATCGCCTCGTCGTGCTCGTGGGTGAGGGCGAAGACCCGGAAGTGGACGACCCGCGCCGGGATGAACCGGTAGAGGTCGACGAGCGGCTCCGGCGACGTGATTCCCGTCGCGGGGTTGTAGATGTTGATCCGCTTGTTTTCCTCCGTGATGGGATTGAGCGGCCTTGGGTCCTGCGTGGCGAGATCGACGCGGAACGGCTTCCTGCGAAGTTCACGGGGCAGGTGCCTGCGGATCTCGTCCTCGTAGTCCTTTTCCCCGGAGAAGCGGATGCCGCGCGGCAGCTCGTCGATGGAGAGCTCCGTGACGAAGGACATCTTCCACTTGACCTCCCGGTTGTGGAGCTTTTCCCACTCCCGTCCCAGCGCCCGCTTCTGGGGGTCCTCGTCGCGCGGCCACCGCTGGACATCGCGGAAGAGGGTCCACTCGTCGCACTCGAGGTAGTCGTCGAGAAACTTCGAGGGGTCCCCCGGCAGAAGGCGGTTCATCGTGTCGCGGAAGATCTCCTGCAGGTGCAGGTCCAGGGCCCTCGTGGTGCGGTGGTAATACACGTTGCGGTAGAGGTTGAGCCTTGCGTTGAGGAACCGCGAAAGGGCGGAGATGCCGGCCTGGTGGAGGGTGATCCCCTTCTCGGTGAAGAACGTGTAGAAGCGCAGGCGCGAGATGTCCACCATGTCCAGGGAGAAGCCCGTCATGAAGGCGTCCCGCTGAACATAGTCGAGGTTGTCGGCCGTGTAGACGCCTGAGAAGAGCTGCCGGAGAAGCTCGAGCCACCGCGGCTGCCTGCCGTCCCGCCCCTCGGGCATCTTGATGAGGTAGGCCACGTGGGCCGGGTCGATCGCCTCCCCCTGTTCGAAGGGGCCCGTCGGGCTGCGCCGCAGGGCGGCAATCGTTTTGGCCAGCTTCTTCAGGATGATTTTCTGGCCGAGGTCTTCGTGCGTGATGCCGTACTGATCGAGAAAATGATCGTCGAAGAAGTGTCCGAAGGGGCCGTGCCCCACGTCGTGCAGGAGCCCTGCAAGGCGCGCCAGCTCCTCGATCAGGTTGACCGAGGGGGCATCGGGGCAGACGCTCTTGAGGCTGGGGTAGAGATGCCGGCTGAATTCCCCGGCCATGTGCATGGTGCCCAGGGAGTGCTGGAACCGGCTGTGCTCCGCGGCGGGATAAACCCAACGGGCGCTCTGGAGCTGGTGAATTCTCCTGAGGCGCTGGAGCCAGGGCGTGTCGAGGAGGTCCTTTTCCGTCTTTTCGCCCGGGCAGGCGGGGTCGGGCACGGTGAACCATGCGTACTGGTGAATGGGGTCGGCGATGAGCGCCTTGCCCGCGTAAATGTTCGCAAACTCGAGGCCCTTCCTGCGCATGCCGGATTTTGTATCGGAAATCGGCGCAATCTTCAATCGCTAATCGCCCCAGGGCGGAAAAAGGGTTTAAATCCGCTGAATTGTCTGATAAATAGACGGCAGGCGAAGGGGGGAACGGACAGGATGCCCACCAATCTCAAGATCGCCCTCATCTTCATCGGGGTCCTTGTCGCAATCGGAACGGCCGGTTTTCACGCCATCGAGGGATGGGACTGGCTCGAGTCCGCCTACATGACGGTCATGACCCTCACCACCGTCGGCTACGGGGACTTCGCGCCGCAGAGCCGCGCCGGCAAGGTCTTCACCGTGGCGCTCGTGGCCATCGGCGTCGGCACCATGCTCTACACGGTCGGCCTCGTGGCCCAGACCATGGTCGAAGGCCGCCTGATGAATCTCTTGGGGAGGGGCAGGATGGAAAAGACCATCGAAAAGATGAGCAACCATTACATCGTCTGCGGGTGCGGCCGCATCGGTACGCTCATCGCCCGGGAACTGGCCGCGGAGAAGGTGCCCTTCGTCGTCGTGGACAACCGGCCCGGGGTGATCCAGAGGCTTCAGGAGGAAGGGTTCCCTTACTTTCAGGGCGACGCCACCCACGACAAATCCCTCATCGGGGCGGGGATCCGGCGGGCCAAGGGGATCGTGTGCGTGCTGCCCACCGATGCCCAGAATCTCTACGTGATCCTCACGGCCAAGGAGCTGAACCCCGACATCTGGGTTCTCGCGCGCTCCGAGGAGGAGGCCTCGGAGCGCCGGCTGCTTCGGGCCGGCGCCGATCGGGTGATCTCACCGTACACGCTGGGCGGCAACCGGATGGCCATGGCCATCCTGCGGCCCGCCATGCTGGATTTCATCGAGATCACCACGCGCAGGCAGAGCCTGGAGCTGCGCATGGACGAACTGGCCATCGGCGACCGGTCCACCCTGATCGGCAAGACCCTCGAGGAGTCGGGGATCCGGCATCGCTACGGGCTCATCATCGTCGCGGTGAAGAAGGACTCGGGCAAGATGATCTTCAACCCTGCGGCGGGCTACACGATCGAGAGGGGCGACAAGCTGATCGCCCTCGGGGAAGAGGACAACGTCTCGAGGTTGTCGAAAGAGTGTCTCGCATGAGAATCGGGGGATCACCCCGTCATGTCCCCTCGAGGGGACGTGAGCGCATCCGCCGCCGAAGCGCACGCCGGCGCGCCTGCGACTCGAGCGCGCGGCCGTCGGCGGTCCTCCGGGCTCACCGGCATTTCACCGGCGACGGGGCGGCCGGTGATCCGGGTGCCGATCCTTCACCGCCCGCCGAGCAGTCTCTTCCCTTGCCTTGAGCCCCGTGCCCTTCTTCGCGTCTCACAGACACTCCAGCTTCCTGTGCTTCTCCTCCACCTCGCGGGCCATCTGCTCGGTGTGCTGCTGCAGCTTCCCCCGCAGCGCCTCGTCGTTCAGGGCGAGAATCCTCGCCGCCATGAGCGCGGCGTTGCGCGCCCCGGCCTTGCCGATGGCCATGGTTGCCACCGGGATCCCTCCGGGCATCTGTACGGTGGAGAGAAGCGCGTCGAGGCCCCCCAGGGAGGTCGAGTCGATGGGCACGCCGATGACGGGAAGCCGGGTCAGCGAGGCGACGACCCCGGCCAGGTGGGCGGCCGCGCCGGCGCCCACGATCAGGACCTTCACGCCCCGGCCTTCCGCCTTCTGTGCGAACTCCTTCGTTCGATCCGGCGTGCGGTGGGCCGAGGTGAGGTAGAGTTCATAGGGGATGCCGAACTTCTTGAGCGTCTCCAGGGCATCCTTCATGACGGAAAGGTCCGAATCGCTTCCCATCAGGACGCTGACCAGCACGTCACCTTTCTTTTTCATACGCTCGCTCCGCTCGATGGCTTGGGGCAAAGGGCTGAAGGCTAGAGGCAAAGGGCAGCGGCGGTGAGCATCGTTCTTCACCTTATGCCTTATGCCATCAGCCTTTCGCCTGCTTTTTAATGTTTGAAATGCCTGACGCCGGTGAACACCATCGCAATCCCGTGCTCGTCGGCCGCCTGGATCGACTCCTCGTCGCGGATCGAACCGCCGGGCTGGACGATGGCCGTCACGCCGGCCTTCGCCGCCGTGTCGACGACGTCCCGGAAGGGGAAGAAGGCGTCGGAGCCCATCACGGTCCCCTGCGTGGGGGCCGTGGCCTTCATGATGGCGATCTTGACCGAGTCGACGCGGCTCATCTGGCCTGCGCCCACGCCCACGAGCCTGTCCTTCGTGGTGAGCACGATGGCGTTGGACTTCACGTGCTTGACGACCCTCCAGGCGAAGTCCAGGGCCTGGTACTCCTCCTCGGTCGGCGCGCGCTTCGTCACGACCTTTGCCTTCCGGATGTCCGTGGCGTCGGCGTCGCGCTCCTGGACGAGGAGCCCGCCGACGACTCGCCGGAAGTCATACCCGGCCTTCCCGGCGGCGCAGGCGGGGTCCACCTCGATGAGGCGCAGGTTCTTCTTCGACGCGAGCACCTCCAGGGCCTCGGGCTCGAACTTCGGGGCGATCACGACCTCGAGGAAGAGCTTGGCGATCTCCTCGGCGGCCTTCCGGTCGACGGGCCGGTTGACGGCCACGATGCCGCCGAAGGCCGAGACGGGGTCCGTCTCGAGGGCCTTCCGGTAGGCCTCGCAGATGTCGCCCGCGGACGTGGCGGCCCCGCAGGGGTTGGCGTGCTTCATGATGACGGCCGTCGGCAGCTCGAAGTCGCAGGCCATCTGCCAGGCGGCATCGCTGTCCATGATGTTGTTGTACGAGAGCTCCTTGCCCTGCAGCTGCCTGCCGCCGGCGATGCCGGCCGCCAGGGGGGCCTCTTCCCGGTAGAAGACGGCCTTCTGGTGGGGGTTCTCGCCGTAGCGCAGGTCCTGCGCCTTCCGGAACTGCAGCGTGTAGACATCGGGGAAGTCCTTCCTGCCGTCTCCCGGCACGATGGTGCCCAGCCAGTTGGAGATGGCGGCGTCGTAGCGCGCCGTGAGCTGGAAGGCCTTGGTGGAGAGGGCGAAGTTGGTCGTTTCGGAGACCTCGCCGCCCGTGCGCTTCATCTCGTCGAGGATCATCGGGTAGTCCGCGGGGTCCGTGACGATGCTGACGAAGCGGTAGTTCTTTGCCGCCGAGCGGACCATCGTCGGGCCGCCGATGTCGATGTTCTCGATGGCCTCATCGAGCGTGCAGCCCGGCTTGGCCACGGTGTCCTCGAAGCGGTAGAGGTTGACGACGACCATGTCGATCATCTCGATGCCATGCTCCTTGGCCGACTGCATGTGCTCCCGGTGGTCGCGAAGGGCCAGCAATCCCCCGTGGACCTTCGGGTGCAGGGTCTTGAGCCTTCCGTCCATCATCTCGGGGAACCCCGTGTACGCCGAGACGTCGGTGACGTCGATGCCCGCCGCCTTGAGCTGGGCCGCCGTGCCCCCCGTCGAGAGGATCTCGACGCCGAAGGCCTTCAGCCCCTTTGCAAACTCCACGATGCCCGTCTTGTCGGTGACGCTGATCAACGCCCTCTTGATCTTGTTGCCCATTCGCTGCTCCTCTGCTTCTGAATCATGGAATGATGGGGTGGTGGAATGGTGGAATCATGGGGCGCGGACAATGTCTTTGCCCCGTATTCAGGAATATTCCAATCACCCCCGTATGTTCTTCATGTGGTCGATGCGTCTCTGGATGAGCGCCCTCGTGCCGATGTCGGGCCGGTGATCGACGGGGCCCTTCACGGCCGAGATGGCGCTCTCGGCGATCCTTTCGGCCTCGTCGAGGCTCTCGGCGATGCCGACGACGCCGATGGCCCTCGAGGAGGTCATGTAGAGCCCGTCGACCCGCTTGTCGACCGATGCGTAGTAGAGCCTCGCGTCGCCCACGTCGCCCACGTCGATCTTCGCCGACGTCGACTTTGCGTCGGGGTGGTCCTTGGGCAGGCCGTAGCCCTTCGGCACGATGTACTTGCACACGGTGGCCTTTCTCTCGAACTCGACGGCGAGACGGTCGAGCGTGCCGCTCACGACGGCCCGGCAGATCTCGACGAAGTCGGTCTTCAGAAGCGGCAGGATGTTCATCGCCTCGGGGTCCCCGAATCGGGCATTGTATTCCACGAGCCGCACGCCGTCGCGGGTGATCATGAAGCCGCCGTACATGATGCCCTTGTAGTAGTCGCCCGTCTCCCTGTGGATGGCCTCGGCCACCCTTTGCGTGATGGCAAGCCCCTCTGCCGCGTCCTCGGGCCGCATGAACGGCAGACTGTGGTCGGCGTCGGAGTAGGAGCCCATGCCGCCCGTGTTGGGGCCCCTGTCGCCGACGAAGCGCCGCTTGTGGTCCTGCACGGGTGGGGTGGCCACGACGGTCTTCCCGTCGGTGATGCACTGCAGGGAGAACTCCTCGCCCTCGAGCTTTTCCTCGATCACCACGGCGGGGTGCTCCCGAAGGACCTCCTTGCAGTACTCGAAGGCCTCTTCCCTCGTCTGGAAGTGATCGCCCTGGACCTTCACGCCCTTGCCGCCGGTCAGCCCGTCGGGCTTCACGACGATGCCCGGGAGGTCTTTCAGGAACGACTCGATCCCGGCAATGGACGTGAACGTCTCGTAGCGGGGGTTGCCGGGGATGCCGTATTTCCGCAGCAGGTCCCGCGTGAAGGACTTCGATGTCTCGAGACGCGAAAGCCCTTTCTTGGGGCCCACGGCGGGAATCCCGGCGGCGAGGAGCGCGTCGACGGCCCCGAGATTCAGGGGGTCTTCGGGCCCGACGACGGCGAACTCGCAGCCGTTGGCCTTGGCGAAGGCCATGAGAGCCGGCAGGTCCTCGTAGGGCCCGACGAGGAACTTCGCGGACAGGGCGGCGATCCCGGGGTTGTTTGTCTTCATGTAGGAAAAGAGTTTCGGGTCATGGCGGGAGCGCATGATCGCCTCGGCGATGGCATGCTCCCGGGCCCCGTTTCCGACCAGCAGCACACCCGGCATGAAACACCTCCTCCCGGTCGCCCGTTGACCGCGGAAATTATTGAATATAAAGGGGAAATAGTCAAAACGATGGGCTGCATCATAGCGGAAACGGGCCGTCAAGTCAATGAAAACGGTTGCGCACGCGTCGCTGGAGACAGGCCTCGTGCGGCCTGTGGGGGCCTTCCGCCCCGCCCGGCTTGCCTCCGCAATCGGTAACGTCAAGTGTTATGTGTCATGACGAGGAAAGGGGTCATGGTTTTTTCTTTCAGGTTCTCATGGGTAAAGATGGCATAGAGGATTCTCTCCATGCTGGTTCGATCGGAGAAGACGCCCATGGGGCGGGTTCTCCTGCGGACCTCGCGGAATCTGCGTTCGATGAGGTTGGTGGTCCGGATCGTGGGCCAGAGCTTGGGATGGGGCAGCCGGAAGAACGCCAGGAGTTCTTCCTCGTGGCTCATGAGGCTCTTGACGGCCTTGGGATAGAGCGGGCGCCAGATGCGGCAGAAGCGCTGCAGGACGGCTTGGGCCTCGCGCAGAGAGGCGGCATGGCTGATGGCGTGCAGGTCCTTCTTCATGGCGGCCTGGTCGCTCTTGCGGGCGTAGTTGAGGACGTTGCGGGTTTTATGCACCCAGCAGCGCTGCAGGGGCACCTGCGGATAGACAAAGGGCAGGGCGGCCAGCAGGCCCCGGCCCCCGTCGGTGATGATCATCTCGAGCCCCTCGCCCGTGAGTCCCCGTCGATACAGATCCGTGAGGAAGACCTCCCAGGCGCTCTGTGACTCGGCGTGGGCGATCCGGAAGTCGATGATCTCCTTGCGGCCCTGGGCCGTCACCCCCAGGACCACCAGGACGACGCGCGTGGAGGCCCCGGCTCCGGTTCTGCGCTTGAGCACCACCCCGTCGAACAGCAGGAACCGGTAGGCTCGGCGCAGCGGCCGTCTGTGGAAGGCGCTCACGGCCGCATCGAGCCTCCGGGCCACCCGGCTCACCGTCGTGGCGCTGACGGGCTCGCCCAGAACCGGCATCAGGGCGTGGGCGATCTTGCGGGTGGAGATCCCGAGGACAAAGCACGCCAGGATCATCCGCTCCACGCAGCCGATGCGGCGGGCGTAGGCCCGGACCACCCCGATCATGCTGGTCTTGCGGCTCCGGGGCACCCGCAGCTCGATATCCCCCAGCTCGGTGAGCAGGTGACGGCAGTAGCTGCCGTTGCGCCGGTCCGCCAGCGAGCGGCCCACCTCGTCGAGATAGCGGTCCAGCCGGTCGTTCACTGGTCTTCCAAGATCCCGACCAGGGCCTGACGGGCCGCAGAGCGGTAATCCGCATCCCACTCCGGCGACAGGTTCATCTCCTTGATTATCCGGTGCGCTTGTGACAAACTCTTGATCGGCAAACCAACTGTCCTCATGGGGTACCTCCTTATGGGATGTCGCAATCTTGGGGGTACCCCTTTCCTGTCTCTGACACAAGATATGATACGCTACCTCCGCAATCCCTATCCTTGACTTTTCAGGGAATGTCCGATACACTCCAGCTGTCTTTAACCCGTCGATTCCGCTGAATAATTTCTAGCCCCGGGTACACGGCCCCTTGGACCCCTACGTCACATTCAAACTCGTCCTGATGGGACTCTGCCTGCTCCTGTCGGGTTTCTTCTCGTCCTCCGAGGCCGCCCTTTTCTCCCTGACGCCCCTTCACCTGCACAAGATGCGGGAAGAGCGCTTTCCCTTCTTCTCCACCGTCGAGAGGCTGCTCGAGACGCCGCGGCGGCTGCTGGTCACCATCCTGGCGGGCAACGAGGCCGTCAACGTCATCCTGTCGGCCACGGCCACGGCCCTGTTCATCAGCCTCTACGGCGAGCAGGGCAAGTGGCTGACCGTCGCCGCCGTGAGCCCGCTGCTGTTCCTGTTCGGCGAGGCCGCCCCGAAAATCTTCGGCAAGACCTACTCCATGCGGCTCTCCTCGTTCGTGGCGCCGCTGATGGCCCTCGTGCAGAAAGTGGAGTTCCCGCTGGTCTGGCTCCTGGAGAAGATCTCCCTGTTCATCCTCGGGCCCCTGCGGGAAAGGCAGCCGACGGAGGGTGAGGCACTCATGGAAAATGAGTTTCGCAGCCTCGTCGACGCGGGGCACCAAGAGGGGATCCTGGATGAAGGCCAGCGGGACCTGATCCACCGGGTCTTCGACCTGGCCGACACGCCCGTCTGCGACATCATGACCCCGAGGGTCGACATGTTCTGCCTGTCGATATCCGAGAGCCCCGCGGCCATGCGGCAAAAAATCATCGAGCAGGGCTACTCGCGCATCCCCATCGTCGGAACGGGTCCCGATGACATCGTCGGGGTCCTCTACGCGAGGGATCTGCTGGGGCTGATGGCGGAAGGCAGATCGCCGCAATCGGTGGAGCCCCTGCTGCGCAAGGCCTACTTCGTTCCCGAGGAGCGCAGCGCCGAGCAGGTTCTGCGGGATTTCCAGAAGCGCAACATGCACCTGGCCTTCGTCGTGGACGAGTACGGGGGCATCTCGGGCCTTGTCACGATGGAGGACATCCTGGAAGAGCTCTTCGGGGACATTTACGACGAGCGGGACACGCGCGAGAGGCCGTTCCACCGAATCGACGAGAAAACCCTGACGGTCTCGGGCGCCCTCTCGATCAACGCCTTCAACGAAGCAGCCGGCACCGCCATCCCGTCGCAGGACTTCGGGACCATCGGCGGCTACGTGCTGCATCTCTTCGGCGCCTTGCCCGCGCGGGGGGATCGGGTCACCGCCGACGGGCTGACTTTCGTCGTGCGGAAAATCCGGGGGACGCGGATCCTGAGCCTCCGTGTGACACGGCAGGAGGATGTATACCCGTGAGCGAGTTCTTCCTGGTCCCGCTGATCCTGGGCTGCATCGCCCTGGAGGGGCTGTTCTCCGGCGGGGAGATCGCCCTCATCTCCGCCGACATCCACCGCATCCGCCAGCGGGCGGAGGCCGAGTCCCGGCCGGCGGCGATCGCCCTGAGGCTGCTCGAAAACCCGGAGTGGTTTCTGACCACGTGCCTGATGGGGACGAACCTTTGCGTCATCACCAGCACGGCCCTGGCCACATCGTTCTTCATGCAGATCCTCGGGCCGGCCCGGGGCGAGTGGGTCTCCGTGGCCGTCATGATCCCCTCGATCCTGATCTTCGGCGAGATCGTGCCGAAGAGCTATTTCCGACACCGCGCCGAGAACAAGGCCGTCCTCATCGCCCCCTTCATCTGGGCGGCCTCGTGGGTCTTCTGGCCCTTCGTCTTCGCGATCTCGAAGATCGCCCGCGGCGCCCTGTACGCGCTGGCCGGTCAGAGGGGGAGGCTCTCCCTTCCCTACATCACCAAGGACGGGTTGAAGTACCTCCTGCACGAGGAGGCCGTTCAGACCGACGTCAAGCGCTCGGAGAAGGAGATGGTCGACCGCATCTTCGACTTCTCCGAAACGAGCGTCGGCCGCGTCATGGTCCCTCTCTCGAACGTGGCGGCCATCGGCGAGGAGGCCGCCTTCGGGGATGCGGCGCGGCTTTTCTCCGAGACCGGCTTCTCCCGGGTTCCGGTCTATCAGGGCAGCGTGATCAACGTGATCGGGATCGTGCATGCCTTCGATGTCCTCAAGGACATGCCGGCCTCGGCCTCGCGGCCCGTCCGCGCGGCGATGCGCCAGGCGCTCTTCGTGCCGGTCAGCAAGCCCATCGACGACCTCCTGCCGGAGATGCAGCGCCGCGGCGAGCCGATGGCCGTGGTGGTCGACGAGTACGGCGGCGCCGTGGGCATCGTGACGATCGAGGATATCCTCGAGGAGATCGTGGGCGACATCCGCGATGAGTACGACAAGCGCGAGCGGGACGTGCGCAGGCTCGCCCCCGGACGGTACCTGGTGAACGCCCGGATCGGCATCAAGAGGCTGCAGGAGGTCGTCCCCCTGCGCCTGCCGGAGGGCCCGTACGAGACGCTCGCCGGCTACCTGCTGCACCAGATCGGCCGGATCCCGCGCAGGCTGGAGCAGTTCCACGCAGGCGGAATCCAGTATGTCATCGAGGATGCCGACGTGAAGTCGATCAAGCAGGTGCAGATCATCCTTCCCGCGGGAACCGCAGCTGCAAAGAAAGAGGATGGGCCGGCCGAGCAGCCGAAAGGGGCATGAGACGGCACCGTCCGGAAAGAACGAACAAGAGAGGATTGGGATGAAGACGGAAGGCAGAGCGTTTGCGACGCTGATCCTTGCGGCCGGCAAGGGCACGCGGATGAAATCGGACCTGGTGAAAATCCTCCACCCCGTGGCCGGAAGGCCGATGCTGGACTACGTCCTCAGCCTCGCCGAGCAATTGGGCTCCTCCCGCATCGCCGTCGTCATCGGCCACCAGGCCGAGCTGGTGGAGGCGCGCTACGCCAACCGCGGCCTCACGTTCGTCTACCAGCGCGAGCAGCTCGGCACCGGCCACGCCGTGCTGCAGGCCGCAGGCGCGTTCGAGGGTTACCGGGGAACGATCCTGATCCTCTGCGGCGACGTGCCCCTGCTGCAGACCGCAACGGTCAGCGGGCTGATGGAGCACCACCGCGCCGCCGGGGCGGCCGTCACGGTTCTGACGACTCTCCTCGATGACCCATCCGGCTACGGCAGGGTCGTGAAGGACGACGGGGGCAACGTGCTGGGCATCGTGGAACACCGCGATGCCACGGAGGCGCAGAGGAGGATCCGCGAGATCAACACGGGGATCTACTGCGCCGAGAACCCTTTTCTCTTCGATGCGGTCCGCGAGATCGGCAACGACAACGCCCAGGGGGAGTACTACTTCACGGACATCTTCGCCATCGCCCGCCGCAGGGGGGTCCGCACGGCCTCCGTCGTCGCGCCCGACCCCGGCGAGGTCATGGGCATCAATTCGCCCGAGGACCTCGACCGGGCCACAAAGATCGTGCAGGAGCGGCTGCAGGAGAAGCTCAAGGACAGCCGGTGATAACAACAAAAGGCCCGCGGCGCGGGCCCCTGCAAGCAAAAACGGCGGGATGCGTTCCCGCCGTTTCTGCTTGCCCGATACCCCGGACCCTGTGCCCGAGCCCTGCTCATTTCATGTTCTTCCGGATCAGCTCCGCGAGCTCGTTGGCCATGGCCGTGATCTCCTTCTGCGACGGGCCCTCGACCATGACGCGGCACAGGGACTGGGTTCCCGAGAAACGCACCAGGACCCGCCCCTTGCCGGCGAGCTTCCTCTCGGCATCGGCGATGGCCTTGCGGACGGCGGGGGACGAATCGAGATCCTTCCGTTTCTCCACGGTGACGTTGACCAGCACCTGCGGCAGGGTCGTCATGACAGCGGCCAGCTCTGACAGGGGCTTTTCTTTCCGTTTCATCACGGCGAGGACCTGCAGCGCCGACAGGATCCCGTCGCCCGTCGTCGTGTGATCGAGGAAGATGAGGTGCCCGGACTGCTCTCCCCCGAGGTTGTACCCGTTCTTCAGCATGCGCTCCAGGATGTATCGGTCACCCACCTGCGTGCGGATGAGCCTGATGCCGGCCGCCTGCATGGCGATCTCGAAGCCCATGTTGCTCATCACGGTGGCCACGACGGTGTTCTTCCTGAGCTGCCGCCGAGCCTTCATGTCGAGCGCGCAGATCGCCATCAGGTGATCGCCGTCGACGACGCCGCCCTTCTCGTCGGCAAAGATCACGCGGTCGGCGTCGCCGTCGAGCGCGATCCCCGCGTGGGCCCTGTGCCTGCGGACCGCCGCGGCGACGGCATCGGGGTGAGTGGCCCCGCACTTGAGGTTGATGTTCTTTCCGTCGGGGCTGTTGGCGATGGGGATCACCTCGGCACCCAGCTCCTCGAGGACGAGCGGGGCAATGCGGTACCCCGCGCCGTGTGCGCAGTCGACGACCACCCGGAGCCCCTCCAGCGAGAGGGTCTTGGGGAAGGCGTTCTTCAGGAACACGGCGTAACGCCCCTCGGCCCCGGCAATCTCCCTCGTGCGGCCGATCGAGGCGCCGGACGGCGCCGACTCGCCGAGGCTGCCGGAGGCCATGAGGGCCTCGATGCGCGCCTCGGCGGCATCGGGGAGCTTGAGGCCGTTGCCCTGGAAGATCTTGATCCCGTTGTCCTCGAAGGGATTGTGGGAGGCCGAGATCATGATGGCGGCGTCCGCCTTCATGTCCTGGGTGAGAAAGGCCACCGCGGGCGTGGGGAGCACCCCCACGGTCAGCGCGTCGACGCCCATGGAGCAGATCCCCGCCGCGAGGGCATCCTCGATCATGGGGCCGGAGAGCCGCGTGTCACGGCCGATGAGAATGCGGTGCCTGCGGGCGGCGTTGCGGTAGAGGCTCGCAACGGCCATGCCGGCCCGAAGCATGAGCGCCGGCGTCATGGGGTGACGGTTGGCGACACCCCGAATCCCGTCGGTGCCGAACAGCGTTCTTTCCGTCTCTGCCATAGGGGACAACCTCCGCCCGAAGGCGCCGGATTCATGCGTGAAAACCCATTGCGGCAACCTTGCAAAAAGCGGCCCGTTTATAGCACGGACACCGGCGGATGAGAAGTTTTTTCCTTGCAATGGCGCCCCTTGCCCCCTAAGGTAGAAGCGAAATCCGAAGGGTGTGAACCGATGAAAATCGCAGCCCTCGATCTGCCCAACAACCTCATCCTGGCCCCGCTGGCGGGGATTTCGGACCTTCCGTTCCGGACGATCGTCCGGCGCTTCGGCTGCGGTCTGTGCTACACGGAGATGGTCAGCGCCGACGGGATCGTGCGGGGACAGAGGAAGACCCTCGACCTGCTGCGCAGCGGCCCGGGCGACCGGCCCCTGACCGCCCAGATCTTCGGGTCCGATCCCGGCGTGCTGGCCGCGGCGGCTTCGATCATCGAAGAACGGGGGCTTGCGGACGCCGTGGACATCAACATGGGCTGCCCCGTGAAGCCCGTGATCCGCAGGGGTGCCGGCGCGGCCCTGATGCGGGACCCCGGGCGGGTCCGCCTCATCGTTCGGGAGGCTCGCCGCTCCGTCCGGATCCCCCTGACCGTCAAGATTCGGGCAGGCTGGTCGCCGAAGGAGAAAAACGCCCTCGAGATCGCCCGGATCGCCGAGGGGGAAGGCGCCGACGCCATTGCCGTTCACCCGCGGACGGCCCT
Organism: Syntrophaceae bacterium; assembly: GCA_013177795.1. Lineage (NCBI taxonomy): Bacteria > Pseudomonadati > Thermodesulfobacteriota > Syntrophia > Syntrophales > Syntrophaceae > Syntrophaceae bacterium. Next base: position 51,895 of record JABLXY010000004.1, on the reverse strand, counting down.
GCAGGGGTTCGGCGGGCGGTCGGACTGGTCCGTGATCGCCGAGGTCAAGGCGGCCTTGAAAATCCCGGTCATCGGCAACGGGGACGTCGCGACCCCCGGGGATGCCTCGGCCCTGCTCGGGCAGACGGGGTGCGACGGGATCATGATCGGGCGGGGGGCCCTGGGGAACCCCTGGATCTTCCGGAACACGCTCAGGCACCTGGCAGGCGAGGGCATCGAACTTGCAAACCTCGATGAAAAGCGCTCGGTCATCGGGGAGCATCTCGAATTGTCCGTTGCGCGATACGGGGAACTCACGGGCATAAAGAGTTTCCGGAAGCACCTGTTCTGGTACACCAGGGGGCTCAGGGGGAGCGCGGCCTTCCGGAAGGGAGCGGGGACGATTACCGGAAAGGACAATGTTCTCGCGGCCGTTTCGGCCTACTTCCAGACCCTCGGGGACAGGGAACCGGCAGAGAAAAAGCCGCTTGACTTTTTGGAAAAATTGAACATAAGCTTCAATCAAAGCACGACTTTTTCCCGGCCGGATCCGGGAGGCACGGAGGAGAGGTAGAACGGCATCGTGGAACTCGTCAAGTTCAGGGAACTCGAGCAGAGGATAAAGGGACTCGTCGAGGAACATCAGGCACTGAGGAAGAGATTAAAGGAGTTAGAAGAGCTAGTCGAAATAAAGAGCGGAGAAGTCAGGGAGGCAAACAGCAAGATCGCCAAACTCAACGAGGAAAGGGATTCCGTCAGACAGAAGGTGGACACGCTACTGGATTTGCTGGAGGATATAAACGCATCAGAGCAGACATCGGGGTTGTTGTTTGAAAAAAAGGTTTGATCTCAAAATCATGGGTCATAACGTCTCCGTGCTGAGTGATGCCAGTGATGACCATGTTTTGAGGATCGTGGAGCAGATCAACAACAAAGCGGAGGAAATCAAACGCGCCTCAAGGAACTTGACGACTCTGAACATCGTCATGCTGGTCGCCCTGAATCTGGCCGATGAGCTGATTCGGCTTCGGGGCGAACAGGAGACGATCTGCAATCAGCTGGAAACCCGGTCGGAGGAACTGATCCACCTCATCGACCGGGAAGGTAACGGGAAGAACATTCCCCTGCGATGTGCGTGATTAACAAAATCCTTTGAGCTAACACCTGATGACAGGGAGCCCTCCCTGGTAGGAAGTGTGCAGGTCCCGAGAGGAAAGCCTGACTCCACACACAGGGCGCCCACCTTGTTGACAAGGTTCAAGGTTATTCGTTAACACGGCATAGGCGGGGGATTCTTTTTTGCCCCGCTCCAAAAGAATAACCCCCCGACATTGCTCATGTTTGTCCCGCCTCGACTCCCGTCTGAATGGATTCCAAGGCACTGAAGCGGAAGGATCGACATCCACGCATCGGTCTTCCCTTGCCATCATGGATAAGGAGGTGACCTCGTTTGGACTTTTTACCTGTCATCATCGCCATCGCATCGCTGATCGCCGGTATCGCCTTCGGATACCTGATCCGGAAGATGATCACGCGGGAAATGCAGTCCTCCGAGAATCTTGCCGTCCGGATCGTCGAGGAGGCCAAGAAGGAGGCCGACAACATCAAGAAGGAGGCGGTTCTCCAGGCCAAGGAGAGCCTGCTGAAGACGAAGGCCGAGTTCGAGCGGGAGGCGCGGGACCGCAAGGCCGAGCTCGACAAGCTCGAGGCGCGCCTGCGCTCCAAGGAGGAGAACCAGGAAAAGCGGATCGACATGCTCGTACAGAAGGAGAGCAACATCGAGAACCGCGAGAAGGCCCTCCAGCAGAAGGAAAGCGCGCTGCAGGAGAAGCACGAGCGCCTCAACCGGATCATCGATGACCAGAAGGAGAAGCTCGAAAAGATCGCCGGGCTCACGGCCGAGGAGGCCAAGGCCCAGCTCATCCAGTCCCTCGAGGCGGAGGCCAAGCGCGAGGCGGCCATCCTCATCCGAAAGGCCGAAGAGGAGGCCAAGCGCATCGCAGACAAGAAGGCCCAGGAGATCCTCGCCTACTCCATCCAGCGCTACGCCGGGGATTTCGTGGCCGAGAGCACCGTGTCGGTGGTCAGTCTCCCGACGGACGAAATGAAGGGCCGGATCATCGGCCGCGAGGGCCGCAACATCCGCGCCATCGAGGCCGCCACGGGGGTCGATCTGATCATCGACGACACGCCGGAGGCCGTGGTGCTCTCCGCCTTCGATCCCGTGCGCAGGGAGGTGGCGAAGATCTCCCTCGAGCGCCTCATCAGCGACGGCCGGATCCACCCGGGCCGCATCGAGGAAGTGGTCCGCAAGGTGCAGAGCGAGGTGGACAAGATCATCCAGGAGACGGGGGAGCGGGCCTCCTTCGACGTCGGGGCGCATGACATCCATCCCGAGCTCATCACCTTGCTCGGCAAGCTGAAGTACCGCTCCAGCTTCTCCCAGAACGTTCTCCAGCACTCCATCGAGGTGGCCCACCTGACGGGCATGATGGCCTCGGAGCTGGGGCTCGATGTGCGGGAAGCGAAGCGGGCCGGGCTGCTGCACGACATCGGCAAGGCCGTGGACCACAAGCTGGAGGGCACGCACGCCGAGCTCGGGGCCGAGTACGCCAAGCGCTTCGGGGAGCACGAGCGCATCGTCGAGGCCATCGCGACCCATCACGACGACGGCCGCAACAACAGCATCCTGGGCGTCCTCGTGCAGGTGGCGGACACCCTCTCGGCGGCCCGCCCGGGCGCCCGCAGGGAGATGCTCGAGACCTACGTGAAGCGGCTCCAGGAACTCGAAGGTATCGCCAAGTCCTTCAACGGCGTCGAGTCGTGCTTCGCCATCCAGGCGGGCCGGGAAATCCGGATCCTTGTGCAGAACGACAAGATCTCCGATGACGAATCCCTCATCCTCTGCAAGGACATCGTCAAGAAGATCGAGTCCGAACTGACCTACCCGGGTCAGATCAAGGTGACCGTCATCCGGGAAACGAGGGTGACGGACTTCGCGAGATAAGACGGGTCCCATGCAGATCCTGTTCATCGGGGATATTGTCGGGCGGCCGGGGCGCCGCGCCGTGCGGGAGCTCCTGCCGGGGCTCGTGAGAGAACGCGGCATCGATCTGGTCGTGGCCAACGGCGAAAATGCCGCCGCGGGCTTCGGCATCACGCGGGACACCGTGGACGAGCTCCTGGAATGCGGGATTCACGTGCTCACCACGGGAAACCACGTCTGGGACAAGAGAGAAGTCCTGGGCTTCATCGACGAGTACCCGAACCTCCTGCGGCCCGCCAACTATCCCGAGGCCTGCCCCGGGATCGGCCATGCCGTCGTGCATACGGCCGCGGGGAATCCCGTCGCGGTGGTGAGCCTCGCAGGACGGGTCTTCATGCACCCCGCCGACTGTCCCTTCCGCACGGTCAAAGGCCTTCTGGAGGGCCTCCGGCGGCAGACGCCCGTCATCATTGTGGACATGCACGCCGAGGCCACCTCGGAGAAACAGTCCATGGGCTGGTACCTGGACGGGGAAGCCAGCGCCGTCCTGGGAAGCCACACACACGTTCAGACCGCGGACGAGACGATCCTTCCGGGGGGCACGGCCTACATCTCCGACGTGGGCATGACGGGACCGCACAACTCGGTCATCGGCATCGAGAAAGCGATGATCATCGACCGGTTCCTCACGGGGATGCCCTGCCGCTTCGAGGTCGCCCGCGGCGACACCCGCCTCCAGGGTGTCGTCGTTGCGGTGGACCCGCAGAACGGGAGGGCCCGGTCCATCGAGCGGGTGAATGTGAGAATCAAGGAATAACACAGTCGGGGAAGCTGAGAAGCCCGGGAAATCAGCAGCCATGAGCGCAAACGAAAAAAGGGATTGAAAAACCCCCATTTTTTTCGTATCTTCCCTTCTTTCTAACTTCTCAACTTCGCGGTTGTTTTTATGAAGAGCGTCTACGATGTACTGGCGGAGAGAGGCTTCATCGAGCAGGTGACCGACGAGGCCGAGGCCCGCCGGATCCTGGCCGGCGAGAAGGTGACCTGCTACATCGGGTTCGACCCGACGGCAACGAGCCTCCACATCGGGAGCCTCGTGCCCATCATGTCCCTTGCCCACATGCAGCGAAGCGGCCATAGGCCCATCGCGCTGGTCGGCGGAGGGACGGCCATGATCGGCGACCCCAGCGGCAAGACCGAGATGCGCCAGGTCCTCTCGAGGGAGAAGGTCGAAGAAAACGCCGAGGCCATCAAGAGGCAGCTCTCCCAATACCTGGATTTCGGGGAGGGGAGGGCCCTGCTGGTCAACAACGCGGACTGGCTGCTGCCGCTCAAATACATCGAGTTCCTCCGGGACATCGGGCGTCACTTCAGCGTCAACCGGATGCTGGCGGCCGAGAGCTACCGGATGCGCCTCGAGACAGGTCTGA